>CAZBZG010000031.1:11876-23914 GCA_964496245.1 uncultured Planctomycetaceae bacterium | reverse complement strand
CGCTACGCTGCGCTCCTCGCGACCTCCGGCCCTCCATGGCCTCCGGTTCGGGGACCAGGCGCAACCGGAGCGCCTTTGTCAACAGATGAGTTGTGTCTCCCCCGAATCCCCCCCGAATCCTGACAGGCCGCGGCGCGGGCTCGCCAGGCGGCCCCGCCTACGCCATGGCCGCCTGCGAGACGTCGATGTCCGGACGGTCCGGCGGCGCGGGGTACTGGATCAGCACGTCGAAGTAGGGGTCGCGCGTGCGCGCGAGTTCGTCGAGCAGGAGCTGTTGCAGTTGCGCCTTGCGGTCCGGGTCTTTGGCGGCCAGGTTGTCGAGCTCGTAGGGGTCGTCTGCGAGATCGAAGAGCTCCTCCTCCCCGGTCTCGTAGAAGGTGTACTTCCAGTCCCGGGTCACCACGCCCCGCCAGTCCAGAAAATCCAAATTCCAGCGCGGATTGCCGACCATCTCCAGCAGCACCTGTTCGGGGCCGGTAAAGGACTCGCCGCGCAGGGCGGGCGAAAAGTCGACCCCCTGGTTGTGCGGCGGGATGTCCACGCCAGCCAGACCGAGCGTGGTGGCCATGAGGTCCACGATGCTGAAGAGCCCGTCGATGTTGCCCTGCGCGGGGATCTGATCCGGCCAGTGGAAGATCGCTGGGATGCGCACCGACTCCTCGTGCGGATATTCCTTGCGGCTCTGCCGGTTGTGGCTGCCCATGAAATCGCCGTGATCCGAGTAGTACACGGTGAGCGTACTGCGGAAGCGTTCGAGCTGGCCCAAGCTGTCCATGAGGCGGCCCATGTTCCAGTCGAGGTTCTCGATCATGGCGTAGTAGTTGGCCAGGCACTCCCGCATATGTACATGCTCGGCAAAATTCGGACGCACCTCGAGACTCTCCGGATCGAGCCGCTTCCACGCCTCGGGAACGATCAGCGGAAAATGCGGCGGGGTCACGCTCAGCACCAGGAAGAGCGGCTCGTCGCGGTCGTAGGCCTCGAGATACTCGACCACCGCATTCGTGAGCCCGTCGGTCTCGTACCCGTCGAGTTTGGTGGGATTGATCTCGTCGTTCTTGTAGTAGTAGCTCGCAAAATGCTGGTTGAGGTTCTCGAACGCGTACCAATCCTGGAACCCGGCGCGGTGGCGCTCGGGCGTGCGCGTGTTCACCCCCTTGTACGCGTCGGCATGCGCCCGCACTTCGGGCGGCTTCTGGTCCCGCACGTTGCCGCAGTGCCACTTGCCGAAGTAGGCGGTGTGGTAGCCTTGCGCGCGCAGCATGGTGGCCGTGCTCGGCGCGCACGCCTTGTAGTTGTCGAAGAAGAAGGCCACGGGTCCGGCGTGCGCGTGGCGGCCGGAGAACATGCTCCCCCGCGACGGCGTGCAGATGGGACAGTTGGCATAGGCGCGGCGGAAGCTCGCGCCTTCGCGGGCGAGCCGGTCCATGACGGGCGTCCTCACGTTCGGGTCGCCCGCGTGCCCCATGGCCTGGCCCCGGTGCTCGTCCGAGAGGATGTAGATGATGTGCGGTTTGTCGGTGGGCATGCGTGTCCTTTCCAAGGATTCGGGTCGATGCAGCACCCAGCATAGCGCTTTTTGCGGATCTGCCAAGCCTCGGCATGGGATCGAACAATCCCGAGGGGCTTTGCCCCGACCCCGGCGGCCAGATGCCGCGCTGGAGCTCGGCGCTCCCAGCGGTCCGGGATTGTGCTTGAGCCGGCCCCCCGGGCGCATATGCTGGATGTGCACGGCGGCCACGCGGCCGCCCGGAGATCCTTCATGCGCATCCTCCTCCTCCACAACCGCTACGTCTGGCCCGGCGGCGAGGACGTGGGCGTGACCGACGATGCAGCCCAACTGCGCAGCCACGGCCATGATGTGGTCGAACACATCGCCGACAACCGCCCGTTCGTGGACGCAGGGAAGCTGGCGCTCGTGCGGGCGCTGTGGCGTGCCGCGTGGTCGCGCCCGGCGTATGCCGAACTGCGCGCGAAGATGCGCGCGATCCAGCCGGACATCCTGCATCTGCACAACTTCTGGTTCGCGCTCTCTCCGTCCGTACTCGCAGCCGCGCACGACGAGAACGTGCCCACCGTGGTCACGCTCCACAACTTTCGCCTGCTCTGCCCGGCCGGCGTACTGCTGGACAGGTCCGGGCAGGCCTGCCAGCGGTGCGTGGGCGGCCCACCCTGGCCCGGGGCCTGGCGGCGCTGCTACCACGGCTCGTTTTTTGCGTCGGCTCTGGCCGCGCGCATGATCGCGATCAACCGTCGCCGGCATACGTGGGAGCGGGACGCAGACCTGCTGATCGTGCCGAGCGAATTCTGCCGCCAGACGTTCGCGCGCGGCGGACTGCCCACCGAGCGCATGGTCGTCAAGCCGCACGCGGCGACCGATCCGTTTCCGCCGGGCCACGGGCCCGCACCTGCCGCGGACGACCCGCTCCGCGCGCTCTTCCTCGGCCGCCTGGGGCCGGAAAAGGGACTGCGCACGCTGCTCGCCGCGTGGCCGGCCGTGTACGCGGCATGCCCGCACGCCGAGCTGCGGCTCGTGGGCGACGGCCCGCTGCGCGGGCCCCTCGAACGCACGGCTGCGGATCTGCCCGTCACCTTTGCGGGGGCGATCACGCCCGCCGAGGTGCCTCGCGAACTCGCACAGGCCAGCCTGCTCGTGCTGCCGTCCGAATGCTTCGAGACCTTTGGCCGGAGCGTGGTCGAAGCCTATGCATCGGGCCGGCCCGTTCTGGTGAGCCGGCTCGGCGGGCCGGCCGAACTCGTGGCCGACGGCGAAACCGGGCGCCTGTTCGCGCCCGGCGATCCGGCCGACCTCGCCGACAAGCTCACCCGTCTGCTCAGAGACCCAGCCGACCGCACGCGTATGGGCGCGAATGCCCGCCAGGCCTACCTGGAGCGGTACACGCCCGCCAAGAGCTACGAAGCGCTCATGGAATGCTACGAGCGGGCGAAGGCGTTGCGCTGCCGAAGCGAGTAGCCCGCGCCCCTACCCCAGCTTCCGGTATTGCCGCCGGACCTCGGCAGCCAGGAAGTCTTCGAGGAAGCGGCGACGCTCGCGCGCAGCGGGCGGCTCGCAGCCGAGCCGCTTCGCGAGCGGCTCGCAGATGGTGGCCAGGAGCCGGTTGCGCTCCCGGCCGCGGAGACCGCCTCCGCTGACGCGCTCCAGAAAGGCTTCCGCCGCTTCCACGTCCGCCGGCCGAACCCGGGCGAGGATCGTGGCATCGAAGCGGAACGCTGCGTCCGCGGGCGGACGCTGGAGGAGCTGCTCGCGCAGCGGGCTCATGGCGGACGGTTCGTCCTTGACCACGACCGTGCCGGCCACCAGGTCCCCCAGCCGCTGGCTCCGGGCCGAGACCAGGGGCACGATCCAGAGCGCGGGCACGTGGTCGATGATGCGGAAGATGTTGCGGACCAGGATGCTGCCCGCGTCGAGCGAGAAGCCGTCCGCCTTGACCGTGCGGATCGAGACCTGTCGCTTGCCGATGGTCTCCCCGCGCAGGAAGTACTCGCTCAAGCCGTAGTAGAAGAAGCTCCCCAACCCCCAGACGAGCAGGAAGATCCCCATGAAGTAGAAGGAGAGCTGTCCGCCCGACTCCGGGCTGAAGCCCGAAAGTCCCTCGGCCAGCCGATCCAGGATCTCGTGGCTGCCCAGGCCCACGAGCACGAGCAGAATGAGGATGACAACAAAGAGGAGAACGAGTAGCATGGAATCCACGAACCAGGCCAGGAAGCGCGATCCGAGTCCCGCCGGCTCATAGCCGACACGTACGTTCTCCGGGGTTTCGAACTCGATGCGCTCCGGCACGGCCGGATCTCCAGACAGAAGGCATGCGCCGCGATGCAGGACTATCTTACCAGACACCGGTCCGAATGGGAAGAACTCGAACACCTGGTCCGACGCGCCAACCGCAGGGGCAAGTGCCTGCGCGGCATGACGCCCGAGGAGCTCAGCCGGCTCGACGTCCTCTACCGCCGTACCGCGGTCCACCTGGCCCAGGTGGCTTCGCGCACGAACGACGCCGCGTTGATCCGTTACCTCAACGATCTCACGGCCGCTGCGCACAGCGTGATCTATCTGCCCGCGCGCCGCGGGAGGGGGCGCCGGGTCTGGGCCTTTCTGGCCGAAGGCTTTCCGCGCGCGGTGGCGCGGACCTGGCGCTTCCAGGCCGCGTCCCTGCTGCTGCTCGTGGGCGGGGTACTGCTCGGCTACGTCGCGGTCCGGCAGGACCCGGTGGCCGCCTACGCCCTCATGCCAGCGGGCGAGTTTCGCCAGCCCGGGGCCGGCCGGAAGCAGCTCCTCGAGGTGCTGCGCCACGGACGGGACATGGGCGGGGGCATGAAGTTCACGTTCGCCTCCTTCCTCTTCAGCCACAACCTCAAGGTCGGTCTGCTGGCCCTGGCCACGGGCGTGCTGGCGGCCGTGCCCACCATCCTGCTCATGCTCTACAACGGCATGATGCTCGGCGCGTTCACCGCGGTCCATCACGCGAGCGGGATCTACGCCGAATACTGGGCCTGGATCCTGCCCCACGGCATCACCGAACTCGGAGCCATCGTGCTCTGCGGCGGCATGGGCCTGCAGCTCGGCCGCGCAGCCGTCTGCCCGGGCGTGTTCTCCCGACGGGAGAGCCTCCGGCGCAGCGGCCGGGAGGTGGTCCGCGTGGTGCTCGGGGTGGCCTGCATGCTGCTCGTGGCTGCCGTGGTCGAGAGCTACTTGCGCCAGAGCCACCTCTCCACGGGCGCGCGTTTCGTGTTCGCGGGCGGCACCCTTCTCTTCTGGACCGCCTACTTCGCGCAGGGCGCGGTGCGGGAACGCGTTGCGGGGCGGGACGCCGCAGCAAAGCGCGGCGCTGCGGACAACCCGTAGCGATCCCTTCCTTCGCATCCTTCGGGGGAAACGATCCCGATTTGCTTTGCAGATCGGGTCATGCCCCCTCGTCGTGTCCCCCGACACGTCTCACAGGAGATTCCGCTCGCGGATCTTGATGTACTGGTTGATGAGCGGCACGGTCACTTCCTGTGGTTCGCGGTCGAGCACGAACAGCCCGGAGCGGCTGAGGGAATGGAGCGCTTTCTCCCGGTCCCGGAGCAGGCGGAGGACCACGGCCTGGCGGGCCGCGTCCGCCAGCGAGCCGGCCGCCGTTCCGAGGGCAGCGGCCAGGAGCGGCGTCTGCAGGGCCACGAACACGACCACATGGCGCTTGGAGAGCGTGGCCAGGGCGCTGCGGAAACGGCCCGTGGTCTCGGCGTCCACGATGTCCGAGAGCACGATCACGAGCGCGCGCTTCTGCTGCCGGACCTGGAGCATGGCGAACATGTCTCCGAAATGGGTCTCCTGCCAGGTCGGCGCCACCTTGTAGAGGCTCTCGAGCAGCACGCCGTAGGCGCGCGGACCGCTCTGGGGCGGCAGGTAGCCGAGCACCCGGTCGCCAAAGAGCCCCAGCCCGCACCGGTCGCCCTTGGCCAGCGCCACCTGCCCGAGCATCAAGGCGCCGTCCACCGCGCAATCGAGCTTGGTACCCGTACCCGCGTCCGCGCCCATGAGCCGGCCGCAGTCCACCAGGATCATGACGTCCCGATGCTGCTCGAGCTGGTAGCGCCGCACCATGAGTCTGCTGTGCCGCGCGCTCGCCCGCCAGTCGATGCGCCGGAGGTCATCGCCGTCGTGAAAGCGGCCGATCGACTCGAACTCGAGCCCCTCCCCGCGCAGCCGCGTCCGCGTCCACGGCTCCTGCGACCGCGTCTCCGCCCGTAGCCGTTTTTCGAGCTCTTCGTCCCGGTCGACCGCGCTCTCCGGCAGCACCTTGATCTCCGTGCGGTCGTCCAACGTCTCGTGCCGTTCCAGCGCGCCGCATCGGCCCTGCAGACGCACCCAGACCGGGCCGAAGCTGTGGAGCCCCCTTTCGGAAACCGCCACGTCATAGTGCAGGTCCGTGCGCGCACCCGCCTCCAGCGCAAACGCCTGCTGCCACAAGACCGGACGCGCCCGGACGGGCAGGCCGTCCCGCAGCGTGCCGCAGAGCCGCGCGTCGCCGCGGTTCGTTACCTGCAAGCGCATGCCGAACGGCTTGCCCCGCGCCACGCACACGGGCGCATCCCGCGCGACCTGCAGGGCGCCCTTGTGCCGGCGCAGGAACCGGATATCCACGGCAGCCAGGGAGAGTCCGACCGCGACCAACGGCAGCACGCCCCAGGCTGCCGGCCGCCAGACCGCGGCCAGGGCCGCCAGTCCGACCATGGCCAGGCCGAGACCGACAAGGGTGGGCCCGGGGCGGATCATCACCGCGGCACCTCCGTGGATTCGAGGATGTTGAGTAGCACGTCATCCACGGTCACGCCTTCGAGTTCGGCCGCCGGACTCAGCCGGATGCGGTGGCGCAGGGCCGGGCAGAAGGCGGTCTTGATGTCGTCCGGCGTGACAAAGTCGCGCTCCGCGAACCGCGCCAGACCCTTGGCGCCCATGAGGAGCATGAGGCCGGCCCGCGGGCTCGCGCCTACGGAGAGCGCGTCCTCGGACCGCGTGTGTTCGACCAGGCGCCGCACATAGGCCACCACCTCGTCGCGCACGAACGTCTTGCGGATTCCTTCCCGCGCCTGCAGGACCTGGTCGGCCCGAACGACGGGCCGCACGCCCAGCTCTCCGAGGTCCTGGCACGCGCCCGTGGCATGGTGCTCCTTGAGAATGCGCTCCTCCATGTCGGGATCGGGATACCCGACCTGGACCTTGAACATGAACCGGTCGAGCTGCGCCAGGGGGAGCGGATAGGTGCCCTCCTGCTCCACCGGGTTCTGCGTGGCAAAGACGATGAAGGGCTGCGGGAGCGGATGGCTCGTGCCGTCGTGGGTCACGGTCAACTCCTGCATGGCTTCGAGCAAGGCCGACTGGGTCTTGGCCGAGGCCCGGTTGATCTCGTCGGCGAGCAGGAAATTGGTGAAGATCGGCCCCGGCCGGAACTCGAAGGTGTGCGCTTCTTCGCGATAGATGCTGGAGCCCGTGATATCGTTGGGCAGCAGGTCCGGCGTCATCTGCACGCGGCCGTACTCCATCGCGAGGCTGGCGGCGAGCGTGCGCACCAGCAGGGTCTTGGCCGTGCCGGGCATGCCTTCCAGGAGCACGTGCCCGCCGCTGAAGAAGGCGGCAGCCGCCATCTCAGTCACCGCCTGCTGGCCGAAGATGACGCGCTCCACATTGGCGTTCAGGGCGTCGAAGAGCTGTTTCAAAGACATGCTGTGATCTCCTTGGCTGCACGGACCACTTCCTGCTTCTCGAGACGCGAGCGGCGCGCCAACAGAGCGTCGATCTGCGCAGTGGCCTGCCGGAACCGAGCCGCTGCATCCGCATCCTGGCGGGCGAGCGCGCGGGCGACATCGCGGACGGTCTCGTGCTGGGGCCCCAGATGCATCCGCCGCCGGAGCGCCCAGCGCACGCCGTCCCGGAGCGTTGCGAGCACGAACGCGTGGCACCGCCCCCGCTGGAAGAGCTGGGCCACAGCCTCCACGTACTCGCCGATGGTCCGGCGCTGCTTCTCCGTATCGGGAAGCGGCGGTCCCAGACGGACACCCGCCCGCCAGGCCCAGAGACCCGTGACCACCACGGCCAGGAGCGCCAGCAGCCCGTAAGGGTGCTGCGTCAGGATCCAGGCCGGATTGCCGCGCACGGTGAGGCCGTGATAGAACTCGTCGAAGACCACCGGCCGCTCGCCGCGGGCCAGGAGGTGCGCGGCCAGCACGGCGTTGTCCGCTTTCGCGATGTGCGCATTGGCGAGCAGCGCGGGATCGCTCACCACCACCACGCGGCCGCGGCCTTCTCCGTACTGCGCCACGAGATCCACCTCGGTGCCGTCTGCGAGGCGCACGTAGATCCGGCCGCCCGGCTGATCCTCCTGCCGTGTGCGCATGACCTGGAGATCGGCCCGGGGTACGGAGAGCTGCCGTACGCTCGCGCCCAGCCCCCTCAGGCTGCCCGCGGCCCGCACCGGGAGAGCGGTTCGCTCATGCAGACGGTTCCGCCTGCGCTTCCAGCGGGCCTTGCTTCCGTCCTCGTCCTTTGCTTCGCCAGCGACCGGCTGGCTCGCCCCGCTCTTTGCACCCGTCTCGACCGCAATCGGGCCGAGGCGGGCTGCATCCAGATTGCGGAACGCCACATCGCTGAGGCCAAGCGCGGTCACCACCTGCGGCGTGTCCCTGGCATCCGCATCCGGCCGCCAACCGTTCGCCGCCCGGTGTGCGGGCGCCACGACCACCCGTCCGCCCTTGCGCACCCAGTCGGCCACGCGGCAAAGGTACGCGGGCTCGAGGTCCACGAGGTGCGCATCAGGCCGCCACAGCAGAAGCGTGACCTCCCGATGGACCACGCCCGTGGGCGGCACCAGTCCCCGTTCGACCGGCCAGCCCGTTTCGACGAGGATCTCGTACAGCGCGCGCAGCCCGTGGGCACGCGTGCCGTAGGAGTCTGTGCCCCGGCCTCCGCTGTCCGGGGGCAGCATGAGGCTGACGAGCACGCCGACCAGGCTGAGCACGGCGAGCAGGATCACGAGCACCATGGCATTACGTGCGTTGAGCACGGGCCTTCTCCTGCGCCAGGCGCGCGGCGACATCCCTCAACTGCTGGTGGGCGGCCTCGCCCGCCTGGTAGTCGCTCTCGGTGCAGACCCCCTGTCCGTACCACTTCCAATCGATGAGTTCGACGAGAAGCCGCAGGGGCTCCACGGCCGGCGTCCGGGCGAAGCGGCGGACGTACTCCCGGTTGGTGGCCGCCCGCTGCATTCGGCGGCTGCGCGTCGCCTCGAGCCGCACCAGGGACGCGCGCAAGAGCGCGCGCAACGCGCCGATGTAGTCGCCCCCGGCTGCCGCTTTGCGGGCGCGCCGCTCCCAAGCCTCCGGGGCGTCCCCGGTTTCGGCCGCGTTCGTCAGCGTCGCCGCGGACGGACGCCGCGCGCGCAGGGCCACGCGGAACGTATACACGATATGCGCCACGAGCGCGATCAGAATCAGGGTGAGCAGGATCGTGATGGTCCAGGCGAGCACCGGGGAGATGCCGGAGAGGGCCGAAAAGGCGTCGCCCACGGGACGCAGGATCCGGCCCAGGGACCGAACGATCTCCTCGAGCCAGGAGAAATCGTAGACCACGGGTTCCAATTCGTAATCGGGTCGATGAATGACCTCTTCAGCGATCTCCCGAATGCGCGCGGCTTCGGGCAGCGAAGACGACTCTGGGGCGGGTGCGCCGTCCATGCCGGTCCTGTCACAAGGCTTCGGAGGCGGGGGGGGCTTCCTCCTCAGCCACGGCCTCGGCCAGGATGGCCAGATCGAAGTGCTCGTGCTTGCATCGGCACGAGAAGTAGAAGACCACGGTGGCCGCGGCCCCGAAGATGTACGTCACCGCCTGCACGAAGACCTGGGCCACGGTCTGCAGGAGGCGCACGGGGATCAGCTGCGTGCTGAGGCCTGCGAGCAGACCGATGAGGAAGAGGACCAGGCCCAGCACAAACGCCTTGCTCATGTTGCCGCGCATCAGCGCGCCGCTGCGCTTCAGCGCGTTCAGCACGTCCGTCTCTTCGATCATGAGTACGTTGACCGCCAGCCAGAAGCGGAAGGAGAGGTAGATGAACGGGACGAGCATCACCGCGAAGCCGATTGCCATGAGGACCGGATGAATCAGCGCGGCGAGCACGGCCGTCAGAATCGCGCCCGGAACGACCGACGCCACGAGGATCGCGAAGACGAGCAGCTTGACCAGGAGCAGGGGCAGGATGCGGCGGATGGCCTGCTTCATGGACGCGCGCGCCGTGGTCGGCCGGCCGAGGTACTCGCTCGCCACCGCCCAGATGGCGGCCGCATCGGTCAGCGGCCAGACCACGATCAGGAGCACCAGGCTCAAGAGTCCGTTCACCATGCTCGCGATCAGCATGCGCTGGGTGAACGCCTCGTTCATGGCGTCCGGGTTCTGGACCAGATCGGGCATCAGGAAGTACACGGTGAACCCCTGCAGAAGCCCGAAGGGGATCAGCAGGTAGGCGGTGATGCCCATGAGCAGCTGGAAGTGGTCGCGCAGGAGATGTACGGCCTGGTCCAACAGTTCGCCCAGCCCCAGTTCCTTGACGGCATACCGCATGCGAACGCTCCGGTGCTGCGTGGGATGCGGACCGCACCAGCCCAACCGCGCGCCCGATCCGCAGGCCTCTCTCATAGCCCCCCACGCACCCCGCGTCAAGGCAAAAGCCACCGCGGGCGCCGAGCGCCCGCCGGCCTGCGCCTTTGGTGACCGCGAATGTCGCGCGCGGGGAAAGCGATGCGGCGCCGCAGGCGTTGGCGGAAGCGCGCCGGCGCAGCCCCAAGAAGAACCCCGCAGCCCGAAGGCTGCGGGGTCCGATTGTCACAAGATGCAACAGGCGTGCGCTAGAACGCGATGCGCAGGCCGGTGCTCAGGGTGTGGCCGTCGAAATCGTCCTTGAGCTCCAGATCGTAGTTCATGTACGCGGACACGTTCTCCTTGACGTACATGTCCATGCCCGCGCTGAAGAGGAAGGCGTTGTCGGCCGGATCCATGCCACGCGTCTTCATCACGCGCGCGACAGGCACCTTGTAATACCGCATGGTCGCCTTGTCCGGATCTGCGAAGTCGTGCTTCCAGCCCACGCTCACCTGGGGCAGGATGGTGACCGTCTGCAGCTGGATCATTTTGGCGACCTTGAGGCTGAGCGTGCTCGTGTGCTGATCCGTGTCATAGCCGTCCACGTCCAGATCGTTGAAGCCGCCGCCCGTCTCGCTGTAGCTGTCCTGGTCGTAGTCGGAGAACTGGTACCGGACCGACGGCACGATGATCCAGTTGCCGCCCGGCATGAAGTTCATGCCGAAGCCCAGGTTGAAGTACACGCTGTCTGCGTCGTAGTCGGCCCACGAGGTGGAGACGGCGCCGCCTGCGATGACATTGCGTTCGCTCTCGTTCTCGTGCCAGCTGAAGCCCAGCATGCTGTCCACGAACCAGGAGCGCGTGCTGTACGAGCCGTAGATGCCGGCGGTGTAGTTGTCCACATCCAGTTCGCCGCCGTCGTTATCGAAATCGACCTCGGTGTCGCCAACGCCCAGGGTCACGCCGACCAGGATGTTCTCGGTGAACTGCTTGTCCATGCCCACGGCCAGGCCGTAGACGTCGGTCTCAAACCCTTCGACATCGTTGCGCTCGTCCTGATCGGCCCACGAGCCATACCCCCGGCCCCAGGCCGCCCAGCCCATGTCCCCGGCCGGCGCCATGGCCGGACCCTCGGGTCCCTGGAAGGAGCGCAGGGAGAGGTGCCGGGACGCGTGTCCCATGTTGCCGCGCGCCAGGTCGACCTGCTGTTCGGTGACATTGAGCTGCGTCCACACGTTCTGCTGGGCTACGATTCCGCCGGCTGTGGCGTTCCTGCCGCGGTTGTCCTCGTCCGTGTAGTTGTTCAGGATCTTGGCCTTCTCCTTGGAGGTGCGAGGCTCGCCGTCCTCGTACTGGACAAAATTGCTGAGATCGCTCTCTTCGTCGGTCAGATCCTGATTCGGATCAGAGCCTTTGTCACTCAAATCCTGTGCCAACTCGGCGGCCGCTTTGGTGCCGCCCGCATCCAGAATCTCCTCCTCACACGCCTGGGCAAAGCTGCTCAGCCCGAGCGCCACCACTGTCGCCACTGCGATCCACTTCTTCATGAGTTTCCCTTTCTCCGTAAACCAGTCTTCTGTCCTGAGACAAATCGCCTCGCTCTTCCACCACGGAAATCAACCAAACAAGAATTACACGAAACCATCTCATCCACCGCCAGAGCCATCAGCGGCGGTTATTTCGGATGGACCGTATGCTATCGATAAAACCCCCGGATGCAAGCCAAAAACCCGAAAAATGTGACTTGTGGCGACTCCGGCGTTGGGCGCCCCCAGGGGGCCGCAGCCCCCCCCAGCAACCTGCCAACCCTCAGTGATCAAGCGATTTAGGATTGCCATGCAGGCCGGCTTCTGGTATGGAAGACCCCTATGAACGACTGGAACAGCCCCCCCCATCTGAAGTTCGATTC
>CAZBZG010000031.1:0-11866 GCA_964496245.1 uncultured Planctomycetaceae bacterium | reverse complement strand
GAAGAAAGGGCTCCTTTCCGTCGCGCTCGTCTGCCTGCTGGCTGCAGGCTGCGAGCAGCCGGCAGTGCTCTTCCACCCGCGCCTCGCCCAGGGCCCCGGGGACCTCCTGCTCACAGCCCAGATCGAACCGCGCCCCGATGCCCCGGAATTCCTGCTCTTCCAGGCTGCGGACGCTGCGTCCGCGTGGGAGGAGCGCGCCCGCTACCCCGGACGCGTGGCTGCCGTGCTCGGCCGCGTGAGGCCCGTGCTCTTCGTCTTCCAGGACGGCAAGGTGGCTGTACAGGAGGAGGACGAACTCGTCTTCAAGGGGCAGCGCAATCTCCGCCTCGACATCGCGTGCGCAGCCGTGATCCAGGGGCTGCCCCACGCGATCGACGCCTCCCAGCCCCGCCGGCTGCGGCTCCTGGCCATCCACGGCACAGAGTGGGAGGCCGTGGGGCCGGCCCTCCCCATCGTGGGCCGGGCGCAGCAGGTGGCGCTGGTGGCCCAGGGGGGCGCACCCGTGATCTTCTGGCGCAGCGAGATCGGCGACCGTCCCGAACCCGGCCTCCGCGCCAGCCGGCTCTCCGGCGAGACGTGGACCTCCCTGCCCGCCTGCCCGCATCCGCAGCGGGGGTTCTATGCCGCAGCCGTTCGCGGCAGCACGATCGTGCTCGTACGCGAGTCCACGGACCCGGAGGTTCACGACCGGCTCCTGCTCTCCCGATTCAACGGCACGACCTGGACCGAGGCGCCCGGCGGCCTGCCCCTGCCCCCGGCCCTCCACGGGCAGCGCGGCCGCGGCCTCGGCCTGCTCGCCACAGACGACGGCCTGCTCCTCGCGCGGGCCGATCGCAGCGGGCTGCACATTCTAAAAGCCGATCCGGCAGGGCGCGACTGGCGCCTGTCGGCCACGCCGTTCGCGATCAGCACTTCCGGACCGTGGCTCAGCTTCCTCCTGCTCGCCGTGCTCCTCGTCGGCCTGACCCTGTTCATGTTGAAACAGCACCTGGCCAGGCGCGCAGGACATCGAGCGAGTGGCAGGCGGGCGCCCGTGGGCCTGCTCGCCTCTCCCCTGGACCGGGCTCTGGCGCTGATCATCGACGGAATGCTGCTGGCTCCCCTTCCGCTGCTCCTGCTCTTCACGGGCGGGACGTACAAGGTGCTGGGCTTGTGGAAGACCGAATGGCGCACGCTCTACTGGGCGTGGCTCGCGGGCGCCATCCTCTACACGACCGTGGCCGAAGCGCGGTGGGGCCGGACCGTAGGCAAATCGCTCCTGGGCTTGCGCGTGCGCAGCGCCGGCGGCGGCCGGCCCTCGGGCCACCAGGTCCTGCTCCGCAATCTGCTGCGCATCGTGGACTTCTGGCCCGTGGCCTTCGGCCGGTTCGAACTCCCCTACCTCGTGGCGCTGGTCTGCGTGGCGCTCACCCCGCGGCGCCAGCGCCTGGGCGACCTGCTCGCGCGCACCCTGGTCGTCAAGCACACCCCGCTCCAGGAGCGGTCCCTCCTGCTCGCGAGCGCATCGCCCCGCCGCCGCGAGCTCCTGGAGGGATTGGGGCTGCCCTTTCGCACCGCGCCGGCGGACGTGGACGAATCCGTGCGACCGGCAGAGTCGCCGGAGGAAGCCGCCCTGCGTCTGGCGCGGACCAAGGCCACGGCTGTGGCCCGGAACTGTACGCAGAGCGAAGTCGTGATCGGCGCCGACACCCTGGTCGTGCACGACGGGGACGCGATCGGGAAGCCGCGCGACCGCGACGACGCGCGGGCCATCCTCCGTCGCCTCTCGGGCTCGACCCACCGCGTGGTGACCGGGCTGGCGATCATCGACCGCGGCACGGGACAGCAGCTCGGCGCGTGCGAGCAGACCGAGATCGACATGAAGCCCATGACCGACGAGGAGATCGAAGCGTATGTCGCCAGCGGCGAGTCGGACGGCAAGGCCGGCGCCTATGCCATCCAGGAGAGCGGCGACCGGTTCGTCACCGCCGTGCGGGGAAGTCTCTCCAACGTGATCGGCCTGCCCGTGGAGCTGCTCCGCCAGATGTTCGACGAGCTGGATGCGTGAGGGGCTCCGAGGCGGAAGCCGCGAGACGATCTTCGTGCTGCCCCCGGTCCCGAGCCTTACGGAAGCGCATCCCTATATCGTGCGATTCACACGGTTCGGTGTCGCCCCGCAATGGACCGACGCGACCGCCGCATGCACAAACGCCCCGCGCGCGATGTAGGGGCGTATCGCATACGCCCCCGGGTCCGCGGGCGAGGGCGTATGCCATACGCCCCTACACAGCGGAAGCGGACGACCAAAGGAGCGTGTGCCGTTCGGGCTGAAGCTGCCCGCCGGCCCGCCACCCATCACTCGCACAGCTCCACCTTGCGGCAGAACGCAGGCGGGAGCGAGGCCGCGCCGACCGGGAAGCGGGCGTGCGCCTGCACGTGCCCGTCGTAATAGAGGTAGTTGCCCGAGTCGTTGGGATGGGGAAAGGCCTCGGCCCCGTCCTGGCCATTGCTGCGCTCGTACCAGTTCCAGCTGTAGTTGGTATCCCCGCTCTTGTGGCACGTCCAGAGGCTCCGGTACCACGGCGCGGTCCAGTAGCCTCCCATCGGCAGGGGGAAATCGCTCGCGCGGTGCTTGTTGGAGCCTACGTTGTAGGCGTACTGGTACCCCGACTGCTTGGACGGACAGTTCCACACATTGTCATCGCGCGATGCGCCGTTGGGGTTGGGATAGCAACGGATCTCATCGGGATGAGACAGCTCCCAGCCCGAAGGCGGAATCGGCAGGTATCCGAACTTCGCGAAGACCGTGACGATCGAGCCGCCGTAGCCGACCAGACTGTCCGAATCCCGCAGGATGATCCATCCCTGGTAGTCGCCGGCATAGGCCTGGTGGGCCACGCCGATCTGCTTGAAATTGTTGGCACACGCCGCCCCCCGCGCCGCGCCCATAGCCGTCTGCAGCACGGGCAGCAAGAGGGCCGCCAACACGCTGATGATGGCCATGACCACAAGAAGCTCCACGAGGGTGAAACCCTCGCGCCAGCCGCAACGGCGCTGGCGAGGATCGGCGTGGATCGCGAGCATCGGGTCCTCCAGAACGACAGAGGAAGACGAATCCTCCCCCAAGAGCCTACTCCACAGCCAGAATCGCGTCAATCACCCGCTCCCGCATCTCGCGGTAGCCGCCGTGGTGCGTGATGACCTTGTTGATGCCCCGGTAGCTGACCGAGGCCGGGGCCACGAGCGCGCTCACCGCCTGCCGCGCCTTGTCGGCGCTCAAGCCCTGCTTCGCACGATACCGCTCGAAGAGCGTCTCGAAGTACCGCGCGTCGTCGATCCCCTCCCGACACGCCGTCCACCCGACCGTGGGGTACCAGACGCCCTCCTCGTTGAAACGCTCGCCTCCTTTGGGGTAGACCACGTAGAGGTTGGACGTGTTCCAATCGTAGCAGAACGTGGTGATGTTCGTGAGCGCGCCCAGGTGCGCGTAGTGCCAGGCCATGGATCCGGTCTTGTACCGCGGGTTCTTGGGCGGCATGGAGCGGACCTGCATGTAGTTCCATTTCACGTTCGCGCGGTACCACGCCCGGATGTCAGCGTCCTGGGCCAGGGCCTTGATCTGGTGCGTGGCCGGGTCGAAGACGAGCGTGAGATGCGCCCACGCCTTGTTCAGCTGTTCTCCGCCGATCCGGAACCATTCCTTGTCCTGCTCGGTCGTGGTGTAGCGCACGCTCCCGCCCTGGGAATAGAAGGCGTATCCCTTGCCGAAGAGGCACCCGCGACCCTTGTACCAGAGCGAGATGCTCCAGCCTTTGGAGAGATCGATCGGCCGCTTCGGCGAGGGCGGCACCACGCGCTGGTCTTGGCCGTTCAAGCGGATGGCCCTGCCCTGCTTGCCGTCGACCCGGCGGGGCGCGCCCACCGCTTTGGCGTGAAGCCCGCGCGGACCGCTGTCGCAAACGGCCTCGCCCTCGTCCTCGTCAAAGGCGTAGTGCGCGAGAATCCCCTCCGCAGCCGGTGCTTCATGCTGCCGCCGGATCTCCTCTTCCCTCAGCGCGCGGTCGTAGATGCGCACCTCGTCGATCAGGCCCTTGTAGTGGTAGTTGGCGCCGGTGCGGAAGCCACCGATCCAGGGGAGTGCTGAAATTCGCAGATCCCCTTCGTACGGGCCGGTCACGATTGCGGGATCGGGGTAGGCGTACATGCGGAAGATCTTCGCGCCGCAGGCGCTGTGGGTGATGGGCGGGTCCCAGTTGTAGTCGTTCTGGGTGGAGAAGGTCTCGAACCCCGCTTCCCGGGCGATCGATCCCGCGTACCGGGTCCATTTGCGCCGCCACGGCGTGCCGCAGGGCTCGTCCACGGGAAAGATATAGAGCGTGAGGCCCATGCGGTCGCAGGCTGCCTTGGCCTTGCGCAGGCCCTCCACAGCCATGCGCCGGATCCTCTGCTGGATCTTCTCCGCTGCCTTGCGGTCGGCTTCCGCCTGCTTGCGGCGCTTCTCGTCCGCGTTGTTGGCTTCGTCGATCACGTCGTCCAACAGCCCGTCGACCGGCTCTTCGTCCGCAGTGAGCACCTCGTCCGGCTTGCGTTCGAGAAAATCCCTGTTGAGCTTGGCGAGCGTGCGTTCGAACGCGATCTTCTCGGTGAAGTACTCGATGAACTTGGGCAGGTTCTTGGCGACATCTGCCTTGACGAGCCCCAGATGGCGCGTGACCGCAGCCAGCACAGCGCCCGCGGAATGCGTGTCTGAGACGCGCGTAGCCAGACCCACCTCGCGCAGGATGCGCGTGAGCCGCTCCATCTGGGACGCGTCGACCTGCATCTCGCCATTTTCATCCACGGAGAACTGGAAACCCGCGCCGCTCTTGCGGTTGATGCCCGTGTAGCCATGCGCGGCAATGTCCTTCAGGCAGGCGATGTTCTCCGGCTGCCACACAGGCGACCACTGGAGCCGCCACACCCAGTAGGTGGACGGCGCCGCTGCCAGCTGGAACGGGAGCACTTCCACGGCCACGGGAACAGTCACCAACGGGGCCCCGCGGCTCTTCACCGCGACCGTACCCTTGTAGACGCCGGGCGGCGTGCCCTTTGGCACGTGCACGTCCGCGTAGAATCGATGGCTCTGAAAGGCCGGCAGATCGGTCGCTTCCCCAGCGGCCGGGATGAGCAGCTCCGGCGAGTGCCGATCCCAGTTCTTCGGCACGAATGGCATCCGTCCGAGGAATCCGGCCTCGCCCAGGCTGGTCCGTTCGAGCGTGCGCACGTGGAAGAGAGCGATCCGGTCGGCGGGCATCGCATGGCCATCCTCGCTCTGCAGCGCGGACGTCTTGACCGTAAGGGACGGCGCCGCGTCCAGCGCGTACAGGCTGAACGTGAACGGCTCCCGCTCGCCCGGGCAGGCCCGTACCCGCACGGGGCCGGCCAGCAGGGTGTCCGGCTGCGGGGTCTGCCAGGGAAAGCGGATCTTCATCCAGTCCAGGCTGCTCACGAGAACCGGCGCCTCGGGTGCCTTGAGCTCCACCCGCCGCACGTGCAGACCTGCCCCGCCGGGCGCCTGATTCGCGAGCGCGAGCGTGTGCGCCCCCGCCTTCAAACGGGGCAGCCGGAAGAGGTACTCGTAGGCATGGCTGAACCACGCCCGCGGCACATGGGTGAAGCGTTCGCCGTCCATGTATTGGTAAGCCGGGTCGCGCTTCAGAAACCAGGCGCCGGTGTCGGGCGCGAAGAGCGCCATGCGGACCGGCGCTGGCGCGTCCGTTTCCCGCGCGTCCCCGTCGCCTTCCGACGCGAGGATCATCTCGCGCTTGTTCAGCACGCGCGCGGTCTCGGGCGTCAGGAGTTTGCCGTCGAGCGAAACCCGGAGCGCGTACGCGCCGGGCGCTTCGCCCGCCGCGCCCTGGATCCGCGCCTGCACCCAGAGCAGGGCCACGCCCTCGCGCGGCAGCTCGAACGTATAGGATTCGGCCGCCCCCTTGGCGAGCGAGACGTCGGTCGCGTCCACGAACCGCGCCGGCACGCCCTCCCCTGCCCCGACGTGCGCGCACCACGCACACGCCAGGGTTCCTGCCAGCCACGCGATGCGTCTCATGGGCTGCGTCCCCATCGTTCGGAGGGTCCGGCTCCCTCGGCCGGCGCAGCCGGAGGCGGAGTCGGCTGCCGGACCGACACCGTCCCTCCTGCTTCTCGGACGCGCAGGAGCGCGCCCCTCCGACGGTCCCTCCGGCCGCATCCGCATCATCGGCCCTCCGCCCCGGCCAATGCCCCGAGCAGATCGGCGATGCGCGTGCGCATGGCGTACAGACCGTCGACCTTGCTCACCTCCTTGCGGATGTTCCAGTCGGCCAGGATCTTCTTGGCCTCCGCCAGCGCCTCCCCAGGCCCCTCGCCCTTGTCCACGGCCTGGCGCAGGAGCGCGAGGTAGTCGTAGTCTTCCACCCCGTCGCGGAGCGTCTCGAACCGGATGCTCGTGGTCACGCCGGTGGTGGGCCCCGGATAGACCACGCAGCCCATGTAGTTGCCGCTCGTCCAGTTCTTCTTCCAGATGTCCATGGTCCAGCGCACCGTGCTGTACACGTACCGGCCGTCGTAGCCCAGCATGAAGTCCTTCCAGAAATCGGCCCGCCCGGTGATGGGTTCGTACTCCACGTGCCAGATGAGGGACTGGTTGCACGCGATGAACCGGTCGCCCTTCTTCTTGCGTTCCTTGGCCCAGTCCTGGGCCGGGCTCTGGCCCAGCCAGATGTCGACCAGGCCGAAGAGCGGCTTTACGCGGTCGCCGTAGTAGCAGTCGAGAATGGGGATCTCGTGCTCCGCCTTCCATTTCTTGGCCCATTCCACGACCGCGGGCACCTCGGCGTTCGTGTGCTCGTCGAACGGAGCGTACACGAACGCATACTTTAGTAAGCCCTCCTCCTTGAGCCAGTCGATGTGTTCCTTTGACGACTTGCCGCCACAGGCGAACATGCTGACCCCGCGGCCGTAGTCGTAATACTTGCGCTGTTCCTTGGGGCCAAACCACATGGTCGGCGTCCAGCCGTACGCGAGCAGGAGCTTGCGGGTCTTGTCGTTGATGTCCTTGGCCAAAGGCACGATGTCTTCCTCTGCCATGCCCAGCGCCTGCATGTTGCTCTTCACGCCCTTCGCGCCCTTGAAGCCCACCCAGCCCGTGGAGCAGCGGAAGCTGGCGCGCTTGGGAATGGCGAACGCGTCGACCTCGACCTCGATGGGAAAACGGGCGGCTTCTTCGCCGTTCTGCTTGAGCACGACTTCGCCCTTGTACACGCCGCTCGCTCCCTCGCGCGGCGCCTGGACGGTCAGAAAATACACCCGCTTGCGGCCTTCCGCATGAAACTTGAGATTGTCCTTGGTGAGTTTGCCGTCTGGCGCGCGCTTCTCCCAGCCCACGTTGAAGAGCGGATCCGGCCACTGGCCCACAGGGAAGCTCTTGTAGCCGCTCGGCACCTCGGTCGTGAGGTAGACCTGCTCCCGGAGCACGGCTTCGGCCAGCTCGCCGCCGTTCTCATGGCGGATCGGCGTGACTTCGGGCAGCAGCCCGGCTGCGTCCTCGGGCTTGTCGAAGCAGACCGCGAATTGCAGGGTCTCGTACTCGCCCTTGGCCAGGCGGATGCGCGCGGGCACGCTCTTGTCGGCAAAGACAAAGGCATCCTCCGGGAAAGTGCGTTCGGGCATGCGCACCTGCGCGACCTGATACCGGCCGCCCGTGAGCGCCGTGCGGAAGGGCTTGACCGTGCGCTTCTCCCGTCGAGGCCAGGCAAAGCCGCCCGACTGCCACTTCTGGACCACCACGTCGGGCGTGGGACCGACCACGAGCGGGAGCGTGATGCTCGACTGCTGGGAGTTGACCGCCTGGCCGAGGCGGAAGATCTTCTGCTCGTCGTAGACCGTGAGCGAGAGGTTGTAGACCCCGTCCGCGGGCGGGGTAAAGGAGTACTCCGCGGTGGCGAACTCTCCTGGCGTGAGTGTGACCTCCCGGTTGGGGAGCTTGGCCACGCTCCTGCCGTCGAGCGTCAGCACCTCGCCCTCGAGGCGCTTGGCGCCTAAGGCTAGGGCGGGCGCGATGCGGGCCGTGACCTTGCACGGGGTCTTGGCCTTGGGTTCACCCGCGACGTCCAGCTCCGCAGCCAGCTCGGGCGCGACGTACAGGGGCCGGCTCAGGTTCGGCGTCACGCCCAGCACGTAGGTGATCGACCACGTCTTGCCCGGCGCCACAGTCACGCGGTTGAGCACGGTCTCCAGGGTGAAGCGGTGCTTGCCACGCCAGGGGAACTGCTGGAAGATCTGCGCATAGTCCATGACGCTCGTCACCATAGGGAGCTTCTCGGTCGTCTCTTTTCCGGAGAGCCGCGCCACCCAGTCGGTCACGGGCTTGACGAATGCACCGCCGGGATCATAGGGCCCCTGCTGGCCCAGCATGAGCGTGGGCCCGGCGAGCAGCGTATCGTCGTGGCCGCCCAGATGTTTGACCCAGGGCGTGAAGAAAACCTCCTGCTCGCCCACGTTCTGAAAGGCCCAGGTCACTTCGAGCAAAGCCGCGCCCTTGCGCAGGGTGAAGGTCTTGCGCACACGAAACTCGGTCTTCTTCTCCCCGTAGTCGTAGTCCCAGGTGTACACGGTCTCGGCCACGGCGTGCGCGTCCGCTTCTTCCACGATCCGGCCGGCGTAGTCCCGGCCGCTGCGCGCGAACATGCCCCGCTCCTCGCCCGAGCGGTCCATGCAGTAGCCCTGCGGGGTCATGGCGCCGAGCTCCTGGCCGGTCGGCTTGTACGTGAGCTCCATCACCTGGCCGGCGTATTTGTTGGTGGTGATCGCAGCGCGCAGGTACGCGTTCTCCAGGATCACGCCTTGTTCGTCCAGCACCTTGCCGTCCGCGTTCTTGACCGGTCCGCGCGTGGCCGTGGGGCCGCCGGCAACAGCTGCAACCGCAGCCGTGTGGAGGCAAAGCGCAAAGAGCAGTGTGCGTGAAGCGTGCAGCATTGTGGATCTCCTCGTCTGGGGCTCTCATGACAACCTACGAAAGAACGCCGAATCGATTGCAAACGTCGCTTCGCTTGCAGCGCAGCGCGCGCCTCACTCCCCGCTCTCCACCATGCGCGCAAACGAGAACGGAAGATCCGCGCCGGGAACCGGCCACTGGTAGGACTTGACGCGATTGTCCACGTAGAGCCAGTTCGCAGACTCGTTGACATGCGAGAAGAAGAGCGCGCTCTTGCGCTCGTACCAATTCCAGGACCAGTTCGAGTCGCCCGTGGTCTTGTGGTCGGCCCAGATCGTGTACACGTCCACGCCCCATGCATCGGGCGACAAGCGTAAAACCATTCGTTACGCGAAGGCGCAGGGCAGCGCCCGGCCGTCCGACCCGAACGTATGGACCGCCTCTGCATCCATCAAACGGCACAGGATACGTCATCTCAGCGCTCTCCAGATCCCGCGTTCACCAGCTGCCCGGCCTCCATTTGGGGTTCCGCTCGATCACGTTCACCCGCCAATGGTCGACCGACCACTTGCTCATGGTGCCGAACTCCGTGCCGGACCAGGGCGCGAACGGATGCCAGGGTTCGGGCGGGCGCACGCACTGCACGTGGCCGGTCCGGTAGAGATAATTGGCGCCACCGCCCGGATGCGGCCAGTACTGGAAATCGCCCCGCCCCTCGTGCCGGCCCACCGGCCGGTAGCGCTGCCCCACGGTGTTGCAGGTCCACATGGTCCGCTGGAAGGGGCCCTTGTCCGGATCGGAGCTGTCGTAGAACACGCCCCACCCGCGGAAGGGCATCTCCCGGTCCACGAGCATGCCGAGCGCGAGATACGGCGGAATCGGATCTCCGCTCCCGTCGCGGTCCCAGTCCGACACGTGGCTGTAAATGGGCGGCTCGGCTTCCATGTTGTAGGCAAAGGTGTAGTTGCACGTTCCGTAGTCCGTGTTGCCCGTTCCTCGATAGCCCTTCTCCTTGGCCGGGTCGTCCCAGACCGTTCCGCGCGCTTCGTCGATCTTGGGCGCCACGCCCGACATGGGCGGGCACTCGAGATAGCCCAGTTCGGGCAAGTCGCGCGCCGCCAGGAAGTCCGTGTCAGTGCCACGCCCCAAAATGGCCATCCACTCGTCGAAATCGCCGGCATAGACCTGGTGCGCGAGGCCGACTTGCCGGAGGTTGGACGTGCAGGTCACCTGCCGGGCCGTGTCCAGGGCGCCCTTGAGCACGGGCAGGAGCAGACCGGCCAGGATGGTGATGATCGCCATCACGATCATGAGCTCGAGCAGGGTAAAGGCGCGGCGTCGTGCCGTCATCTCGCTCGTCTCCTCTGCTTTCGGCCTTGTCGGGGCGCCGCAGTGGACGCGCGCACCACGAGTTCGCCCGGGATCCGCTCTTCGGACAGCGCGGTTTCGGGGGCTTTGAGGCGCTCGAGCAAGAGGCGCGTGCTCACGCGGCCGGACGCCTCGTAATCCATGCGCACCGTGGTCAGGGCAACGCCCGCCTCCTCCGGCGCCAGCGTATCGTTCCAGCCGATCAGGCTGATGTCTGCGGGAACCCGGAGCCCGGCCTCGCGGATCGCGCCGAGCGCCCCGATCGCCAACTCGTCCGAGCCGCAGAGGAGCGCCGTGGGCGCGTTCGGTTGTGCGAGGGCTTTCCCGGCGAGCCGCCGCCCTTCCTCCTCGGAAAAGCCGCCTGCCCGCAACCGCTCCAGCCGAGCGCCGGGGTTCCGAAGCGCCAGGAGCGCGCCCTCATGCTGGTCCCGGGCCACGGCAAAACCGTCGTGCGGCGTGATCAGCCCGATCTGCTGATGGCCGAGGCTGGCCAGATGCTCGGCAGCGGCATATGCCGCGCCCGCGTAGTCGAGGCGCACGCTGATCACATCCTCTGAGATGGCCGGCTGGTCCATGAGCACCAGGGGAATCCTGCGCGCGAGTTCCGCCACCTGCTCGGTCGTGGTCTCCTGGGCCACCACGACGGCCCCGTCGATGTCGCTCGGGTTGACCAAGCCCATCCAGCGGTCGCCATTGGCGTTCTGGCGGCCTTCGGCCAGGCTGTTGAGCGCAAAGATGCTCAGATGAAAGCCCTCTGGGTCCACCACCGACCGGATGCCGTTCATGCGGCGGGAGAGCACCGGATGGGTCAGATGGTCCATCTCGAAGACGATCACCCCGAGGGTCCACGTCCGGGGCTGGGTCCCCACATCGGCCACGAACCGGCCCTTGCCCGGATGCGTCCAGAGCAGACCCTCGCGCTCGAGCTCCTTGAGCGACTTCTGGATGGTGGCTGCGCACACCCGGAACTCTTTGGCGAGCGCATTCTGCGAACCGATCTTGTCGTTCGGCTTGAGCGCGCCGCTCAGGATGCGCTGGCGGAGGGTCTCGGCGATGCGGAAGTAAGGTCTGTCAAGAGCGACCATGATGGGGAACATCCTCAAAGGAGCGGGTACCGGTTGCCGGCTGCGGGCGGAGACGCCGGCTTCGTGCTCTCACAGACTCCGCAGAAGGCTGCAAGGGTCTACTTAGCTAGCTAAGTATATCCTACACATCCACCCTGTCAAGCGGATTTTCCATGGAAAGGGGATATCCACTTCACTCTCGTTGGGACAGATAGGTCTTGTGCAGCCCCAGCAAACGCGCCCCGGTGCGCACCCGAGGCGATTAAAACAGCACTCGAACACGAAGATCTCCGCGTTCGCGCTCGTCTCAGGCTGGTGGATACCGACCGCTTCCATGAGCACAATGCCTTTACCGTTAGCGTCTTACAGCCGTTTCCGAAGCCAGTTAGAGCACGCCAGAGACATTCGGACCCGGGTGTGGGCCGAAGGCTGGGCGTGAGCCACAAAGCCGCCGGCAGGACCTGAGAGATGCTGCGAGAGCGAAGTGGATACCCCCTTTTGG
>CAZBZG010000030.1:22265-24155 GCA_964496245.1 uncultured Planctomycetaceae bacterium | reverse complement strand
GCCTCCCCCGGGTCGGGGGAGGCTTTCTGTTTGGAGCGCGCCCAGCAAGGACGGACTCACCCGGAAACGTCGAAAAACACCCGGTCGAATTCCACCCGCGCCGCGGGAAGTTCGTAGACCATGATCCCGCCCCGATCGGGGTCGGGCTCCAGCTCTTCCTGTTCGAACGTGTAGATCACGTGTTTGATGGTGCGGGTCTGATCGGCCGCAAGGGGCCCCAAGCGCAGTCGCTTGCCCCGTCCCTTGGGCTTCCCGTCCTCCGCAAGCGGCTGCAGACGCACAATCACTTGCTGCAGGTCGCGTTTCCCGCGATTGGCGACCGTCCCCTGGATGAAGACCTCTCGCTTGGCGTTGTAATCAAGGGCGAGATCGCTGTGCAGCCGAAGCTCGGCATAGCCCGCCGGCGTGCTGAGCTTCTTGGCCAGAGCGGCTTCCTCCGCCGCCTTCTCGTCCCGGGCCTCCTGGCGCAACGCCAGGTGCCGCCAGAGGAGCCCCCCACCCGCCACAATGATCAACAGCAAAACGACCAGGAGATGCCATACGCGAATCATTGGGCCACCTTCCTGGATGGACACGTAAAGCAGCGCCCGTACCAACGGGGAATCAGCACAGGGTCCATTCAGGCCGCATCTGAAAAGGAGAGTATGGTGCGGAAGAGAGGATTTGAACCTCCACGGGGTATAACCCCCACATGGCCCTCAACCATGCGCGTCTGCCATTCCGCCACTTCCGCACACGTTTCCGTCAGGCTTCCTCCTTATAGCCGCAATCCCTGAGTTGTCAACCCCTTCGGAGCGGTTTTTTGCCTTCCGCGGCTTGCCAGTCCCCTGCCGAGCTGGTAGAATGATCCCCTCTAGACGCCCCAGCGCTCTGTCACTGATCCGCGATTCCGGAGACTCCATGGGAATCCGCTCCAGACCCCCGGCGTGGCTCCCTGCCCTGCTCGGCGCGTGCCTCGTGGCGTGTGCGGTCCCGGAGGCCGGGGCGGGCGATGGCGATCCCAAGACCGTGCTCTGCAAACCTTCCTTTGGCTTCCAGATCCCCAACCGGGCCTGGTGCCCCGTGCTCACGCGCGTGGAAAACCCGACCGACCGGCCCGCGGACCTAGTGGTGGCTGTCGCGTTCGACCTCGGCCGGCGCAACCAGGTCAAGTACCAGCGCCGCATCCTCCTGCCGCCCCGCGCCGAGCGTACGGTCGAGACCTTTGCGGTCATGGACTTCCCTCCGCGCGCGCTCCTGCAGCTCTTCTCCGAGAAGCAGCAGGAACTCCACTTCTCCGACGGCACGACGCTCTCCTTTCCCACCTACAAGAGCCGCATGCTCCACTTCAAGGCCACGCTCGCCGACGCCCGGACGGGCAAGCAGTACGACCCCTACGAATTCCAGGGATACCCGGTCCATCCCGACGCGCGCCTGTCCGTGGTCGTGGACGGGCTCAAGGCCGAGGAGACCACGGACGAGCGCTACGTCTTCCGCGGGCTCCCCTTCGTGCTCGGCGAACACAACGAGGACTGCAACTACCTGAGCGGCCGCGAGTCCCCGTATGCGAGCGTCTTCTGCCGCAAGAACCTGCCCCTGCCCGACGACGTGGGCGCCATGGTCAAATCCACCCACATCCGCATCGAAAACCTGCCCCGCAAATGGGCAGCCTACGAAGGTGTGGACACGGCCATCTTCGGGAGCCTGCGCCGAGTCGACGGCACGACCGGGTTGACGCCGCAGCAACGGCACAGCCTGCTGCGCTACGTCCGCTCGGGCGGACGCCTGGTCATCTGCCCGACCTACGACGTAGCGTCCTACCGTCACCCCTTCTGGCGGCAACTCCTGCCCGTGCGCCTGACCGAAACGCGATTGGTCGACGACGGCTTGGCCGGATGGGAGTCCGCCTAC
>CAZBZG010000030.1:0-22255 GCA_964496245.1 uncultured Planctomycetaceae bacterium | reverse complement strand
CGGCAAGCCGATCATCTTCGACCACGAACGGCCGCCCCAGGTGGTCGAGGCTCTGCCCGGCCGGGGCACCGTGCTCGCGCGGGACGGAGAACGCGTGCTGCTCGCCCAACGGGCCGTGGGCAGCGGCGAAGTCTGGTTCGTGGGCGTGACCGGATCGGTCATGGAGGATTGGAGCCAGGGGCATCGCTTCTGGGGCCGCGTCCTCCACCCCCGGCTCGACCCCGCCCCGGGCCTGCACCACGGCTTCGCCGACAACGCCACGACGTTCCTCGCGAGCGTGGTCGGCGTCAAGGCGCCCCGTCCCCTGGTGGTCGTGCTCCTCTTGGGGATCTACGTGACCCTGGCCGTGTTCGTGCTCGTTGTCTGCCGGTGGCGCAATCGGGCCGAGCTCGCCTGGCCTGTGCTCATGGGCCTCGCGCTCGCCGGCCTCGCCGTAGCTTTCACCATCTCGCAGGCGGCCCGGGCCGAGGTGGGCTTCGTACAGGGCGAACTGGGCGTAACCATGCTCCGTCCGGGCATGACGCGCGGGGCCACCACGAGCTACGTGGGCCTGTTCAGCCCGGAGCCTACGACCGCGGATCTGCGCTGGGTGAGTCCGGATACGCTGGCCACGGGTTACCCCCACTGGGCCGAGGGCGCGAGCGGCGGCCTCGCCGAAAGCCTCCAGGTGCGGCAGAGCAACCGGTTCATCTTCCCGCAGGTGCGCCTGAACCCCGGCGAGATGCAGATCTTCCGCGCCATGACCATGAGCCGTTTCGGCAAGGGCGCGGAGCTGACCTTCGGGTACGGCCCCGACGGCGTGACCGGCGAGATCGTCAATCGCACCGGGCACCGGCTCTACGACTGCATCCTGCGCGTCAACCGGCGCACCCTGCGCGTGGGAGTGCTCCCCGACGGGGGGCGCAAGGCGCTGGCGGACTGCGAACTCGCCTGGTCGCTCTCGGCGAGCGACTTCACCCCGTCGGACGAGGCCAAGATGCGGCGCTACATCCTGGCCGAACTGCTCCGCGTGCGCACGCGGCCGGGCTCCTTCGGCAGCCGGCGGTTCTACAGCTGGCCGGTGACGTTCTACGGCTGGTGCAACAGCCCCCTGGCGCGCCTTGACGTGGGGGACCAGAAGCCGCAGGAGCGCGCCATGCAGCTCCTGGCCATGCCGGTGGACGAAGTGGACGCCGCCTCCACGGTCCGCGTGCCGGCCGGTGCCTGCGGGCTGCGCCTGCTCAAGGGCGGCAACCGCATGGCCTACGGAAATCCCACCACCGCGCCCATCGTCTCGGACGTTCATCTTCCCGACAAGGGCATCCGCATCGCCGGCACCAAGCGGCGGACATCCAAGCGCCCCGAACGCGAGAGCGAAAGCCCCCGCCGCGCCGATGGCCTCATGCGGGTGGCACGCCAGAAGCCCAAGACCGCGGCCGAGCGCTTTCGCCCCACGGGCTGGAAGCCGGGACGCGCTTCCACGCACATCCGCGTCGGGTTCACCCGGCCCCAGGGCCTCGAGGCTCTCCGGGTCACGCGCCTGGTCCTGCACGTGGACGTGATGCTCCGCGACTTCACGGGCACGGTCAAGATCCGGAAGGCGGGGGACGAGACCTTTGTCACGCTCCCCGACCTCACCCTCGGCAGCGGGCCGCTGGCCCGCGTCTTCGAGGGCGAATCGCTCGAGCGCTACCTCGGCCCCGGCGGGGAACTGCCCGAGTTCGAACTGCGCCTCCGCCCCCCGAGCGGCGAGTTGATGTCCGCGGGCGGGCAATGGGAGATCCGCGTGCTGGACGTCGAACTGGCCGGAACCTTGCCGCCGACGGAGACGAGATGATCGAGACGAAGAACCTGAGCAAACGATACGACAATGATTTCGTAGCCTTGAACAAGCTCGACCTCTCGATCGGGGAAGGCGAGGTGTTCGGTTACATCGGCCCGAACGGCGCGGGCAAGACCACCACCATCCGCATTCTCTGCGGGCTGCTCCTGCCCACCGGCGGCAGCGCGCGCATCGACGGGTTCGACGTCACCAAGGACGTCAGCAAGATCCGACGCGTAACGGGCTATCTGCCCGATGCCTTCGGCGTGTACGAGGAGATGCGGGTCTGGGAGTACCTCGACTTCTTCGGGGCCTGCTTCAAGATCTCCCGGAAGGAACGCACCAAGCGAATCGACGCCGTGCTCGAGATCACCGGCAGCAAAGTCATGCGCGACTACTTCGTGGACAGCCTCTCCCGGGGCATGCGCCAGCGGATCGGCATCGCCAAGACCCTCATGCACGATCCCAAGGTGCTCTTTCTGGACGAACCGGCCAACGGGCTCGACCCGCGGGCGCGCATCGACATGCGCAAGCTCATCCGCAACCTCGCGGACCTCAAGAAGACCGTGCTCGTGAGTTCGCACATTCTCCCCGAGCTCGCCTCGATCTGCGACCGTGTAGGCATTCTGGAGCGCGGGGTCATGCTCGCCCAGGGGACGGTCAGCGACATCATGCGCAAGGTGCAACCCAACCGCCTCATGGAGATGCGCTTTCTCGGCGAGGCCGCCTCCGTGCGGACGCTGGCCAAGCAGCTGGAGAAGGCCGGGCACATTCAGAAGGCCGAAGTCCTGGACGACATTCTCCAGTTCGAAGTGAGCGGCACGGACAAGGACGTGGCCAAGCTGCTCCGCTTCTTCCTGTCCAAGAAGGTCAACGTGGTCCGCTTCCAGGAACAGGAGGCCGATCTCGAAGAGGCGTTCATGAAGGTGACCGACGAAGTCGCCGCCGGCAGCCGCTCGGCGGTCGACAGCGCGCGCGAGAGCGCCTCCGAAAAGCGTTAGACGGTCCGACGAACCGAACAACGGAAGGCGAACGTGAATCCCCTGGCGAATCCCGTCCTGATCCGTGAGTTTCTGACGAGCCTGCGCACGCGCCGGGCGCTCTGGCTGGCGCTCGTCTTTCTCGGCGTGCTCGCGGGACTCGTGGTCCTCATGTGGCCGGCCGAGGGCGTCTTCAGCCTGGCCGCGCAGGCGAGCCACAAGCTCTTCATCGTGCTCAGCATGGTCTTCCTGGCCCTGGTGGTGCTCTGCGCGCCCAGCTTCACGGCCGTCTCCATCACCAGCGAGAAAGAGCGGCAGACCTACGACATGTTGTACGACACGCTGCTGCGGCCCGACGAGATCGTGCTCGGAAAGCTCGTGGCCGGCGTCGGCTTCGTGCTGATCCTGATCGTGGGGAGCCTCCCCATGATGGGCACCTGCTTCATCCTCGGCGGCGTCGCCCTCGGGGACGTCGGCAAGGTCTATCTGGTGGTGGTGGCTGCTGCCGTCTTCTTCGGCCTGCTCGGCCTCTACTGCTCGGCCACCTTCCGGTCGAGCTACCGCTCCCTGATTCTCTGCTACGTCTTCATTCTGATCCTCTGCGGCCTGACGTGGGTGCCCACGATCGTGATCGGCGGATTTTCCTGGACCATCCACCACACGCACATCGTGCGCGCCCTGAGCCCGTTCGCCGCCATGATCGCGGTGGTCCACCCCGGCCTCTTCAGCGCCGAACACGACGTGGTGCTGCCGGCCGCCAGCTACGGCGGCCTGGCCGACAGCCCGTGGGTCTTTCTCGTCCTTGCCGCGGCCGGCAGCGTGGCCTTGCTCGCCGTGACCCTGCGGAAGATCGCGCGGCCGCCCCAGCCGCGCGGCCGCGCGGACACCGCCATCATCGACGAGCGCATGGAACTCATGAAGCGGCACGTCAAGTTCCCCTTCTACCTGATCGATCCGCGCAAGCGCAAGCGCATGATCGGCCCCCTCATCAACCTGATCGCCGTCAAGGAGATGCGGGCCAAGGCCTTCGGCCGGGCCACCTGGATGCTGCGCATGATCATGGGGCTGCTCATCATCAGCCTGCCCCTGGCGTTTCTGCCCCTCACCCAGCTCCACCTCACGGGCATCGACCGCATTGTCTACATCTGCCTCTCCCTGCCGCTCGGGATCATCATCCTCATCAGTCCGGTGCTCACGGCGAGCGCGGTGAGCGAGGAGCTGGAGAGCGGCGTGTTCGACATGCTCCGCTGCACACCGGTGAGCGCGCGAACCTTTGTGATGGGCAAGATCGAGGTCTCCTGGTTCTTCATCATCCTGCTCATCCTCAGCACCTTCCCGACCTTCTTCGTGCTGGCCTATGTCTCCAGCAGCCCCACGGACATGCAGCACATCAGCAAAGGGGTCAACCTCATCCGGCCCTTCAACTTCCAGTTCACCGCCGGCTGGGCCGAGCTCAAAGAGGTCAACCTCGAATTCATCTGGGACATGGGTTCGGCCTTCGGCGTGGTCGCGGTGAGCATGTTCTACGCCACGGTCACGGGCCTGGCCGCCAGCGCATTCTTCCGCCGCTCGTCGACCGCGACCGCGGTGGCCTATCTCGCCATCGTGGTGGTGGCGGTCGGCACCCTGATCCCGTATTTCATCGCCGACAGCCTGCCGCACCGGCTGGTGGAGATCTTTCTGACCCTGAACCCGTTCGCCGCGGCCGCGCGTGCGGTCTCGCCCACGGCCTTGGCCGGATGGGACTTCTCCTGGCTCCAGCACGTGTATCTCCTCGGAGGGCTGAGCATCGTGCTGCTCGTGGCCACCATGCTGCGCGTCCAGCTGATGATGCGCCCCCAGCGTTGAGGACCCCCGTCATGCGATCGGTTGCGCTGATCTGGCTCCTGCTCCTCGTGGTATCCGCCCGCGCCTGGGCTGCGTCCGGCGGGCAAGAGGCCGACGAACGTTTTCCGCACATGAATGCCGCCACGCTCGAAGCCATGCTCCAGGTCCTGAAGGGAGACTCGGCCTTCGCGCGCATGAAAGCGGCCACGGCCCTCGGGGACGCCCGGGTGGACGACCGGTCGGCCCTGAAAGCGCTCGCGGGCATGCTGTCCGACGACTATGCGCCTGCGCGCGCGAGCGCGCTCTACGCGCTGGGGCGCTCGCGCGCGCCCGCCGCAGCCTCGCTGGCCGCGTCCCTGCTCGAAGACCCGGACGCCCTGGTGCGGGCCGAGGCGTGCCGGGCCGTGGCCGCGCTCGCAGCCCACGGGCAGGCCGACAAGCTGCCCCTGGAGGACGACGAGCCCCTGGTCCGCCAGGCCGCCCTCGCCGCAGCCGCCCGCATCGGCAAAGGTCGCCTCGAAAGCCGCCTAGCCGCCCGCTTCGGCGCGGAAGACGAGCCCGACCTGCAGGCCGCGTGTCTGCGCACGCTGCGGCAGCTTGCCGCCCCCGAGGGGTGCGCGATCGCGCTCCAGGGACTGCGGTCTGGGGACACGGGCGTGCAGACCGAAGCCCTGCGCTGGCTCGCCGCAGTCGACCATCCAGATCGGTCCGGCGCGCGAAGCCGCGTCCGGAAGCTGCTGAGCAGTCCGTCGGCCCGGGTCCGCTGCGCTGCGTTGCGGGCCTGCACAGCCATCGAAGGCGAAGCCGCGCAGGACAAAATCGTGCAGCACCTCGCCGACCGCGACCACACGGTCCGGCGCACGGCCGCCCTCATGCTCGGCCGCGTCGCCACCGCAGCCTGCCGGCCGGCGCTCGTGCGACTGCAGTCCGACGCCGTGCGGGAAGTCCGGCGGGCCGCCTCGGTCGCTCTGGTAGAACACCGGATGCGCGACGCCAACGAAACACCGGCGATCGAGGCCCTGGCCGTGGCCGCCACCCGCTCGGACAACCCGGCGGCGCAGCGCGAAGGGCTGTGGATGCTCGGCGAGATGCGCAGCAAGGCCGGGTTCCCCGGCGTGCTCGACCTCGGCATCAAAGGCCTTCCCAACATGCTGAAGGAAAGGGAGATGAAGGCCTTTGCCGAGAAGGAGGCGCCGGACTACCGCGCCTCAGCGCTCGTCATGTGGCTGATCGCGCGCACGGCCCACGCGCCGGGCGGAGCGCTCGCCATGAACTACGTGCTCGCGCCGTCCCAGGCGTTGCGCATCCACGGGGCCCGGGCGCTCGGTACCATCCCCTACGAGCCGGCCCGCGGACTGCTCGCGAACACCGTGCTCAAGACCAAGAGCATCATGGGCGAAGTCTTCTTCGTGTACACGGGCCGGGAGCGCACCGTGGCTCTCTGGGCGCTGGCCGAGATGGGCGGTCCTGCGGTGCTGGACACGTTCACGCGCCTCGCCGGCATGACGCGGCCGGTCGATACGGCGGAGAACCTCCGCCTCGTGTGCGAGGTCCTGGTACGTGAGAAGCACAAGACAGCGGCCCGCGGCATGCGGCGGGCCATCAAGAACCAGCGGGTGGCGGGAACCGAACAAGCGGTGGTGCTGGCCGATACCGTCCAACAGCTGACCGGCGAAACCGTGGAGGCCGACGTGCCCAACCGCGGCCCCCATGCCGGCCGCTTCTTTCTAAATGTCAGGGAAAAGTGATGCGCGTGCCTCGCGACGAGGTCCGCCAGCGACTCCGCCGTCTGCGCCGCGCCCTTAGGCGCGAGCGGCTCGGCGGCGTGCTGGTCACGTCGGACGAGGACGTCCACTACCTCTCGGGATTCACGGGCAGCGATTCGTCGCTCCTGATCACGGGCCGCCGCCAGTGGCTCATCACCGACAGCCGGTACACCGAAGAGGCCGAGGCCACGGCGCCGGGCTTCGACCTCGTGCAGTGGAAAGGGGACCCGGCGCGCTTTGCCGGAGATCTGGCGCGCCGGGCGCGCGTGAAACACCTTGGCTTCTCCGCCCTTGCGCTCTCGGTGGCAGCGCATCGGTCCCTCCGCTCCGCCGCCCGGGGCGTGCGGCTTTGCCGCGCGGACCAGCTCGTCAGCGACCTCCGCATCTGCAAGAGTCCGTGGGAAGTCCGCCGCATCCGCCGGGCCCTGACCTGCGCGCAGCAAGCTTTCTCGGCCGTACGCAAACGCATCCGGCCGGGCATGACCGAGGTGGACCTGCGCCTGGATCTCGAGTGGGAGATGCGCCGGCGCGGCGCAGACGGGACGGCGTTCGAGACCATCGTGGCCGCGCGCGCCAATGCCAGCCGGCCGCACGCGCATGCGGGCCAGCGCAAACTGACCAAGGGAGCGCTCGTCTTGATCGACTTTGGCGCGCGCGTGGACCGGTACAATTGTGACTTGACGCGAGTCTTGCTTCTTGATAGCATGCCACAATTCTGGAAGTCCCGATATGCGTTGGTCTTGGAGGCACAGCGCGCGGGACTGGACGCGGTTCGGCCCGGCCAGCCGGCTGCAGAGGCGGATGCGGCCGCGCGTGCGGTCTTCGAAAAGGCCGGGTGTGCCGAGCGCTTCAGCCACAGCCTGGGACACGGGGTGGGGCTGGCCGTGCACGAGCCGCCCCGGCTGAGCCGAACCAACCGGGAGTCCCTGGAGAGCGGCATGGTGGTCACAGTCGAGCCCGGCCTCTACTACCCGCGCCGGGGCGGCATCCGGATCGAAGACATGGTTCTGGTGACGCCCACCGGCCGCCGTCGTCTGAGCTCCCTGCCCCGCGCGCCGGAGGACGTGGTCTTGTGACGGTTGCGTCAGCCGCCGAACGAGGCGGGCTGCGATCGAGGGCGCCGGATGCCCGGCTGGGACCGGAGAACTGCCGACCGATGCGGAGGAACCCATGAGTGTCGACCGAATCAAGGAACTCCTTGCGCTGATGGACGAGCACGACCTCGTGGAGCTGGAGCTCGAGGAGGACGCCTTCAAGGTCCGGCTCAAGAAACCGGGCGCCCAGGTCACGGCCATCCCAGCGGCGATGCCGTCCATGCCGTCCATGCCGGCTCTGCCGCCGGCCGCGCAGGCCGCATCTACCTCCGCCGAGACGCCGGACCCGTCCGACGAAGGCCTGGTGCCGATCAACAGCCCGATCGTGGGAACCTTCTACCGCTCCCCGGCCCCGGACGCGGATCCCTTTGTGAGCGAAGGCGCCGCGGTCACGGCCGAGACGGTGGTCTGCATCGTGGAAGCCATGAAGATCATGAACGAGGTCAAGGCCGAAATCAAGGGCACCATCGAGAAGGTCCTGATCGAGAACGGAGAACCCGTGGAGTACGGCCAGGCCATATTCCTGGTGAGGCCCTGACAAGCGAGCGTGACGCGCCGACGGGCGCAGGATGTTGAGCCATGTTTTCCCGCATGTTGATCGCCAACCGCGGCGAGATCGCCTGCCGCATCATCCGGACCTGTAAGCGGCTCGGCATCGAGACCGTAGCGGTGTATTCGGAGGTTGATCGGGACAGTCTCCACGTGCGCATGGCGGATGTGGCCATCTGCATCGGACCGGCCGAGAGCGGCCGCAGCTACCTGCACATCCCCAGCCTCATCAGCGCGGCCGAGATCGCGGACGTGGACGCGATCCACCCGGGCTACGGCTTCCTCGCCGAGAACGGACATTTCGCGGACATCTGCGGATCGCTCGACATCCGGTTCGTCGGTCCGAGCAGCGACGCCATGAACAGGATGGGCAACAAGGCCGAGGCGCGCAAGCTGGCCAAGACGGCCGGCGTGCCCGTGCTCCCCGGAAGTGAAGGGCTCGTGCCGGACGACGAGACCGCCCTGGAGATCGCCCGCAAGGTCGGGTACCCGGTCATCATCAAGGCCTCGGCCGGCGGCGGGGGCCGCGGAATCCGCGTGGCCCACAACGACGTCGCGCTCCGCGCCGGCATGGCCCAGGCCAAGGCCGAAGCCGAAGCCGCGTTCGGCGACGGCGCCATCTACATGGAAAAGTACCTCGAACGGCCGCGGCACGTCGAGATCCAGGTACTCTGCGACGGCAAGGACGGCCGCATCCACCTGGGCGAGCGCGATTGCACGATCCAGCGCCGGCACCAGAAGCTGCTCGAGGAGTCCCCCTCGCCCGTGCTGGACAAGCATCTCCGCCGGGCCATGGGCGAGGCCGCGCTCAACCTCTGCGCGGCGTGCGGATACGCCAACGCCGGCACAGTGGAGTTCCTCGTACAGGACGGGGAGTTCTACTTCATGGAGATGAACACCCGGATCCAGGTAGAGCATCCGGTCACCGAGATGGTCGTGCGCAGCCGCGGCCGGCCCATGGACCTCATCGAGGAGCAGATCCGCGTCGCCCAGGGCGAGCCGCTGCGCCACCGCCAGAAGGACATTCGCTTCGAGGGCCACGCCATCGAATGCAGGATCAACGCCGAGGATCCCGACCGGGACTTCGCGCCGTTCCCGGGCACGGTCGAGCTCTACGTGCCGCCCGCGCACAGCGGGGTCCGGGTCGACTCGTTCGTCTACTCGGGGTATCGCATCCCCCCGCACTACGATTCCATGCTGGCCAAGTTGATCGCGCACGGACGCGACCGGACCGAGGCCATCGAGCGGGCCCGGCGCGCCCTGGAGGACATGCTGGTGGAGGGCGTCAAGACGACGATCCCCTTCCACCGCAAGCTGCTGGAACATGTCGCGTTCGTGAACAACCAGTACGACATCCACTTTATCGAGGAGCACGGAATTTGAGGGCCGAAATCTTCAGGGGAGGTCGACTCATGCGCAAATGCGTGGATCTTGTCAACGTTTTCGTAGCGGTCATCGCCGGAGCCTATCTCGTAATCCTGCCGCTCTGGCCCGAACGCGCCATTGCCGCGTCCGAGGGGCTCATCGGCGGCACCTGGGGGAGGATCCTCGTGGTGCTGATCGGCGCCGCCCTCGTAACGTGGAACCTGGCGGTCGCCGTACAGGAGTACCGGGAAGGCGCCTATCGCCGCAGCCTTGAACTCACGACCGAAGAGGGCACGAACACGGTCAGCATCCGCGCCCTCGAAGACCAGCTGCGGGCCGAAATCGAGAAGGCGCCGGACGTGGAGGCCGTGCGCATCACCCTGGAGGCGCGCGGCGAAGGCGTGCCCCTGCTCTGCCGCCTGACCTTCAAGCTCCGGTGCCAGGAAGACGTCATGCACCGGGTGGACGAGCTCAAGAAAAAGGTGCGCGAAACCTTCTTCCGCATGATCCCCAGCGGCGTGGGCATCGAGATCACCGCCAGCGTGCTCGACCTGGTCTCCAAGCAGAAGGTCGCGAGCGCCGACGAGCCGGCGACTCAGGGCGAAGCGGGATTCATGGGGCCCAAGTATCCGAACAACGGCACCGAAGAATCCGAGCAGACCTAGGCGGTCCGGATGGCCGAGGATCGCCTGGCACGGTATGACTACGACCTGCCGCCCGACCGGATCGCGCAGCAGCCGGCCATGCCGCGGGATGCTTCCCGCCTGATGGTGCTCGCAGGCCGCCGGCCGCCGGCGCACCACCGGTTCACCGACCTCCCCCAATGGCTCCGCCCCACCGACCTGCTCGTGCGCAACGACACCCGCGTGATCCCCGCGCGCCTGCACGGCCGGCGTCCGGGCGGCGGCAAAACGGAACTCCTGCTCGTGCACCGTTCTGAAGCGGCCGGCCAGGAACGGTGGCTCTGCCTGGCGCGACCGGCCAGCCACCTCAAGCCGGGCAAGGAGGTGACCTTCGGGGCGGGCGAACTCACGGCGGTCGTGCAGGACAAGGGCCCGGCGGGCAAGGTCGAGGTGACCTTTCGGTGCGCGGAGAACAGGTCTTTCGCCGACCTCCTGGCTGCGCTCGGCGAGACGCCCCTGCCGCCCTACATCGACCGCTCGGCCGGCGGACCCACGGCCGCGGACCGCGAGCGCTACCAGACCACCTATGCGCGCGCGGACGGCGCCGTGGCCGCGCCCACGGCGGGGCTGCACTTCACGGCCGCGGTGGATGCCGCGCTCGCCCGCCGGGGCGTGGAGATCGCTACCCTCACGCTCCACGTCGGCCCCGGCACGTTCCGGCCGATCCAGGCCGAGCGCCTGTCCGAGCACGCCATGGACGCCGAGTACGGCCGGATCCCGGAGGCCGTGGCCGCCCGGATCACGGCCGCCCGGAGCGCCGGCCGCCGCATCGTGGCCGTGGGCACGACCACCACGCGCGCACTCGAAACCGCGACCGACGCCCAGGGAACGACGCGGCCGTGGGAGGGCTGGACCGACCTCTTCCTCCGGCCCGGCCATGTCTTTTGCGGCATCGACGGTCTGCTCACCAACTTCCACCTGCCCCGATCGAGCCTTCTCGTACTCGTTTCCGCCCTGGCCGGCCGCGAGCGCATCCTCGCCACCTACCAGGAGGCGATCGACGCAGGTTACCGCTTCTATTCCTACGGCGACGCCATGCTGATCCTGCCGGCGGGGTGAGGACGCCCTTGCGGGTTCCGGAACGGGTGCCATGCCCACCCTTGGGTGGGCATGCGGCAGCTCTTCCCCGCAGAGTCGCCATGGACCGCGACCCCTTGCCGCCGACCAGGGAAAAGGCATGCCCACCCTTGCGGGTGGGCATGGCACCGTGCTGGAGGCGCCCCCGTCAGAACAGATCCGTGCGCAGCGGGCAGGGTTCGGTTTCGATCTGGAAGGCGAGAAGCCGCGCCTCGAGCGCCCTCCGCGTCTCCCGGTGTTCCGGCCGCGCCCAGAGATTCTCGAACTCGGCCGGATCGTGTTCAAGGTCGTAGAGCTCGCCGAAGTCTTCGCTGTGGTAATGGACCAACTTCCATTGGTCGGTGCGCAGGCACCGGGCCACGGTGTAGGGGCCCGGCTTCTGCGGCTCGGATTCGCGCCACTCCGTCAGGGCGGCCGCGGGCGCACCTGCGGGGCGGAGAGTGCCTTCGGCATCGAAGAGCGGCCGGCCCTGCATGAGCGCCGGGCCGTCGATGCCCGCATCGAAGCAATACGGATCGCCCTCGCATTCGTCGAGCCGTTCGAACCCGTAGGCGGGATGCGGCTCGTTACGCTGCCACACATTGTCGAGGTGGATCTTGCCGATGAGCGCGGTGTGCACACCCGCGTCTCGGAGGCGGTGTTGGAGCAGGTCCGCGGACGGCGGCAGGGGCACGCCGTTCATCCAGCATCCGTTGTGGCTGGGGTACTGCCCGGTGAACCAGGACGCGCGCGCGGGCATGCACACGGGATTCGTGGCATAGCACCGGTCGAAGCGCACGCCCTCAACCGCCAGGCGGTCGAGGTTGGGCGTGCGCGCCACCGGCGATCCATAGCAGCCGAGCGTATCCCACCTCTGCTGGTCGGTGTTGATGAACAGGACGTTCCATCGATCGGGGCTTGGCATGGGGCTCCGCGATGAAAGGCTTGCAGCGCAGGACCTATTCTGCGCCGCAGCCGGGGCGTGTCAAGCGAAAGCGGGCGGCCGAGACCTGACGCCTCCGCTTCTCGCTCTATGCTGGGGCCCGTTGCGCGGTTCAGGCCCACAGGAGCCCCCCCCATGCCCCAGATCATGAAAGCCGCAGTCTGCACGGACCGGGAGACGATCCGGATCGCGGAGGTCGCGACCGCAGGGAGCCCGAAGGGGCGCGACTCTTTCGCATAAGTCTCGTCGAACATCGGCCGCCTCGCCCAGGAACTCCGCGGTTTCCTCCGGCCCGAGGTTGTTGCGCCCCACGCCGGGGAGACAGTAGCCGAATTGCGACACCGCCAGCACCAGCATCGAGGCAAGGAACAACCAATAGGGACGCTGGCCGCGAAGAAAGACGGCTGCCGACCACAGGCTGTCGCGAAATGCCCAAAGCCCACGCATCCACAGACCCGCAAGCGCAGCCGATGGCAGGCCTACTGCCTTCATCCGGACCGCGCGGCGCTCGAGCGAAAAGGCTCCGATTTCCTCGCGGACCCTTACTCGGAGGTCTTTTCGAGCGCCCTGCGTATGCGATTGAGATCCTTCCCGGTATACGGATCCTTTGGGTTCAGCTTCTGTGACCTCTCATAATATTGGAGCGCCCTGCGGAGTATGTGGCGCTGACGGTCAGGATCGTCGTTCTCCTGACCGGCCAGCATCAGCAGAGCATGCCCGTGAAAGCGTAGATTGAGAGCATCCGGCTCGGCCTCAACCGCCTTTTCGGTCCACGAAAGATATCCCTGAACATCCCCTTCCTTGCGCGCCACGACGCCACGGTTGCGGAGCGCCAGCGCATACCCTTCCTTGAGATCGATGGCTTTCTCCAAATAGGTCCTTGCCGATGCCAAATCGTCAAGGGACACGCAGCAGGCCCCCATGTCATTCCAGACGGCCGCGCAACCGGGAATCAGTTCGGACGCCTCTTCGTAAAGGGGAAGCGCAGCGCGGTATTCTTTTCGGCAGTAATGGGCGTAGGCTCTTTGGGCAAGGTCGACACCGTTCCGACCCGCATCGGCATCCGTTTCTCCGGTCTGATACCTGGAGCGCGCTTCGTCCGGTTTCGGGGCATCGTCCGTTGCAATGACGAACCGATACGGCTTTAGCGAAAAGGTCTTGATCCCCGCCCACTGGGAGATTTCCAGAACGTAGGCTCCTTGCTTCAACTCTGTTTTCCATGGAAGATCGCGCCATTTCCTGTCGAACAGCTTCCCTGTCTGATCGTACAGCCTTGCGCTCATGTGGAACTTGGGCGAATCGGCGGCCAGTCCGATACGCACCGGGCCGTCCCGCCGCACGGAAAAGCGGAAACAGTCAACGTCGCGGGACGGGATTATCAGGCCGCTGATCGCCTCGTTTGTCGGCACCGGTTTGGCTTGCTTTATGGTGTCATTGGGTTCGTGCTCGTCTTCGGTTAACGGCACGAACTGGGTTTGGAGAGCCACCGGGTCGTACGATGCAAGGGGCCGGAACTTCTCTTCCGTAAAGAGCGCGACAACCCGTTCTTTCTCCACATATACGGCGCATGGCAGTTCCTGTCCCTTCGCGTATTGGCCGTCTGGCTTGACCCATTCGAGGGTGGTCCACGGGCCGAGTTTTCTGGGATGCGACACGATCACATACCCCGGCTCCTCGACCTGCAGGCGGTAGTGATCCAGGTCGCTGGACGCATAGCGGACGCGAAGGGGTTGGCCAACCGGAAGGGGTGTCGCCTGGGCGATGGTATCATTGGGCTCTGTTCTGTCTTCGTCCACCTGAAACTCGACTGAAATATGACAGGGCTCCGGATGAAAGGGCCCTCCGCCGTAGAAGCAGACAAAATAATCTCCCGCGGGCAGCCATTGCAGATGAGGCAGAACACCCCGGGCGAGACGTTTGCCATCCGCGTTCAGAACTGCAACCGAAGGATTGATGCGTTTCAGGACAGCTTCGTTTTCTTCGCCTGCAGAAGCCCTGAGCATCAGATACCCGCGCTCCGCCATGCTGAATCTGTAATAGTCGTGATCCTTGTTCGTGGCGAATCCCAACGTAAGCCGGGAGCTTCCGGACAGGGAAGCCGCCTCCGCGAGCGTGTCGTTGGGTTCGGCGCTGTCGAATTCCGGAAGGAAACGGCATTGAAACACAAACGGATCTTTGGGGGCGCTGACCCACGTCGCCGAAATCGCCAAGGTGCAGAGACCCGGTTCCACACGGATGGATCGCGGCGTATGCCCCTTGGCAATCTCTCCATGCCTGGCATCATATGCATTCACAAGGGGAAATAGTCCCTTCGGCACCGTTCCCTGCGACTCCAGTATCAGGTAGCCCGTCTCCTCGATGTCGATCCGCCGATACTGCGTCTTGTTCTCTTTTGTGAGCGTGACGGAAAAGGGGGTATCCAAGGCGATGGCCTTGGCGCTCTCAAAGGAAAGGCCATCGGCATGATAGCCGATCGAAAGCAGAACGCCTCCGGGGTCGTCGAAGGCGATCTCTTCTCCGGCCGCGGGGGTCTGCTCCAGTACGCGCCCGGCCTTTTCCGGTTCGCTTTCCATGCGCTTGGTTGCGATCTTGCGAAGATACTGTGCGTAAAGGATACGAGTTGCCTCGCGTGTGGGCCGATGTACCACATTCGGCATTTCCACCTCGGTTCCGGCTGGAGGCTTGCAGACCGTCAACCGGATCGGAGTCGTCCGGTAGACACGTTGTCCCGGCGCAATCGACTGCTTGACGATCTTGAACCAACGCTTCGTGTCGGACCCGGGGTTTTCGTCATATTGAAACGTTACATTCAAACGCCGCAACATCCGCCGGGCTCTCGCCTCGCGCTGTCCCACCACATTGGGCACCGGGTACTGTCTGCCGGACTGGGCAAATCCCATCACCAGACTCCCGGGGGTCAGGGGGCTCCCTGCCGCCGGCCGCTGCGAAAAAACACCCTGCTTGGGTTCTCCATGCGTGTAGAACACCCCCTTCCGAAACCGCAATCCAACCTTCTCAATCCTGGCCTTTGCCTCCGCAAGAGAAAGGCCGCTCAGATCCGGCACGGCGATTTTCTCCATGGGCGGGTCAAAGAAGACGGATTTCTCGATCGTTACGGTCAGAAACCCCGGCATGGCGCGCTTGGATTTCGCCGGGATCATAAGCGGCAGCCTATAGGTTCCGGGCTTTTTCGGGCAGTCGAGTACGGCGACACCAAGGTGCTGCGAGATGTTTGGATCCTTGTCGTAAATGAAGAAGGCGAGGACCTGCAGGCCTTCTCCGCCAAGACGGGTTGTCTCCACGGTATGGTTCCAGGTGGGTGAGGTATTGTCCTTCATGACTGGCGTTTGTGTCGAAAGAGCGGAACTCTCCTTGATCTCCGGCTGGTAGAGAAACGTTCGGTCTTCCCAGTACTTCGGCCCTCTCGGAATCACGTGATCAGTCCCGACCTTCATGCCCTTGCGGTATTCGTGCAGAGCCACATAGGGATCGGAACGCCCCGCTCGGCCCCAGTCGCGATTTTTGAGCCCCTTGGCTTCAACGATCGTGACTCTCCACCTTTCACAGACCCGCCGCGGCCGCTCCCCCGCAGATGCGTCTTCGGAAATGAATAGAGCAGCGCCCATATACAGCGCGACAAAACCCAATCGGACTCTCACGGCCTCATCTCCTTGTCGGCATCGGCAACCGGGCATTCGGAAGCTTGGTGGTTGTTCATGTTCCCGGTCAACTTGAAGTCTACCGATCGCAGCAGCAATCACAAGCAGGAACCCGATCGAGCCCAACGGCGCATGCACCGTTGGGCATCCATGCAGAGTGTTCATTGGCCTTCTGTGCGAGCGCCCAAGGCGGGCGCGAGACGCTCGGCAAGGGCGGCGAGCTGTTTCTGGAGGACCGTGCGGCTGAAGCGATTTTCCGCGAGGGCGCGCGCGGCCTGGCCGCGCGCAAGGCGCAGGTTTGGATTGCGGGCGAGCCGCACCAGAGCGGCGGCAAACGCGGGCGCCGGATCGAGACCGCCCGGTTCCCCTTCCGCAGCCGAAGCGCCCTCGCTTGCACGGATCACCTCTGCGCCGGGCTCGAGCAGCGCGAGCACGCCGGTGGCGGGCACGACCACGGGCCGAGCCATGCTCATGAGCTCGAGCGCGGCCTGGCCGGTCCCCGCCGACCCCGGGTGAAAGAGGCAGCCGATGTCGATGGCCGCCAGCGCCTGCTCGTAGCGGACGCCGGGCGCGAACACGGCCACGCGGTCCGTAATCGCCCATCGGGCCGCGGCCGCCGTGATCCGCTCCCGCTCCTGCTTGTCGCCATGCCCCACGATCAGGGCGCGCAGGTGCGTTTCCTCAGCGGCCGCTTGGGCGAACGCGCGCAGGAAGCGGTCGTGGCCGCGGCCGGGTTTGAGACGCGAAACCAGGCCCACCACCACGTGCGCGTCGGTCAGGCCGAGCTCCTGGCGCACAGACACCCCGCCCCGGTCGGGCGCAAAGTGGAGCGTGTCCACGCCGCCGGGCGCGAAGCTGACCCCCGCTGCATCCCCGGCCGCACGCAGGGCCTGGCTCGCCTCCCATCCGGCGCCGCCGGGCGCCGCGGGCAGACGGTCGGCTGCGGGACCGCGAGCGGAGAGGAGCGCATGCTGGGCCAGGGCGTCGGGCACGAGCACGCAGGACGCGAAGCGCGTCGCCAGCCACGTCCCCGCCCTGCCGAGCGGACGCGACGCGTCGTCGTACACCACGGCATTGGGCACGAAACGAACGGTGGGCAGGCACCCGCCAAACGCCAGGGCGGCGGTGAGATGATCCTGCGTGCGGTAGCAGAAGCAGAGGCCCACGCCCCGCGCGCGCACCAGCCGGCGCAGGCGCCAGAGGTCCAGGGCCATGCTCCAGACCTGTCCGCGCGTGGGCAGGGCGAGACCCGCGTCGCACCAGAGCTCGGCGCCCTCGGCCGCGGTCTGGAGATCCCCGCCCGGCTGGCAGCAGAAGAGCGTCTCCCAGCCGGCCTCGCGCAGCAGGCGCGCGTGCTGCAGGGCCACCCGGCCGGGGCCGGTGTGCTTGTGGCTCGCGATGAGGACGAGCGCGGCGGGCCTCTTCATGCCGGTTGGCTCCCTGCGGATGTTTCCGGACGGTCAGCCATGGGCGGCAGAATCCGCTGGTAGACCTCCTCCACGCTGCGGAGCATGGCCGCCTCCGAATGGCGCTCCCGCACGTAGGCGCACGCGGCCTCGCCCAGCCGGCGGCGGAGCCCGGCGTCGTTCACGAGATGTTCCATGCACTCGGTCAGCTCCGCCACGCCATTCGGGGGGAAGAGGAGCCCGGTCCGGCCCGGCTTGATGAGATCGGGGAGCGACCCCACGGTCGTGGTCACGCAGGGCAGACCGGTCGCCATGGCTTCCAGGGTCGCACGGCTCGAGCCTTCGGATCCGCGGCTGCAGAGCGCGAAGAGGTCGGCGGCTGCGAGCACGTCCGGGATGTCGGACCGCATGCCGAGGAAGTGCACGCGCTCCGCCAGCCCGAGCGCGCGCGCCTGTTCGTGGAGGGTTTCCCGCAACGGGCCGTCACCCGCCACAGCCGCGTGTACGTCTGCCGGGAGATTCGCCATGGCCGTTAGAAACGCGTCCTGCGCTTTGACGCCCTGCATGCGGCCGACATTTGCGACCAGCGGCGTCTCCGGCGCGAGGCCGAGTTCCTGGCGCACGCGCATGCGGTCCCGACCCGGCCGAAAGCGCTCGGTATCCACGCCGTCGGCCAGCCGGAAGACGTTTTCCTCGCGCAGCCCCGCCAGGCGGTAGTTCTCCTCGATCTTCCGGCAGGTGGCGAAGACGGCGGCCGTGCGGTTGTGGAGGAGACGGTTGAAGACGTGTCCGCGCATGGGCGTGACGAGCCCCCGGGTGCGCACGAGCCGCACGGGGGTGCCCAGGACCGCGAGGGCCGCGGTCCAGTATTCGATCGAGTGCCAGGTGTTCACGATCTGGACGCCCGCCTCGCGGAAGCATCGGCGCAGGCGAAGAACGTCGCCTGCCAGGCAGCGGGGATGAAAGCCGGACACGAGCCGCAATCCGTCCACGAGCGCGATGCCGTCTTCGCGCGCCCGCTCTTCGACCTTGCCGCCCGTGCGCGTACCCACGAGCACCCGGTGCCCGGCCCGGTGGAGCAGGCGGCAGATATGGCTCGCCATGTAGCCGGTGCCGCCCCGACTCGTGATCGAACAGAGATGCAGCACGGTCAGGCGGGGGCTGGCGGTCTGGGATGCGTCCGGAGGCATGAACGTGCGATCTCCCTCAACGACCGACGCCGGACGGGCCGTCGCGTGCGCGTCATCCGCCCTGCCGCGCCTGCGGTTCTCCCTGGAGTTCCACCAGGTAGGCGTAGATCGGACTCGTGGCCAGCAGCTCCTCGTGCCGCCCCTCCGCCGTGATCCGTCCCCGCTCCAGCACCACGATCCGGTCGGCGTGCCGCACCGTGGAAAGCCGGTGCGCGATCACCAGGCTGGTGCGGCCCTCCATGAGATGGTCGAGCGCCTCCTGGACCTGACGTTCGCTCCGGCTGTCGAGCGACGAGGTGGCTTCGTCCAGCACGAGGATCGGCGCGTCTTTGAACAGAGCCCGGGCGATGGCCACGCGCTGTCGCTGACCGCCCGACAGGTTCTCGCCCCGTTCCCCCACGACCGTGTCGTACCCCGCGGAGAACCCCAGGATCTCCTCGTGGACGTTGGCTGCGCGCGCGGCCCGTTCGATGGCTTCCTCCGAGGCGTCGGCACGGCCGTAAGCGATGTTGTCCCGGACCGAACTGTTGAAGAGGAACGGTTCCTGGCCGACCAGCGCGAGCTTCTCCCGCAGGCTCTCGAACGACAGCTCCCGGAGATCGATCCCATCGATACAGATGCGTCCCGCCGCGGGATCGAAGAAACGCAGAAGCAGATCGGTCACCGTGCTCTTGCCCGCGCCCGAAGGGCCGACCAGAGCCACGCATTCGCCCTTGCGGATGTTCAGATCGATCTCCTGCAGCACCGGGATCCCGGGCTGATAGGCGAACGAAACCCGCTCGAACGCGATGCCGTCTTCGAATGCGGTGAGAGCGCGGTCGCCGGCCTGCACCTGCGCCTGCAGGTCCATCACGTGGAAGACGCGATCCGCGCCGGGAATGGCCTGCTGCAGATCGTTGTTGGCCTTGGTGATCTCCTTGGCGGGCTGGTACATGAGAAAGAGCGCGGTCACGAATCCCGTCAGGTCGCCGAACTCGATCTTCCCGTTCAGGACCCATTCGCCGCCGACCGCGAGCGCCAGGAGTGCGCCGAACGCGGAGACGAACTCCACCACCGGTCTCGTCAGGGCCCGCGCCCGCTCGCGCTTCATGCTGATGTCGAAGAGCTTGCGGTTCTGCCGGCCGAACTGCTCGCGCTCGAAATCCTCGCACCCGAAGGCCTTGACCACCCGCATGCCCATGAGGAACTGGACCATGACGCTGGTGAGGTCGGCCCGTTTCTCGAGCGCCGCCTTGGAGGCCCGATGCATCTTCCGCGAGAGCACGCGGATCACCATTGCGCCCAGCGGCGCGCCGATCAGGCCCAGGAGCGCCAGCCGCCAGTCGAGCACCACGATCCAGATGAGGAGAGCGAGCAGGGTGAGGGGCCGGGTGAGCAGGATGCAGGCCAGCTTCACGCTCATGCCCAGCAGGCGCAGGTCGTTGGTCAGGCGCGAGAGCAGGTCGCCCGCGCGCTCCTGCTGGAAGAAGCCGAGGTCCAACCCGAGCAGATGGTCGGCCAACTGCTTCTGCGTATCGAGCACGACCCGCTGCGTCAGCCAGGCGCGCAGGTACCGCTGGCCGTACTGGAAGGCGCACTTCAGCAGCAGCAGCACGGCGGTCGCACCGAGCAGGCAGAAAAACGCGCGCCGGGTGTCCATCCACGGGCCGAAGGACGCGGCCCAGTCCGGCGGGGCCCGCTTGGCCAGGATGTCGGTCACGGTCTTGGAGACAAAGGTGAACGAGCTGGCGCAGACGGCGTACCCGACGCTCACGGCGACGAACCATGCCAGCCGCACGGGATAGACACGGATCAGACCGAGCATGCGCAGCAGGCTCTTCACCACTCGGTCCTCCCGATCTCCACGCCCGGCTCTCCGGCTTCGGCGCGCCGGATCGCCCAGAGCTTGGCGTATTTCACGAACACGTTGAAGGCCGCGAGGCCGCAGAGGATCAGGCCTGCGGTGCCGTCGCGGAAGCCCTGCCGCAGCACGTACTGCCGGACGAAACGGAATGCGGGCCGCGTAGCGAGGTCCCAGGGCGTGGCGTGCTTGCCCCGGTCCCGGAGGTCGAGCGCGCCCCAGGTAGTGTACCGGCCGAACTTCTCGAGGTACTGGTCGAACGAGCGGTAGGTGTGGTGCGCCAGCCGCCCCTGGAGGCGGCCGACCCGTCCGGTCGAGACGATCACGTTGGCGTGCACGTGCTTGTCCTCGTACCGGCCGAAGTCACGCTTGAAGAGGCGGAGCACGTCGTCGGCGTCCCAGCCGCAGTGGCGGATCGGCTTGCCGAAGAACCAGTTCTGCCGCCGGATCACGTATCCATCCTGGTCGGGCGTGCCGGCGAGCAGGGCCTGGATCTCCTGCTGCAGCTCCGGGCTTGCCCGTTCGTCGCAGTCGATCACCAGGACCCACTCGTGTCGCGCCTGCGGAATGGCCCAGTTCTTCTGGGTGGCCGAGTTGACGTAGGGATGTTCCACGACGCGATCGGTGTATTCCCGTGCGATCTCCCGGCTCCGGTCGGTCGACCCCGAATCGACCACGAAGAGCTCGTCCGCCCAGGAGACCGTATCCAGGCACGCTTGGAGGTTCGCTTCTTCGTTCTTGCAGGGAACGAGGACGGTGAGGGCAGGCATGCTCAGCCCTCCAGCCGCTGGTACAACCAGATGCCCGGCACCGCGAGGAGCACCGCGGGCAGACCGGTGGCCAGAAGCGGGGGGAGCCACTCGGACTCGCCGAGCGAGAAGAGGCCGGTGCGCAGGACGTAGTACAGGCCGCAGAGCAGAATGCCCACGATGATGTTCTGCGTGTAGCTCGTCTCCGCCCCCCGGAGGGCCCGCCGCAGCACCAGCGAGAGCGTCAGGAGCAGCAGCAGGGCGGCGGCCCACGGCTCGCTGCGGCGGCGCCACATCTCGAGCCGGACGTCCAGCTCTTCGCCCGCCAGGAGCTCCAGATCCTGCCAGGTCATCACGGCCTCCCCGAGCACCTGCCGCTCCAGCATGGCCGGCGTGACCCACGTCGGGACGGGCTTGCTCCAGTCGGAGGCGCTGCCGCGCACCCACCGCCCGAACCGGCGGAACCGGGCCCCGGGCGAGGGATTCCACTGCGACCGGCGCGCATCCTCCTCGTCTTCGTCTACGAGCGACCGCGGCTGCAGGGCCGCCTTGCGTGCGGTGTACAGATCGAAGGCCATCTCGCCCCGCTGGAACGTTGCGGCCTTGCGCCGTTCGATCCGCAGGTTGTGCGCGTAGCCCTGGTGATCGAAGTGTCCCATGGAGATGGATTCCAGCATGTCACCGTCCCGCAGCACCAGGGCGATCGGCCGCGCGTCGCGGGGCCGTACGGTGCTGGCGATCTCGTGACTCTTGCGCAAGAGATACGGGAGGAAGAGATCCCGCCCCCACTGCACGGCGTGCCCGGCCAGCAGCGCCAGGATCAGCATGGGCAAGAGCGCCCGCTGCACGGAGACGCCCGAGGCCCGCAACGCCGTGTACTCGTTGGCCGCGCTGGCGGCGGTGGCCGTGATCACGCCGGCCAGCAGGATGATCAGGGGCAGCATGTGCTGGATGATCATGCTCGGCGCGCGGGCGAGGTAGTACTGGAAGACGATCGCGATGAGCGGCCCCGACCCGATCTCGGTCTTGCGCGCGTACGCGAAGAACTCGTCCGCGCGCTGGAAGAGGTCCGCGATGGCCACGAGGGCAAGCAGGGCCGCGAAACACAGGCCCAGATAAGCCAGGTAGGTCCGGCCGAAGTACCAATCCGCGCGCGGAAGCAGTTTGCGAGGATGCATGCGCGTCCCTCAAAAAACGCCGGCCACGGTTCGCCGGCGCGCGCGCCGGGCAGCGTTCGCTCCGGCCTCAATCCAATCGCTGACTGCGAAACCAGAGGAAGATCCCGAGCGCGACCAGAAGTCCGTTGGGCAACCAGATCAAGGTGCAGCGCAGGAATCCCGTCTCCAC
>CAZBZG010000029.1:0-24408 GCA_964496245.1 uncultured Planctomycetaceae bacterium | reverse complement strand
AGGCACTCCTGCCTGTGGAGCGCCTCACGGATTCGGCCCCAGGCAGGAGTGCCTGTGCCACAACCAGCGCCCTTTGGGTGTGACCCGGTTCTGAACCAAGCCCCGATTTCTCTCTCTACGCTGAAGGCCTGCACGAGATGGCCGATAATCTATGGTATACGGAACCGGTTGCCGGCCGAGGCGCCGGCCCCAGTTTATGACAGGAAGCCCATGAGCCGCAAACGCCGCAAGAAGCGCAACAAGCAAGGCCAAGAGCCTCGCGGATCAGGTCATGACAAACCACCGTCCATGGAAGCCTTCGGCGGCCAAGCGCCTGAAGACGCGCCGGAGAAGCTCAAGCGCGCCGTAGAGTTCCATCAGGCGGGCAGATTCCGGAAGGCCGAAGCCCTCTACCAAGAGGTGCTGGCCGACGATCCCAAGAACGGCCAAGCGCTACAGTTCTTCGGAGCCCTCTGCTACGCGCTGGGGGAATGGGATCGCGCCGCCAAGCATATCTCGGAAGCCCTCAAGATCATCGGACCGCATCCCGGCCTTCTCTCCAATCTGGGACTGGCCTGGCACCAGCTGCAGCGATATGATCGGGCCGTCGTCTGTTTTGCGCGAGCCCTGCAACTGGCGCCCGATTTCCTGGACGCCCGATACAACTTGGGGCGGAGCTTCATCGCTTCAGGCCAGCCAGAAGAAGCCTTCGCCTCCCTGCAAGCCGTGCTCCAGAAAAACCCGAACGACCACCAAGTCCTCTGCGAGATGGGCAAAGCCCTGGTGGCCGCGAAACGATACCGGGAAGCACTCCCCTACTGGCAGAAAGCCATCCTCATCAATCCCGACTACGCCCCCGCTTACAATGGATTGGGCAACACCCTGCGCACGCTCGGCCTCTATGTCGAGGCGGAGCGCAGCCTCCAGTTCGCTGTGCAACTCGACCCGGGTCTGGTGAGCAAGGTCGAGAACAGCCTGGGCATTCTCTATCAGGGGTGGGGAGACTATGACGAAGCAGAGAAGCACTACCGCAAAGCACTCTCCCTGGATCAGACGAGCTGCCAGGGCTTCTACGATCTGGCCCGCCTCAAGAACCTGCCGCCCGAAGACCCGGCCGTGCGTCAAGCCGAACGCCTGCTGCAGGGCGATACTCTCACGCGCACCTCTCGCATCTTCCTGTGCTACGGGCTCTACCGCACGTACGCAACCGCCAAAGATACCGAGAAGGCCTTCCCGTATCTGGCCCGCGGAAGTCGCCTGCAGCGCGAGATCATGCCCTTTGCCATCGAAGAACCCACAGGGCACATGCGTGCGATCCAAAAGCAATTTACTCGCGACCTGTTCGAAGCCAAAAGCGAATTCGGCCATGCCACAGATCGCCCGCGATTCATCGTGGGCTCGCCGCGATCGGGAACGAGCCTGACCGAGCAGATCCTGGCCAGCCACCCTGACATCTTCGGCGCAGGGGAATTGCTCAAGCTCTCCGACCTCCTCCTCTCCCTCCCCGGTCGCCTCAAGTGCCCCCAGAAGTATCCGGGATGCATATCAGAACTCGGTCAAGAGGACGCGGGGGCGATGGCCCAGGAGTACCTCGATTATGTCACCGCCAACGCGGGCGACGAGTCCTGCGTCACAGACAAACTGCCGACCAATTTCTTTCACCTCGGGGCCATCGCCCTCCTGTTCCCCAACACGCGCATCATCCATTGCCGGCGCCATCCCATGGCCGCGTGCTTCTCCTGCTTTGAGACGCGCTTCACCAACGGCCAGGCCTATACCTACGACCTCGAGGAGCTCGGCACGTGGTACCGCCACTACTGGGATCTGATGGACCACTGGCGCCAGGTTCTGCCGCTGCCCATGCTCGAGATCCGGTACGAGGGTCTGGTGGAGGATACCGAAGGCGTCACGCGCAGGATGCTGCAATTCTTCGGCCTGGAATGGGACGAGGCATGCCTGCGGTTTTATGAGACCAACCGCCAGGTCAAGACCGCCAGCGACGTCCAGGTCCGCAAGCCCATCTACAAGGGCTCGCTCGACAAGTGGAAGCATTACGAGAAGCAGCTCGAGCCCCTGCGCGCCATGCTCGCCGACATCATCGAGGAATACGAGGCCACGGCCGGGAATGAAGCGGCTGCATGAGGGGCCCTCTCCCCCTGCGCCGCACGGCGGTGGCGCGGCCCACGAGCTTTCCTTTCCCATCCCCGCATCTCTGCGCGCCGCCTGTCCTTGACCTCCCGGACGGAGGGGCGTACACTGGCCTGTCGGACAGCGTGAGGCTTGGCGCATTGTCTCGCAGCATCCTGTCACAGCAGACGCCGGGGGCCGCGCATGGCCGGACAGAAGACGTCGCGCGCTGACGGCCGACGGGTGGACTCCTTCCACGCCCTGGTGGTGGAAGACGACAACGCCAATCGGACGCTCCTCGCCACCGTGCTCCGCCGACGCGGACACGCGGTCACGGCATGCGCAACCGCGGAAGAGGGGTGGTCGGCCTGCCAACAGAGCACGTTTCCCCTGGTCCTGCTCGACTGGATGCTACCCGGGATGTCCGGCCTGGAACTCTGCCGCAAGCTGCGCACGCTTGCCCAGGCGGAGACGATCACCATCCTCATGGTGACCGCCCGCGACGCCCCCGAAGACCTCCAGAAGGCGCTGGCCGCCGGCGCGGACGACTACGTGGTCAAGCCCATCACACTGGAGCGACTCCACCTGCGCCTCGGCGTGGCCGAGGCCAAGACGCGCGACAGGCTGGAGCGCGGTCAGGCGCTGCAGGAATGGCGCCTCAGCCAGGAACGGTACCGGCTGTTCGTCCAGGGGCTCCCGGACGTGGTCTACCAGGTGGACCCGGACGGCCTATTCACGTTCGTCAACGATGCCGTCCGCGAATGGGGCTACGAACCGGACGAGCTCGTCGGCAAGCACTTCGAAGAGGTCGTGCACCCCGACCACGTCGGGGAGGTGCGGCGCGAGAAGGTGCTCCCCCGGTTGCGGGGGCGCGTCACGGGCGACGGGGATGCGCCGGGCCTTTTCGACGAGCGGCGGACGGGAAGGCGGGGAACGCGGAATCTCGAGGTACGCCTCACGGCAAAGACCGACCAGGAGCGCATCGGCCTGCTCGAAGTCATCGGCGAAGTGAGCGCCTGCGGCCTGTACGACCGGGATGTGGACCATCCGGAGAAACGCTTCCTGGGGACCATGGGCGTCATCCGGGACGTGACCAAGCGCAAGCAGATCGAGCAGTCGCTCCGCGCCAGCGAGGAGAAGTACCGGCGGCTCATCGAAGACACGCGGGACATCGTGTATGCCGCCGATCGCGAGGCCGTGGTCGGTTATGTGAGTCCGCAGATCGAGGCGCTGGGCTACAGCGCCGAAGAGCTCGTGGGCCGGTGCGCCATGGAACTTATCCATCCAGAAGACGTGGAACGCGTGCGGAGCGATTTCCGCAGGACCATGGAGACCGGGGACGAGTTTCCGACGCGGTTCCGGCTGAGAGTTAGAGACGGCTCCTACGTCCCTGTCGAGGAGATGGGGCGGGCCGTGCGCGAGGGAGAGGAGATCCTCGGCGTCACCGGCGTGATCCGCGACATCACCGAACAGAAGCGAATGGAGGAGGAAGCCAAGATCCACCAGCAGCAACTGCTGCAAGCCGACAAGATGGTCGCCCTGGGCACCCTGGCCGCGGGCGCGGCCCACGAGATCAACAATCCCAACAGCTTCGTCATGCTGAACGCGGCGACCCTGCTCGAGGTGTGGAAGGACGCGGCCCCCATCCTGGAAACGCATGCAGCCGCCCAGGGCGACGGCCGGTTCGGCGGCATGTCGATCGCCGAATGCCGAGAGCATGTGCCGCGCCTGCTCCGGGAGATGCTGGACGGATCCCGCCGCATCGATGCGATCCTCAAGAACATGAAGACCTTCGCGCGTCCCCAAACCGAAGAGACCTGGATGCCCGTGGACGTGAACGCGATCGTGGCGAGCGCGATCACCCTGGTGGGAACGGCTCTCAAGAAACGCGCGGGCGCGTTCTCGGTCACGTACGGCAACGATCTGCCGGTGGTCAGCGGAAACTTCCAGCGTCTGCAGCAGGTGATCGTCAACCTCCTCGTCAACGCCTACCAGGCGCTGCCCGACCCGGAGAAGGGGATCTGGGTCACCACGGCGCACGAGGCGCACAGGGAGCGGGTCACGGTGGAGATCCGGGACGAGGGCGTGGGCATCGCTGAGGCGGACCTGCGGCACGTGACCGAGCCGTTCTTCACCACCAAGCGCGACCAGGGCGGAACCGGGCTCGGACTCTCGGTGTCCGCCCGCATCGTTGCCGAACACAGCGGGATGCTGCGGTTCGCATCCGAACCCGGGAAGGGGACCACCGCCACCCTCGCGCTCCCCACGGAACCGCTCCCGAGGACGACCACGCCATGAACGAACCCCTGCGTCCGGCCCAGCCCATCCTGGTGATCGACGACGAACCGTCGTGGCTCCACAGCTTCGAGATGACGCTGCGTTCGGCGGGGCTGAATCACGTGCTGACCTGCGCCGACAGCCGGCGCGTCATGGACATCGTCTCCGCGCAGGAGGTGGAGCTCGTGCTGCTCGACCTGTGGATGCCGCATGTATCGGGCGAAGACCTGCTGCCCCGGATTCGGGAAACCCGGCCGGATGCGCCCGTGATCGTGATCACGGCTCTGGACGACGTCGAGCGGGCGGTCCGCTGCATGAAGCTGGGCGCCGCCGACTACCTGGTCAAGCCCATCGAACGGGAGCGGCTGGTCAGCCTGGTGGAACGTATGCTCCACCTGCGCGCGCTCGAACGCGAGAACGAAGCGCTCAAGAAGCGCGTGCTCTTCGAGCAGCTGGAACGGCCGGAGGCGTTCGGCCCGATCATCACCAAGGACCGCGGCATGCGGTCCCTTTTCCTGTATCTGGAGGCGGTCGCCCCCACGCGGGAATCGGTGCTGATCACGGGCGAGACCGGCACCGGCAAGGAGCTCGTCGCCCGCGCCGTCCACGAACTGAGCGGCGTGCCCGGAGCGTTCGTGCCTGTCAACATCGCCGGCATCGACGAGACCGCGTTCACGGACACGCTCTTCGGCCACCAGAAGGGCGCGTTCACGGGCGCCGGAGAGTCGCGCGAAGGCCTTGTCAAGCAGGCGGCCGGGGGAACGCTCTTCCTGGACGAGATCGGCGACCTGGATCCCGCCTGCCAGACCAAGCTGCTCAGGCTCCTCCAGGAGCGGGAGTACCTGCCCCTGGGCTCGGATCGGCCGCAGCACTCCGATGCCCGCATCGTGGTGGCCACCCAGCACGATCCGGCTTCTCTCCAGGAATCCGGGCACTTCCGTGCCGACCTGTTCTACCGGCTCCGCCGGCACCACGTGCACATTCCGCCCCTGCGGGAACGGCTGGGGGATCTGCCGCTCCTGGTCGACCACTTCCTGGAGGAGGCCAGCCAAAAGCTCGGAAAGAAGGCGCCCACCCCGCCGCCCGAGTTGCTCACGCTTCTTGAGACCTACGCCTTTCCCGGCAACGTACGGGAGCTGGAGTCCATGGTCCTGGATGCCGTGACCACGCATCAGCGGGGCAAGCTGTCTCTCGCCACCTTCAAGGCCGCCATGCGCTCGGACCACGTGGCCCCAGCGCAGACGGTGCTGAAGCAGGAAAAGCTCTTCGCCTCGTGCCAGCCCTTGCCAACCCTCAGGGAAGCGCAGGCGCTGCTGACCGTGGAGGCGCTCAGACGCGCCCAGGGCAACCAGACCATTGCCGCCCGGCAGCTCGGCATCAGCCGCCAGGCCTTGCACCAGCGGCTCAAGAAACTCGACTCACGCATGCTGGATGCGTCGGACCGACAGAACCCTGGGCCTGGTTCAGAAGCGCCTGGTTTGGGGTGACAGCCAGGACATGGAGCAGGTTGTAGCTCAGGCACTCTTGCCTGAGGCAGAGCACGTGACGCGTTGCACAGGCAAGAGAGCCTGTGCCACATAGCGCCCCCCTCCGCCCCCGAGCGTTACCCGGCTCTGAACCAAGCCGAACCCTGCAACGCATTGAGCACTGACAGGTTTGGGACAGACCGCCACAATCAGCGAAACCAGAAGGGGTTGCGCGGCCGACAGCGCGCGTGCATCTGCGCGCTGTCAAGAAAACTTGCGATGTTCCATCCAGAGCCTTCGCGCCCTCAAAACTCACAACAACAGAACATAGATAGGGTTATGCGACAATCGCCCCCTGGCGCACAGCTTGCTGGGCAGGCCAGGCATAGGCGCCTCGTGTGACCGAAAGGAGAAGGCCTGTGCATGTCCTGCTCCTGGATGACCAAACACGCCCCTTCTGCGATCTGCGCCAGGAGCTGGAGGGGGGCGGGGCGCGCGTGGACCGCGCGGACACCTGCTCGGGCGCGATCCGGCTGCTCGCGGAGCACGACTATGACTGGATCGTACTGCCCGAAGCCCTGCCCGACGGCAGCCCGCTCGAATTCCTGAAGGTGATCCGGCCGTCCACCCGTCACGTCGTCCTCCTGAGCAGCCGCCCCTTGACGCACCCGTTCAAGGACGCCGCCCGCTGGGTGGGCGTGGAAGCCGTCTTCGACAACGCATGGGACGGCAGCGCCGTGCTCGAGAATATCCGCACCAGCCCCTGACGGGCGACCGGGCCATACCGGGCGGCGGAGGGGGTCGGCGTGTCCCCGGCGCCGCGGAAACGTGAGACGCGGAAGGATCGGCATGGCAAGAAAGGGAGCCACGGTGGCACCCGAGATCGACCTCGAAGGGATTCGCTCGGTCAAGGAACTGCCCATCCTGGCGATCGATGACGACGCCAGCATTCTCCGTTTCTTCGAGCGCACGCTGCCGAAGTGGGGCTTTGCGAACGTCTTCTCGGCCGCACGCCCGGAAGAAGGCCTGCGCATGCTCGCTGAATACGCCTTCGCCCTCGCGCTCGTGGACTATCAGATGCCCGGCATGAACGGACACGAGTTCCGGGAGCAGGCGAGGACGCTCTCCCCGGACACCCTCCACGTCCTCATCACGGCGCACGGCGACGTACACGGCGAAGGCAAGCTGGCCGAGGACACCATGGAGAGCGACTTCTACGGGTATATCGACAAGCCGTTCCAGCCCAATACCCTGCGGGCACAGATCCGGGGCGGCCTGAACAGCGTCCAGCGGACGGTGCGGGCGCACGGAGGAAGGGTACGGCTGCAGAACCGTCCTGGTGAAGGGGTCACCGTGGACATCGAGCTTCCCGTGGAGGCGGACAGGCATGCGGCAACGGTCGATACGCATCGCGGCTGAGAGCGAAGAAGCGGCCCGCGCGCGGGCGGCGAGCGATCTCGACGCGGAAGCGTCGCAGATCGAGGTCACCGAGCGGGCCGACGGCCAGTTCCTGGCCCGTCTGCAAAAGGCGGACGCAGAGGTAGCGGTCCAGGTCTCCGAAGACCGGTCGGAAGCCTCGATTGCGGAATACGCGCCGCCGATCGGTGCGGGAAGCCCCCTCTCGGAAGAAATCCTTTGCGCCGGGCTTGAAGAAGCGGGGGTGGTCGTGGAGCCGCTGCACGATGCGATCCAGGAAGCCGTCGCACGAGCCGCGGAGGACGAAGACCCGTCCGGCCTGGTCCTGGCGCGGAGCACGCCACCCCGGGACGGCGCGGACGGCCGCATCGAGTTTGCGGTCGAAACCCAGCAGCACGTCGGTTCGGTGGAGGCCGACGGCCGCGTGGATTACCGCGAACGCGACACGGTCCACTCGGTCACGGCAGGCCAGGTGCTCGTTTACCTGATCCCGCCCGAGCCCGGCACGCCCGGTCGGGACGTGCTGGGCCATTCCCTGGCGGCGCAGGAAGGCGATCCCTGCTCGGTGCAGGCGGGAGAGAATGTCGAGCTCACGGAAGACGGCTCCGCGTTCCGGGCCACGACGGCCGGCATGGTCGTCCTGGACGGGGAGGCCCTCTCGGTCACCGACGTCTACGAGATCAACGGCGACGTGGACTTCTCCACCGGCAACATCCGCATGGATCAGGGATCAGTGCGCATCAAAGGAGCCGTTCGCGCAGGTTTCTCGGTCATCGCGTCCAAGGACATCGTGGTGGGCGAAGCGGTGGAGAATGCCACGGTGGAGGCCGGAGGCGACATCGAGGTGCGGCGGGGCATCGTCATGCGCGACGAGGGCTCGCTCAAGGCCGGAGGAAACGTGTCGGCCCACTTCGCCAAGAACGCGCGCATCGCGGCGGGCGGGGATATCGAGATCGACAACGACATCACGCACTGCGAACTCACCGCCGGCGGGCGGGTGATCGCGACCAAGGGCAAGGGCCGCATCCAGGGGGGCGCGATCCACTGCGGCGACGGCGTGGAGGCCAATGTCATCGGTTCGGACGCCGGCGTCCTCACCACCGTGACCGTCGGCCTGCAGAGCGAGAACTACGAGGAGTTGGCAGCCGAAAAGGAGCGTCTCGGGCAGACGATCACGAAGATCGACAACACGCTCGGCACAGAGGACGCCAGGACCATTCTGTCGCGTACGCCCCCGCCCAAACGGACGGCGGTGGCCACGCTTCTCAAGAATCGCATCGCGGCACGGGATCGTCTGAAGGAGATTGAGGACATCTTGCGACAGATCGAAGAAAGCGCGCGCCAGGCAGCCCGGGCGCGCGTCAAAGCCAGACGGACCATTCATCCCGGAACGACCATCACGATCGCCGGATGCAGATTCCGGGTGGAGCATCCTCTGAACGCCAGCCAGGCCTACTACGACGCAGCATCCGGCTCCATACAGACGGCACCGATGTAGGGATACGCGACATGATGATGCTGGAACTGGACGGCCGGGGCCTGGTGCAGCTCGTCCGCGGACACAGTGCGCTGAAGGAGATGCCCGTTGTCGTGATCTCGGCTGTGGTGAACGCAAAGGACGTGGTGGACCTCCTCCAACCGGGGACCACCGCCTTCCTGCCCAAGCCGGTCCGGCTCTCGGATCTGGGCTGTTGTCTTCAGCGTGGGTGCCATGCCCACCCGAAGGGTGGGCATGCCATGCAACCGGGCTTGACGCTTCGCATGCCCATCCAAGGATGGGCATGGCACACACAACATGCGATTTGGGGCGCGGTTCGGATCCGGCGCGTGCCGGAATCAGTCCCCGCTTTTCTCGCGTTCGAGCGGTGCCTGTGCCCGATATTGCCCTTTGCCAGCATGCAACCCAAACCTGAAGCACCCCGTAAACGCGCAATCGAGATGAGCACACAAACCCGAAGAGCGAAGCAGGAGGCCCGATGAAAATGTCCATCCGGTTCGTCTGTCCCAAGTGCGAACGCGTGTATCACCTGCCCGCGAACAAGATCGGTCACATGGCCACATGTTCCTGCGGCTATGCGTTCATCGTACCCAAGAAGAGTCTGGACAGCGAACGGTCGATCCGGAGGCGGTGGGCCTTTGCCGTGCTGTTCCTTGTCGGCGGATTGCTGGCGCTCCTGGGCATCGCCTATTGGATCACCGGCGCTCCGCTGTGGTGAGGCCCCTCTAGCCCCCCTGACGCAGGCGTTTTCCCGTTGCGGTCCCCCCACCACCCGCGTAAGATACCCCGCAACGGATAGACGTACCCCAAGGACCCCGCATGAAGCTCGCCAGCCTCCTCCAGCCCGAACTGATCGTGGTCCGCGGCCGGGCCGAGACGCTCGAACAGGCCCAGGACCAGCTCCTCGCACGGCTGGCCAAGGAGAAGGATCTCGAAACCGGGCCCCTCAAGCAGGCGCTCCAGGAGCGGGAGGCCCTGGGCACGACCGTGGTCGCGCCCGGCATCGCCTTCCCGCACGCGCGCGTGGACCTGGTGGACGACTTCCATTTGGTGCTCGGCACCTTTCCGGACGGCGTAGCCGCGCCCCAGACGCCCGATCCGGTTCGCCTGGTGCTCCTCTTCCTCCTGCCCGAGGGCCAGAGCAACCTCTACCTCCGCTGCGTGAGCTCGTTCGCCCGCTTTCTGGGGCAGGAGGGCGCACTCGACCGGCTCGTGGCTGCCGACTCCGCCCAGGACGTGCGCGAGGTGGTCGAAGAAGCGGGCGTGCTCGTCAAGGACGTGGTGACCGCGATCGACATGATCAAGCCCGGCACCGAGCCGCGCGCAGCTCCCTGCACCACCCTGCGCGAGGCCGCAGACCTCATGGTGCTCCACCGCACCACCCACATCCCCGTGGTCGACGACGCAGGGCAATACCTGGGCATGGTGGACGCCGACCGCCTGCTCAAGGTAGGCCTGCCCGACTACCTGCTCTCCATGGACAATCTCTCCTTCCTCAGCACCTTCGAACCGTTCGGCGATCTCCTCAAGCAGGAGCGGTCGACCTGCGTAGACGCCATCCTGATCGAGGACTACCCCCTATTCATGGCCCACACGCCCATGATCGTGGTGGCCGCCAAACTCGTACGCGAAGGCCTCTTCAGCGCGCCCGTGCTCGACAAGGACAAGAAGCTCGTGGGCATGATCTCCACGCTGGACTTCGTGCACAAGGTGGTGCGGGCGTAGCGGGCGGCACTTCGCAACACGTACTCGTAATCGTGGCCGAAGACGGAGGGTCCTGCTTCTGCAGGACCGGAGACGGATCTCCCGAACGCGCAGAAGCGCGTCCCTCCGCACTACCTTTGGGATCGGGATCGAAGGCCAGGCCGTACCGCCGATTTCGTGACCGACCCCGACGCCGAGGATCTTCGCAACACCAAGACGACAACGATAGCGATTGCGCAAACGGATGCGAAGCCTCTGCTGCCTGGGGCAGGCCCCATGCCCGACCGACCCGCCTTCACTCCCGACCAGTCCATCGACCTCGCCTGGGGCCGGTTCAGCTACAGCGATACGGGCGGGGGCAAGCCCGTGCTCCTGATCCACGGCAACGGCCGGCTGCGCACGGACTGGGACCGGATCCTGGGGGACCTGGCCGGCCGACGCCTCATCCGGCCGGACCTGCGCGGACACGGCGGAAGCAGCGTGCCCAAAAAGGCCTTCGGCCTCGCGGATCTCGCAGACGACGTGCTCGCGCTCGCCGACGCCCTCTGGCTGGGGCGCTTCGACCTGGTGGGCCACAGCCTCGGCGGCATGCTCGGCCTCGCCCTGCTCGGCGCGCACTCCGACCGGGTGGACCGGGTAGCCCTGGTCGAGGGCTGGACCGCCTTGCGCTACATGCGCGCGCTCGGAGAGGATGTCCAGGAGGGGCTCGATCCGGAGAGCGACCACGCGATCAAGGCCTTCTATCGGGAGACCGTGGTGCGCTGGCCGCCGCTCCTGCGCGACCAATTCTGGGAGACCGTGGAGGCGTTCGACGGCCGGGGCGTGCTCGAACAGACCGCGCGCCCCATTCTCGAACTCTACGGCGACCGCGGTCGGCAGCCGCCCACGGCCGAGGCGCTCGGCATCCCCGCGCGGCCCAACATCGAGCTCGCCTGGATCGCCGGCGGCACGCACTTCCTGCCGCTCACCCATCCGGCCTCCACGGGCCGGGAACTCCGACGCTTCCTGATCAACGAAACCGACACCCGCCCCCCGCCCGGCCCGCCGCCCACGCTCCGGGACCTCGGCATGCGGCGCTGAGCTCTCCCGACAGCCGCCCTTGTCCGACATTTCGTCTTGGTTCAGAAGCCCCCGGTTTGGGGTGGCCATCCGGACACCGAGCAGGTTGTCGTCCTGGCACTCTTGCCTGGGGCGGAACCCGTGAGGCGCTGCACAGGCAAGAGTGCCTGTGCCACAACCAGCGCCCTTTGGGTGTGACCCGCTCCTGAACCAGGCCGACATTTCGTCTTGACGCTCGCGGAACGTTCCGGTAGACTTCGGCCTTCTTTGCGGGCCCTGCCGCCGGCGATGGAACCGGTTGTGGGACAGGGCCGTGGATGTCTGGAACGCAGGTGCCGGACCCGAGGGGTGTGCTGGAACGCTCCCGCCGAGAGGTGCGGACCTGGAGGATGCGAACATGGCGATTGCAGAACTGCGCGAACTCATTGAGGCGGGGGTCCACTTCGGCAGCCCGGCGGCCCGCTGGAACCCGAAGATGGAGCCCTACATCCATTCCAAGAAGGAGCGGATCCACGTGATCGACCTGCGCAAGACCCTGCGCGGGCTGATCCGGAGCTACCACTTCCTCAAGCAGACCACGGCCCGGGGCGGCAAGGTGCTGTTCGTGGGCACCAAGCGCCAGGCGTCCGAGGTCATCCGGCAGGAGGCCCGACGCTGCGAGAGCTTCTTCGTGGCCAGCCGCTGGCTCGGCGGCACCCTGACCAACATGCAGACCATGCGCCAGCGGATCCTGCGCCTGGAAGAGCTGGAACATCTGGAGACGAGCGGAGAGATCCACAACTTCAGCAAGAAGATGGTGGCCACCCTGACGCGGGAGCGAAAAAAGGTCGCCCGCAACTTCGAAGGCATCCGGGACATGAAGAAAGCGCCCGACGCCATCGTGGTCGTGGATCCCACCGAGGAGCACATCGCCGTGGCCGAGAGCGTCAGGCTGGACATCCCCATCGTGGCCGTCCTCGACACCGACTGCGACCCCGACCCCGTGGATTTCGTCATCCCCGGCAACGACGACTCCATGCGCAGCATCCAGGCCATCGTCTCCAAGCTCGCCGACGGCGTGATCGCGGGCACCAAGGCGGCCACCACCCAGGCTGCCATGGCCGACCGCGCGGCCGGGCCGCGCACCAAGCGCGACGAACGGGGCGCGACCGAACCACCGAAGGAAAAGGAGGACCTGCCGGAGGTGGAGGTCCCCAAGGACTTCAGCAAGGTCGGCGGCTTCACCTACGGCGGCGACAAGGAGGAGTAGGCGGCGCGCAGACGCGTTCGATCGGTCCGCGCCCTGCGAGCGCTCCCAGCGTACGCTTCTCCGATCCCTTCTAGCACAGGAAAGGACCCTCATGGCCATCGATGCCAAGCTGATCAAGACCCTGCGCGACGAGACGGGCATGGGCATCACCGACTGCAAGAAAGCTCTGCAAGAAGCCGGCGGCGATCTCGACCAGGCCGAGATGCTCCTGCGCAAGCGCCAGAAGGAGAAGGCCATCAAAAAGGCCGACCGGCCCACGGGCCAAGGCGCCGTGGCCGTCGAGACCGGCGACCAGGCCGCGCTCATGGTGGAAGTCGCCTGCGAACAGGAACCCACGGTCTCCAACGAACGCTTCGCCGCCTTCCTGAACCTGGCGCTGGAGAAGGGACTGGCGTCCGGCGCCGCCAGCGCGGAGGAGCTGCTCGCCGTGGAGACGACCGACGGCACGCTCGCCGACAGCCTGACGGCCCTGGCCGGCACGGTGGGCGAGAACGTCCAGCTCCGGCGGGCCGCTCGCGTGGAAATCCCGCCGGGGGGCGTGCTCGGCGCGTACGTGCATTTCAACAAGAAGGCGGGCGCCGTCTGCGCGCTCAAGCTGGACGGTGCGGATGCCGGCAGCCCGGAGCTCCAGACGGCGGCACGGGACATCTGCATGCACGCGGTGGCCGCCCGGCCCGCGGCGGTCACCCGCGAGGCCATTCCCGACGAGGAGATCGCCAAGGAGAAGGAGATCTTCCAGGAGGAGGTCAAGGACAAGCCCGAGAACATCCAGGAGAAGATCCTCCAGGGCAAGCTCGGCAAGTTCTACAAAGAGAAGGTCCTGCTCGAGCAGGTCTTCGTGAAGGACCCCGAGGGCAAGCAGACGGTCGAAAAGATGCTGGAGGCAGCCGCCAAGCAGGCCGGCGGCACAGCCGAGATCGCGGGGTTCGCACGGTTCGAGCTGGGGCAGGCGTGATCGAGATTTCGGCCTGGTTCAAAAACCCGCGGATCCGGGTCACACATGGCACACGGAGCAGTATGTAGCCCAGGCACTCTTGCCTGGGGCGGATTCCCTGAGGCGCTGCACAGGCAGGAGTGCCTGTGCTACATACTGCTCTCACCGAGTGTTACCCGGAATTGAACCACGCCGAGATTTCCCTTGCGTTTTTGCAGGCGGCGGGTAAGGTGTCTGCCTGCACGTGAGCAAGAGGTTCTCACGCGGGTGCTCGGCACCCGGACAATTCGAGGGACGCGGACCGGTTCCGTGGCGTGCGAAAGGGTTGTATGGCCGCATCCGCACGCGGTTGCGTCCTTGCCGCCGGCAAGGGCGTCCGCATGGGGGGCGACCGACCCAAGGTCCTGTTCGAAGCGCGGGGAAACCCCCTGCTCGAATGGGTCCTGGACGCACTCTCGGCAGCGGGGTTGCGCGACATCGTCTGCGTGGTGGGATTCGCCAAGGACGAAGTCGTGAGCCGGCTGCCGACCGGCGTTCGCTGGGTTGAGCAGTCGCCTCAACTCGGGACCGGGCACGCAGTCATGTGTGCCCGGCCTTCGTTTCCCGGCGGCGAGGATCCCATCCTGGTCGCGTGCGGGGACATGCCGTTGATCCGGCCGGAGACGTACCGGACCCTGATCGACCTGCGCGCGCGCGAGGACGCCGACTGCGCGCTGCTCACGGTCCGGATCCCGCCCGAGAGCTCATTCGGACGGGTGCTCCGCACCGCCGGTGGAGGCATCGAACGGATCGTGGAGGTCAAGGACGCGTCCCCGGCCGAGCGCACCGTGGACGAAGGCAACGCCGGCGTCTACTGCTTCCGCCCGGACGCGCTCTGGGACGCGCTGGAACGGATCGGAAACGAGAACGCCCAAGGAGAGTACTACCTGACCGATGTCGTCGAGATCCTGCTCGGCCGGGGACGGCGCATCACCGCCCACGTCTGCGAGGACGCGCAGGAAGCGCTGGGGGTGAACACACCCGCCGACCTGGAGCAGGTGGAACGCGTGCTGCGGGAACGAGAAGAAGACGAGGACCGAGCGAGACGGTGAGGGGAGAGTATGCGCGTCTTCACGGGCAACGCCAATCCAGCACTGGGCCAGGCGATCTGCGAGCACCTGGGGACCGACCCCGGCCGGTGCGAGGTCACGCGATTCCCGGACAACGAGACCAAGGTGCGCATCCTCGACGACGTCCGCGGCCTCGACGTCTTCCTGGTGCAGCCCATTGCGCCCCCGGCCAACGAGCATCTCATGGAGCTGCTGATCATGGTCGACGCCGTGCGCCGCGCCTCGGCCGAGCGCATCACGGCCGTGATCCCCTACTACGGGTACGCCCGCCAGGACCGGAAGCACGAGGGCCGCGTGCCGATCACGGCCAAGCTGGTCGCCAACCTCATCGCCACGGCGGGCTGCGACCGGGTGCTGACCATGGACCTCCACGCCACCCAGATCCAGGGCTTCTTCGACATCCCCCTGGATCATCTCTACTCGTTCCCCGTGATGATCGACTATCTGCGCCGCAAGGACCTGGTCGAGCCGACCGTGATGAGCCCGGACATCGGGAGCATCCGCCTCGCCTACGCCTTCAGTACCCGGCTGGGCGGCAAGCTGGCGGTCGTGGAGAAACGCCGCCTGAGCGACACCGAGGTCGAGACCGGATGCGTCATCGGCGAGGTCAAGGACCGGGACGTGATCGTGGTCGACGACATGATCACCTCGGCCGGCTCCATGGCCGGCGCCGTAGCGATCGCCAAGGACCAGGGCGCCAAGAGCGTGACAGCCGTGGCCACGCACGGCCTCTTCGTGGACCCCGCCTTCTCGCGCCTCGCCAAGGCGGGCGCCGAGGAGGTGGTAGTGACCGACACCGTGCCGCCACCCGAACAGGAACCCGAAGGTCTTCAGTTCACCGTGCTCTCGGTCGCCGAGCTGCTGGCCGAGGCCATCAACCGCATCCACCGGAACAAGAGCGTGAGCCTGCTGTTCGTCTAGGGGGGTATCGCTCGCAACAGGCATGCAGGAGGAGAACGACCGTGGCGACCTTAGAAGTCGAGAAGCGCGAACAGACCGGCAAGTATGCCGCCTTCCAGCTCCGCGCGCAGGGCTTTCTGCCGGGCGTGCTGTACGCCAAGGGGATGGAGAACATCAACCTCAAGATCCCCCTGCAGGAGTTCGAGCACTTGCTGCAGGAGGGCGAGCGCGTCCTGGACCTGCAGATCGGCTCGCAGCAGCAGAAGGCCATCATCAAGGAGGTGCAGCACGGAACGTTCGCGCACGAGGTCATGCACGCCGACTTCCGCGCCATCAGCGAAACCGACACGCTCACGGTGACCATCCGGATCGAGCTGGCCGGCGAGGCGGCCGGCGTGCAGGAAGAAGGCGCCGTGGTGGAACAGAGCCTGTTCGACGTGGAGATCGAGTGCCTGCCCAGACACCTGCCGGAGAAGGTGGAGATGGACGTCTCGGACATGCACAACGGTGACGTGCTCTACGTCAAGGACCTGCCGCAGCTGGAAGGCGTCAAGACCCTGACCGACGCCGAAGAGGCCGTGGTCAACTGCCACATGCCCCAGGTCGAGGAGGAGCCGGAGGAACCGACCGCAGCGGAGGAGGCGGCGGCCGAGCCGGAAGTCATCGGAGAAAAGGAACGCGAAGAGGCGGAAGCCGAGACACCCGAAGGCCAGGCCGGGAAGAAGTAGTGCCCGGCGGGTACGGCCCGCGCCAAGCCGCCTGCCGTCGGCCCCGGCGGGACCGGACGCGGGTGCGCACAGGGCGCGCACAGCTGGTACGGCCCTATGAGGATCATCGTGGGACTGGGAAATCCGGGCACAACCTATGCCGCCACCCGGCACAACGCGGGCTTCCGCGTGCTCGACCGGCTGGCGGCCGACCGCGCAGCCCCCCTGCCTGCCCGCTGGCAGTCGCAGGTGGCCGAGCTTGCGCTGCCGGACGGGCGCGCGCTCCTGGTCAAGCCGCAGACCTACATGAACCGCTCGGGCGATGCGGTGGGCGAGCTCTGGGATGCCATGGAGGAGGATGTCCCTCTGGCGCACCTGCTGATCGTCACCGACGACATCCATCTGCCCCTGGGCCGGCTGCGGTTCCGGGGCCGGGGCTCGTGCGGCGGACACAACGGCCTGGCCTCGATCGAGCAGGCCCTGGGCACGGACGCGTATCCGCGCCTGCGCATCGGAATCGGATCGGCCGAAGCAAAGGCGCAGGAGACGGCCCCAAGCGGCGACGTGCCGGAGGGGAAGCTTCCGGACGGCGTTCCCTCCGACGCGGCGGAGGACCGCTCCGCAGCCCCGGATCCGGTCGACCACGTACTCGGCCGGTTCCACGAGGACGAGGAGCCCGTGATCGAGCGCGCAATGGCTGAGGCCGCTGTTGCGGTAACGGACTGGATCCGCCACGGTCTGGCCTTCTGCCAGAATCGGTACAACGGGTGGCGGGTGGAGGACGCGTAGAGGCTGCGCGCCGGAGACGTGCTTTGGCGAGGCCGGTCCCGACCGGTGCCCCGCAGGCGAAGACGGACGAATAGGATCCCGAGGAGGACGCGACCGTGAAACGGCTGTATGAAGCGATGTTCATCGTCAACGCCACCAAGGCCAAGGAGGACTACGAACCGGCCGAGCAGGCGTGCCTCGACTGCATCACCCGCCACGGCGGCGAAATCGTGAAGTCGATCAAGTGGGACACGCGGCGCCTGGCCTACCCCATCCAGGGAGTGAAGCGGGGGACGTACATCCTCGTGCACTTCAACAGCGAGGGCGACGCGATCCGCCGGATGGAGCGTCAGGCCCGGCTCTCCGAGACCGTACTCCGGCTGCTGATCACCCGCGACGAGGACGGCGTGGAGACCGATACCGGCAACGTCCGGGCCCGGGCCGAGGACGCCACCTCGGACAAGCCGGCGGCCGAAAAGAAGAACGCCCCCGCCCCCTCGGCGGAAGGAACATCCGAACGTTCATGAGACCGCGCAGCAGAGAATGCGCGGGCATTCGTGTCGGACGCATAGCGGGAAGGAGAACACCATGGCGAGTTTCAATCGGGCGACGTTGGTGGGCAACCTGACGCGGGATCCGGAACTGCGCTACACCCCCCAGGGCACGGCCGTAACCGATCTGCGCCTGGCCGTGACCACGGTGCGGGGCGGCCGCGACCAGGAGCGCAAGGAGGAGACCCTCTTCATCGACGTCACGGTCTGGGGACGCACGGCAGAGAACTGCAGCGAATACCTGTCCAAGGGCCGCCCCGTCCTGGTCGACGGACGCCTGCAGCTGGACAGCTGGGAGGACCGCGAGACCAAGCAGAAGCGGACCAAGATCAAGCTGGTCGCCCAGTTGGTCCAGTTCCTGGGCAGCCGCGACGGCGGGCCGGGCGGAGGGGGCGGCGGCGGAGCCTCCAGCCAGACCAGCCAGGCCAGCCCGAAGAAGGCGGACGAGGAACCGCTCGAACAGGAGTTCAAGAGCGAGGACGACATCCCGTTCTGAGGCATCGGCCCGGCGCAGGCGAGCGGAGGGGCGGGCGGCGGCGCGCGAAGCGTCCTCTGCCCCGCCCCGTACACCCCGGCAACGGGCGTGAGGAACGAAGACAGAGGAGATGGAAATGCCAAGAGAACCGATGGGCCCGCCGCGGGGCCTCGGCGTGAAGGACTGGAGCGGCGACTACAAGGACATGAACACCCTGCAGAAGGCCTGCAGCCCGCAGGGCAAGCTCTACGACCGCAAGCGACTCGGCACCACAGCCAAGGTGCAGCGGCGGTTGAAGCGCGCGGTGAAGCGCGCCCGCTTCCTCGCCCTCCTGCGCTACGTCGGCCGGGGTTAAGGAGAATCCAATGCCCATGCGACTGCTGCTGCGAAAGGACACGGCGGGACTCGGGGTAACCGGCGACATCATCAACGTGGCCGAGGGATATGCGCGCAACTACCTCCTGCCCCGGCGGATCGCCGTCGAGGTGACCCCCGACAACCTCCGCGCTCTGGAGCTCGAGAAGAAGCGCCGGGCCGCCCGCGAGCTCGAGCGGGTCCAGGACCTCAAGGCCATGGCCGAACGCATCGCAGCCTGCGACATCACGCTGCGCGAACGGGTGAGTTCGGGCGACCACCTCTACGGCGCCGTATCCCCCAAGGCCATCGTGTCCGCGCTCGCCGAGGAAGACCTCCACGTCGAAGAGGGGATGATCGAGATCCCCGAGCCCATCAAGACGTTGGGCGTCCACCGCGTCAAGGTTCGCCTCCACCCGGAGGTCGAGGCCGAACTCAAGGTCTGGGTGGTGGAACTCAAGGCCACGGACGCCAAGCAGGAGGCGTGAAGGCCGCCTCTCTGCGTGTGCTGGAGGGCGCCCATGAGGCGCGTCTGCCTGTGCTTGCTCCTGCTTCCGCTGTGGGCCGGCTGCACGGAGGACGGAGAGCGTCCGGCCGACGACCTCTTCGGACGCGTGCGCCGGGAGATCGCGGCCGCGCGCCGGCAACCCCTGCCCCGGGGCCACGTCAAGGTCCGCATCACGCGCTACGAACTGGCGCGCCGCGCCTCCCAGCGGCGCGCCGTCTTCTTTCGTTACCGGGACCGCAACCTGCGGGTCGCCGCCGGCGCACTCGACCGCCACGGGGTGACCGTGTTTGCCGCGCGCCCCGGCCTGCGCACCGCGCTCTCGTCCTCGACCCGGACGCACGAGCGCGAGCAGGTGACCGAGCAGTTTTTGGTCCTGCTCGCCGGTCACCAGGCGAGCCTGGACGTGGTCCAGGTCCGGCCCGAGCCGTGGCTCGTGGTCGTGCCGGTCTGGGACGGCGTGGCCCTGGCGACCACCATTCGCGAGCGCGTGACCGGCACGGGCCTGCACGTGGCCGTGCACAGCGCATCCCCGCAGGCTGTGGACTTGGAGCTCCTCCCCTTCTTCCACCGGGCCGACCGGCATGAGGGACGGCTCGAAGTCACCGAACTCCGCACCCGCCTGCGCGTGGTGCCCGGCCGATCCTACGTGATCGCTTCGCAGAACACGGCCACGTCGGATTTCGGATCGGCCTTTCTCACAGCGCGTTCGGACGAGCGCACGCGCGAAGTCGTGCTCCTGCTCCGGGCTGAAGTGGGAGAGTAGCAGGCATGTATCTGTTCGTGCGCGTGCAGGAGCCCGAGGACGACTACCGGGCGGGTCCGTCGAGCGCCCACAAAAAGGCGCGCGACAACTTCGCGTCCGGTACCAACCGCTTCTGGAAGCAGCGGCAAGCGTGAAGCCCCCTCCCCCGGCAGTTTCAGGCCTGGTTCAGAAGCGTCCGGTTTGGGGTGGCAGTCCGGACACGGACCAGGTTGTCGGCCGGGCGCTCTTGCCTGGGGCGGATTCCCTGAGGCGCTGCACAGGCAGGAGTACCTGTGCTACAAACCGCGCCCTCCGGGTGTTACCCTCATCTAGACCAGGCCCATTTTCGCGCGATCCAGGCACGCGTTTCTTCGCACTTCGCGCTTGACATCCCGCGCCGGCCGGCTAGACTAACCCGTTGACAATCAGGGGCATAGCTCAGCCCGGTAGAGCACCGCCTTTTTAAGGCGATGGTCGGGGGTTCGAATCCCTCTGCCCCTACCAGGCTTCGCCTCGACCAGCGGGAGAAGCAAAGGAAGCCGCGCCGCACCCCCCCACCGGCGAAGGCGATCGGAGGCATGGAGCCAGTGGCTGTCAGCTGTTGGCTGAAGGGATGCGCCAAGAGCCAAGAACCGGAGAGGACAAGTCCCTATCGTCTAGCCTGGTCTAGGACACCAGCTTTTCAAGCTGGCGGCCCGGGTTCAAATCCCGGTAGGGACGCCACGATACGTTTGCGCGGGGCCGTTGGTTGTGGCCCCGCGCGAATTTTTGGGATTGACCGTGTCGCACAAACCTGTCGCAATAACTCTTGGCTTTGCCTTGCTCAAATGACGCCGCGCCGGCGAGTCTTCGCAGACAAAGCGGGCATGGTTCAGAACCGGGTCACCCCCAAAGGGCGCTGGTCGTGGCACAGGCTCTCTTGCCTGTGGAGCGCCTCACGGGTTCCGCCCCAGGCAAGAGCGCCCGGCCGATAACCGGCTCCGTGTCCGGACGGCCACCCCAAACCGGACGCTTCTGAACCAGGCCACAAAGCGAACGGCCCCTCCGGCTCACGCGCCAGGGAATGACGGTCGCCCGCTGAAAAGGCGCGCCCGCTTTTTGCCCTGGACAGCCTGCGGCAAACGTGACACAACAACCCGCATGTCCGGACCCCTACCGCCCCCCACTAGCACGGCGGACGACGTGGCAGCGCCGGCGGCGCCGGCAGCGCCGGCGGCACGGCAACGGCTGCCGTTCTGGATGGGCCTCTTCCTCGTGCTGGCCGTGGGTCTCGCCTACGGGGGTGCGCTGCAGACGGCGTTCGTATTCGACGACGAATGGTACATCCTGGACGAACCGGGGTTGCGAAGCCGGCAGGGTCTCGTCTCCCTGCTCGGGCGCACCACGCGTCCCGTGGTCTACGCGACGCTCGCCGTCAACTACTGGACCGCCGGGCCGAAGCCATGGGACTACAAGGCCACGAACGTGGTCGTCCACATGCTCGCCACGCTCGTGCTCTTCGGCCTGGTGCGGCGCACGCTCCTCTTGTGCGGGCCTGCGTGGCGCGACACCGCCGCCTGGGCCGCGCTCGGCGCCGCCCTGCTCTGGGCGCTCCACCCGCTCTCCACGCAGAGCGTGACCTATGTGTGGCAGCGATGCGAATCCCTGATGGGGCTCTTCTTTCTCGGCACGATCTACGCCTTTGTGCGGGCGTCCCGGGGAGGCCTTCTCTGGGCGGCAGCGGCCGTGGGCTGCTGCCTGCTGGGGATGGGGACCAAAGAGGTCATGGTCACGGCCCCGATTCTCACCCTGCTCTACGACCGCACGTTCCTCGCCGGCTCGTTCCGACAAGCGCTGCGCGCGCGCTGGCCGATCCATCTGGGGCTGGCCGGCACCTGGATCGCCCTGGCCCTGCTCTTGGCCACGGCGGGCGCGTACCACGAGAACCCGGGCGTGGGGTTTCGCTCGAACGTGTTCACGCCCGCGTCCTATGCGAACGCCCAGCTGTATGCGCTCGCCCTTTACGCCGGGCGCGCGCTCTGGCCGGCGCAGCTCGTGTTCGACGCGCACTGGCCGCCCGCTGTCGCGCCCGCGCTCTTCCGTCTGCATCAGGCAGCCACGATCGCACTCGTCGTGGGGACCGTGTGGCTCCTGTGGCGGCGGTCGCGGTGGGGCTTCGCAGGCGCCTGGTTCTTCCTGATTCTCGCGCCCACGAGCAGCGTGATGCCCATGCCCGACCCCGTGGTGGAGCATCGGGTCTACCTGCCGCTTGCCGGTTTGGCAGCGGCCGTGTCGGCCGGACTGTACGCCCTGCTCGGCCGCGCGGCCGGGCCGCACCGGGGAAAGCTCGCGGCCACGCTCGTGGTGGCCCTCCTGGGGACGCTTCTCGCCTTCGCCACAGCCGCCCGCAACCGGGTCTACGCCTCCCAGCGCGCGCTCTGGGCGGACACGGTGCGCAAGGACCCGGCCAATCCACGCGCGCGCTGCAACCTGGGACGCGCCTACATCCAGCAATACGACGCCACGCAGAACGTCCGCCTTCTCGACCGGGCCCGCGCGCACGTCCGGGAGGCGCTGCGCCTGCAGCCCGCGAACTACGACGCGCGGATCAATCTGGGCACGATCGCCGGCCGCTGCGGCGCGTACGAGCGAGCAGCCGACCACTTCCGCGCAGCCCTGCGCCTCGATCCACCGCATCCCGAGGAAGCGCTCTTCAATCTGGCGAACGCCTACATGGATCTGGGCCGTACGCAGTCGGCGGAGGAAACGTTCGAGCGGGTGCTCGAAGCCGACCCCCATCACGACGAGGCGCACAACAGCCTGGGCGTGCTCTACGCCACTTCGGGTACGCCGGACCGCGCTGCCGCGCATTTCCGCGCAGCCCTACGGCTCAATCCGCGGCATCCGACCGCGCAGCAGAACCTGAAGCGCCTGCAGGACGCATCGACCCGGTGACCCGGTGCCGCCTGCGCTGCGCGACCCGCCTTCCCCCTGAGCCCAGCCGCTGCGTCACCGGCGTGCCCACTGAGCCGCTGCCATGCCCGCGGAACCGCCTCCGCGCCCAGAGTTCGCGCTTGACACAAACGGCCCTCCTGTTACAATGCCGTGCACCTACGGGGGATTAGCTCAGCTGGGAGAGCGCAAGGCTGGCAGTCTTGAGGTCGCGGGTTCGATCCCCGCATCCTCCACAAAGAACCAAGAGACCGCGAGCGGACAGGCCCTGTCTTCTCGCGGTCTTTCATGCGCACATCCCGTACAACCACAAGAGGATACGCGAGCGGGCCGTGAGGCGTCCCCTTGTCTCCAGATGCTGGTGGCCGCCGGGGGTGAGCACCTTGCAACACACGGCGCAGGCATCAAAACGCAGATGCGTGTTGTCGTCCGGCTCCTAGGCGGAGAGCCCCTTGATCGTCGCGTCCACCTCATCGACGTTGTAGGAGGCCACGCAGGCGTTGATGATGACGAACAGCTCTCGACCGGCTTGCTTCATCTCACGGAAGGCCGGCTGAATCCTTTTCTTATTGGTTGCGTTGAAAAGGATCCGCCGTATGATGGTGGGCTGGTAAGGGGCGTTCCGTTTGTGTCCCTCGTTGGCCTGCCCCTGGCACATGTTGAGGGACGATTTGCTGTTCAGAGGAGAAGTGTTGTGGCTACAGGTACAGTGAAGTGGTTCAGCGACCAGAAGGGCTATGGGTTCATCGTTCCGGAGGAGGGTGGCGAGGATCTGTTCATCCATCATTCGAACATCCAGATGGATGGGTTCAAGACGCTTCAGGAAGGGCAGAAGGTGGAATACGAAGCCGGCCAGGGCAAGAAAGGGCCGGAGGCGACGAATTTGCGGCCTGCGTAAGCGGACCGTCGCACGCGCAGCCGTTGGACACGCATGCTTTGTTCGCTCGGGGCCGGCATCCTTCCCAAACTGCCCGACACCTGGCCGGCCCCAAGCGATTTTGATAGCGCAGGGAACGCCAGGGGCAAAGCGACCCGATTGGCAACGACATGGCCAAGGGGACACAGATGCGTCTGGTTCGGAGGGTCCTGCTTGTGCAGGACCGCGCTTCAGGCATAGCGTTGCGGACGCGAGGAGCGCGTCCCTAGGGACGCCATGGGCAGAACGATCCTAGTCGTAGACGACGACCGCGCCATCCTGGAGATGCTCGAGGAGATCTTGCAGGCACACGCGTACGAGGTCGTGCTGGCCGAGAACGGTCCTGAGGGCCTGCGGCATGTCCGCGACAAGGCCCCCGACCTGCTGATTCTCGATATCTGCATGCCCGGCATGGACGGCTACCAGGTGCTGAAGCGGGTCCGAGCTCAGAGCGATATCCCGGTCGTGGTTCTTACCGGGTATGCCCGGCTGCGAGACGTGCTGGACGAAAGACAGCCGGAGCTCCCTGATGCGTACCTGCCAAAGCCGGTAAGCATCAAGGATCTGCTGCGATCGGTGCGCTACCTGCTTGGGGAAGAGGTGCGGCAAGAATAGCGCAACACCGCCAAGCACTTCATTGGGCGGGCACCTCGCTTCCCGGCCATCCTCGTGACTACACAGACGATTCGCAAGGTACGCAAATGGATGAGTCCATCTTCGTACCAATATACCAGCCCG
>CAZBZG010000028.1:0-24441 GCA_964496245.1 uncultured Planctomycetaceae bacterium | reverse complement strand
AGACTACCAGGCGCTGAGCCGCCGGGTCGCGGTCGACGATTTCGCCGGCCAGATGGCCCTGGGCCGCTGGTGTCGCGATCACAACATGCCCGACCGGGCGCACTGGCACTACATGGTCGCAGTGGCGCTGCGACCGGACGATCCCAAGGCTCGCCGCCGGGCGGGGTACGTGCTCCGCGGCAACCGGTGGCTCACCCGCGAGCAGGCCATGGCGCGCAAAGGTTTCGAGCAGTACGAAGGGCAATGGATGCCGGTGGCGGAGGCCGTGCGCCGCCGCATGGAGGACGACCAGGAGGAGCGCCGGCGGCGGGTCTATCACGAAGCTTGGGTGCTGATTCGGCGGGTCGCACGACAGCCGGACAAGAAGCCGCTTGCTCCGGCTGTGGCGTCGCTGCTGGACCTCGGCCCCCTGGTCCTGCATCCGCTACGCCGCGCCGCGAACGATGGGTCCACGCGGGCACGGCGGCTGACGCTCCTTGCGCTGGACCGGATGCCCGGGAAGGCGAGCCGTCAGCTGCTCCTGCGGCGGCTCCTGATCGAGTCCACGAAGGACCTCACGCACCTCGCCGCGCATCTGCTCGCGCGCCGGCCCGAACGCCTGAAGGTGCTGACCGCGCTCCTGGATGTGGCGGTCAACCATTCCTCCGAATGCAGCCGCCGGCGCGCGTGGCTGGGTCTGCAGGCCGCAGCCGATCCCCGGACCATCGACGCCCTGATCCTCAAGGTGGCGTATTGTCCGGTAGGGGCGGATGCAGCCGGTAGTGGAACGGAGGGCGAGAGAACGGCCAAGAACAAACCGAAGCCGGCCCTGCGTACGCCCAGCAAGCCGCGCCTGGTCACGTACAACGGCAAGGAGTACGCGCAGGGCAAACCCAAGGAGCCGGATCCGTACTACCCCGCCCATGAGGCGCTGGTCTTCTTGACCGAAGAGTTGCTGCCGCGCAAGGTCGACGCCTGGCAGAACTGGTGGACGCACAACCGCGAGACGTTTCGGTTCACTCCGCTTCCCGGCGCGCCGCCCGCGCCTGAGGAGGCCGGGGCAGACCCGGCCGAAGCGCCTCCCCCCTCCACGCCGGTCGAAGCCAGTCCTCCCCGCGAGACGACGGACCCCTAGGGTCCGCGAGGAAATATCCCTGTCTTTTCGCTCGAGCGTGGGTGCCATGCCCACCCGGAGGGTGGGCATGCCGTGCAACCGGGTTTGACGCTTCGCATGCCCATCCGAGGATGGGCATGGCACCCGCAACATGCGATTCGGATCTTGCCAGGCAACGCCGAGGACCCCGCCTGCGGTCACCCCCAAGCCCGTTTCCGTTCAGCCCGATAGGCTGTGGGCGAGACGCCGAAGACGCGCTTGAACGCGCGGCTGAAGTGGAAGACGTCCGCATACCCGCAAGCGACCGCGCATTCGCCCACCGAAAGTTCTGGATCCAGAAGACGTGTAGCAGCGCGCTGCAGCCGCAGGCGTTCGTGGAGATGCGCGGCTCCGCACTGAAACGTGCGCTGGCAGAGCCGCTGGAGGGTCGCCCGGCTTACGTAAAGCGCCTGTGCGATGTCAGCCACCTGGAGGGGGTCCTGGAGGTGCGCGGAAAGGAATCCCACGAGTTCCCGCACACGCGTCTCTGCCGCCCGCTCCGTCTGCGTTTCAAGCAGGCTGATCGCGTAATCGTCGAGGGTGTGAAAGACGCGGAACCATTCCGGGTGGAGGCCCTCCAGCACCTCCCGATCGAGGGCCTCCTCCCAGGTCTCGCGGAACGGGAGGAGCACACGCGCAGGCTCGGGAAAGGCCTGCAGCAGGGCGTTGAGCAGTCCCCGGTTGTCATGTTCGGCCGTGAAGTTGACGCCGAACTGGCGGTAGCCCTGGGGGCTGAAGAGCGCGTGCGCGTAGCCGGGCGGTAACAGGTGCACGTCGCCTGGTTCCAGGCGCATGGACTTGCCGGACAGTTCCACGCGGAGTTCGCCGGCGAGCACGTGGATCAGCTGGAGATACGCGTGCTGGTGCGCGTCCATGTGGAAACCCGGGCCACGGCTCAGGAAGTTGTACGCGCCCCAGGGCTGGCGGTCCAGGCTGGTATCATGAGACGAATCGGTAAGAATTTGCGTCATCCGTCTATGGCGAACACGAAAGATGCATGATAACATAGTATTATATGTCGATCTGGAATGGAAGCAAGATGTCCAGGCGAGACCTTTTTCTAAAAACCATACGCCGGATCCCTACGGGTTACGTGCCCCGCCACATCCGGCTCTGTCCCAGCCAGAGCCAGCGCTTTGCCGCGGTCTACGGCCACGAGCGCTACGAAGACGCGTGGGATCTGCCCCACCGGCAGGTGTATCTGCCCTTTCACCCGGCGACCCAGGACTTCTCGGCCTGGCACCCGGTATGCAATGGCCGGAAGCATCTGTGCGCAAGCGTGAAGAGGAGACCCCCATGACTGCACCAGGCAACCCAGCGGTGTCCATGCGGGCGCTGACCCGCGGCCCGAAATACCACTGGTTCGGCTACTACGACAAGCTTCAGTTCGACCCCACGGGACGGTACGTCCTCGGCATGGAGGTGGACTTCGAAGGCCGCAGTCCCACGCCGGAAGACGAGATTCGCCTGGGCATGATCGACCTGGCCGAGAACGACCGCTGGATCGAACTCGGCCAGACCCGGGCATGGTGCTGGCAGCAGGGATGCATGCTCCAGTGGATCCCGGGGGCTGAAAGCGAAGTCATCTACAACGACCGCACGGACGACGGCTTCTGCGCGCGCGTTCTGGACGTGTTCACCGGCGAGACGCGCACGCTCGAACACCCCGTGTATGCGCTCAGTCCCGACGGCGGGCGCGCGGTCAGCCTGGACTTTCTGCGCACGGGCCGGCTCCGGCCGGGCTACGGATACGCGGGCGAGGACCCCACGCGCGACGTCGACGCGCCCGACGATCACGGCCTCTACGCCGTAAACCTCGCGAGCGGCCGGGCGGAGATGATTTTCACCATCGCCCAGGCTGCCGCCCAGGCGCCGCAGCCGGCGGATGCGGACGACTGCGTGCACTGGTTCAATCACCTCCTCTTCAATCCGGACGGATCCCGCTTTCTCTTCCTGCACCGCTGGCATCCGCGGGACAAAGGCGGCATCCACGCCACGCGCATGTGCACGGCCGATCCGGATGGGGGCAACGTCCGGGTGCTCCATCCCGGAGGAAAGTTCAGCCACTTCATCTGGCGCGATCCCGACCACATTCTGGCCTGGGCCGAGCGTGCGGAAGCCGGCCGGGCCTTCTACCTCATCCACGAGAAGACCGGGGCGGCCGAAGTCGTGGGCGCGGACAAGATGACCGCGGACGGGCACTGCACGTACCTGCCGGGCGGCGAATGGATCCTGAACGACAGCTATCCGCAGGGCGCCTCCGGCCGCGATCAGCCGCTCTACCTCTATCATCCGGCCACCGACCGCCGCATCGACCTCGGTCCTCTTCATTCGCCGCCCGCCTACACGGGCGAGTGGCGCTGCGATCTCCATCCCCGCACCAGTCGCGACGGCCGCTGCATCACGATCGACAGCACGCACGCGGGCAACGGCCGGCAGATCTACCTCCTGGACATCCAATCTGTGGTGGAATGAGCGGGGCGGGAGAAAGGCATTGCCCCGCCCGCCCAGCCATCTTACAATCATCTCCGGCGTTCCGCCCGGTGGGGCCCCATCTCCGGGCCTGTGGCGTGGACGGCTGTGCTGATTCGTCCGAGGAAAAGAGATGCCAGACGAAAACGTGATCGACGGGGTCTATACGCTCAAGTCCTTGATCGGCCAGGGCGGCATGGCCGAAGTCTACCTCGCAAAGGTGGATCTCGACAAGTTCGACTACACCATGCTCTACGCCTACACTCAGGTCCAGGGCGAGAACCACGTGGAGCGGCGAAAAAACGCCGCGGCCTTCAGCCAGGAGCTGGCCGGTCAGGACCTGGACGTCAATACCGTGCGGTCGATCCTCAAGGCGCACAAGATCCCGCTCCCCGGCGAGACGGTCGCGGTCAAGCTGGCCATGCCGAACGCGAGCATGGAGCGCTTCGAAGCCGAGTGGCGCAGCCTCGTCTGTTTGCACCACGAGAACGTGATCCAGGTCTACGGTGGCGGCATACACGAGCGGCGGCCCTACTACGCCATGGAACTGCTGTCGAGGATCCTCTCCCAGCAGGAGATTCAGGAAGGCTTCAGCCTCGACCAGAAGCTGGAGTTCGCCATCCAGGCGGCCGAGGGGCTGCGCTATCTGCATGCCAACGGCATCATCCACCGGGACGTCAAGCCCGACAATCTCCTGGCTTGCGGCCGGGAGGACGGCGGTTTCGTGGTCAAGGTGAGCGATCTGGGGATTGCCAAGGGCGCGGCCGGCACATCCGGCATGACCATGAGCCAGGCGGTCATGGGCACCCCGTGCTACATGTCCCCCGAACAGGTGCGCTCGAGCAAGCACGTAGACGAACGGGCCGACATCTACTCGCTGGGCGCCACGCTCTACAAGCTGGTCACCCGCACGGCACCCTACCAGGAAAAGACCTCGGTCTACGAGATCATTTCAGCCATCAGCAATCAGGAACCGCCCGCACCGGCGGGCCGGCTCAGTCCGGATCTGCCCACGGAACTCGCCGACATCATCCAGTGCAGCATGGCCTTCGATCTCGAGCACCGATACGCCAACATGGACGAGATGCTGCATGACCTGCGCCAGTATCAGAAGCTGCAGGCCGGCGACCGGGGCGAGCAGGTCAAGCGCACGGATGATCTTACCGGCGCCACCATTGTGGATGCGGACGAGACCGAGTTCGTGTACCGTTCGCGTACGGCTGGCGAACTCGTGCGTCCCACGGTCGGCCACGAACAGGTCGAACCCACGGCCGCGGGCGTGGCCAAGACCGTGACGCCGGCAGCTGAGGGGCAGGCTGCCCCCACACAAGGAGCTGCAGAACCCGCGGCCGAAGCCCCCGCGCCGACCCAGGTCGGGGCCGGCGCTCCGGCGGGCCGGTCGCGCGCGCCCCGCGGCGGCCTGATCTTGGCCGGCGCGGTCGTCGTGCTGCTGCTGGGCGCGCTCGGCGCGCATCTGGCCGGTTGGCTGCCGCCTTCGAATGACATGCCCGCCCCGCCGAAGGAAATCCCGCCGGAGCCCGTCACGCCTCCGGACGAGCCACCCGCGCTGGAGGACCGGTTCGAGGAGCGGTTCGCCCGTTTGCAGGAACTTGCGGCTTCGGACGCCGCCGCGGACCTCGATGCAGCCTTGGATCAAGCCGGTCAGGTCCTGGCGACGGCCCGGTCGGAGGCCGAGCGCACGGCCGTCAACGCTCTGCTCACGCGGGTGCGGACGCAAAAGGCCGAGGCCGAGACCGCGCGCGAATACCAGCAGCACCTGAGCGCGGCGCTGACCGCCCTTGAGGCCGGCAAGTTGGACCAGGCGCTCGCCAGCGTCCAAGAGGCAGCCGCCCTGCAAAAGACCGAGGCGGTCGAAGGCCTGCGGTCCCGCATCCAGGATCGGATGCGCCTGCAGGAAGCGTACGACCGGGCAATGGCGCGCGGTCGCGAAGAGCTTGCCAAAAAGGCCTGGGCCGAAGCCGAAGCCGAGTTTGCCAAGGCGCTGGCTGTGGAGGGCCGGGCGGACGACGAGGCGGCCAAGGCTGGTCTGCGCAACGCCCGCAAGGGCCGCTACGCAGCGGCCATGGAGACAGCCCGCCAACATGCCGCCCAGGAGGAATGGCCCCAGGCCGTGGCCGCGTTCAAGGCGGCGCTGGCCGTGGAGGGCTACGAGGAGGACCCCGACGCGCAGCAGGGCATCCAAGCCGTAGGGGAGGGCATGAGGAAGGCGGCCGATGCCGAGGCCTACGCCGCCGCCATGGCCAAGGCGCGCCAGCTGATGGACCAGGAGCAATTCGAACAGGCTGCGCAGGCGTTCCAGGCCGTCTTGGGCCGCAAAGGCCGCGAGACGGACCGCGCGGCCCTGGAGGGCTTGAAGCGCGCGCGTGCGGCCCGATTCGCCCGCACGGTAAAGCGGGCGCAACAGCTGCTCGACCGGAAGCAGTGGCGCGAGGCGCGCGCAGCATTCCAGGCTGCGCTGGCGGTGGAGGGCTACGCGCGAGACGAGCGAGCGCTCGCGGGTCTTGCGGCCACCCGCAAGGCTGAGCAGCAGGCCGTCTGGCAGAGCGCCCCGCCGCCCCTCCCCATCTCCGAAGCGGAGTTGCGCGGACCCGGCGCCAGGGACCCGTTCCGGTCCCGAAACGCCGTCCGCCGGCGCATTCCCGACATGCGCCCCGATCCACCGAAGCTGTATGGCTTCTTCCGGCCGTGATCGCGCATCACCTCCCCTCGGTCGCCTCGCTCAATTCCCGCCGGGCAAGCATGTACTCGCGGAAGTGCTTCATGCCCGTGTCGAGGCACTTGCGGAAGAGCTTGTGCGCGCCGCGTTTGTCGCCTTGGGCGAGGCGCACCATGCCGGCGTAGAAGTAGGCTTCGCAGAGCTGCCCCTTCTCCTTCTCCGGCTTGACCGAGCGGGCGGCGGCAAAGAGCGCGGCCTCCTCGATGTCGCCGCAGAAGAAGTCGAAGACGCGCCCTTCCCAGCCGCCGGGGTTGAAGGCCGCCCGGTACTTCTTGGCTTCCGCCTGAATGGCGGTATCGCCGCTCTTCAGCCGGCTGCAGAACAGGGCGAAGCAGACGTAGGAGCGAAAGGCGCTCACGGGGTCGACCTCCAGGGACTTGCGGTAGTCGGCCGTGGCCTTGTCGTATTCGCCCAGGTTGTGATGGGCGTTGCCGCGGTTGAGGTAGGCGCTCGCCAGCGTCGGATTGCATTCGATGGCGTGCGTGTAGTCGCCAATGGCCTCCTCCCAGAGGCCCTGCTCGGTATACACGTTGCCCCGCTCCTGATAGGTGGGCGCGTGACGGGGGGAGAGGGCCAGGGCCTTGGAGTAGTCGGCGACGGCCCTGTCGTAATCCCGCTTGCCGCGGTAGGCGATGCCGCGGATGCAGTAGGCGTCGGCCAGGGTCTTGTCCACGGCGATCGCCCGGTTGCAGTCGGCGATGGCCCGGTCGAACTCGCGGCTCTTGACGTAGACGAGCGCGCGGTTGAGCAGGGCGAGCGGGTCGTTGGGTTGGAGTTCCAGCGCCTTGGTGAGATCGGTCTTGGCCCGGTCGAGATATCCCGCCTTCTGGAAGATGTAGCCGCGGTGCGTGTAGTATCGGCCTCGCTCCGGGTCGAGCAGCAACGCGCGGCCGAAATCCTTGAGGGCCTTGTCGTAATGCCCGCCGGCGCAGTAGGCGTTGCCGCGGTAGTAATAGCCCCGGGGGTCCTTGGGCGCCAGCTCGATCGCGCGGCTGTAGGCGCGCGCCGCCTCGTCGTAATCGAACCGGCAGAGGTGCGTGTAGCCCTGCTGCAGCCAGACCGTGGTGGATGTCTTGTCCAGCGCGACGGCTTTGGCGAAATCCGCGAGCGCCTTGCCCGTCTCGTCCTGGTTGCGGTAGGCCACGCCACGATTGACGAGCGCCTGGACGTGGCCGGGCGTCAGCCGGAGAACCGAGGTCAGGTCCAGGACGGCCTTGTCGTCGTCGCCCCGGGCCATCCAAACGAGGCTGCGGTTGTAGTAGGCGGGCGCGTACTCCGGGTAGCGCTCGATGCACTGCGTGAAGATCTGGAGGGCGCCCGCGTGATCGCCCTTGTCGATCCGGGCCAACCCGGTGCGCAGCAGAGCCGGCGCGTCGGCCGCATAGCCGGCCGGGGCCATCAGGAGCAGGAAGAAGAGGCTGATGAGACCTCGTGCGATCCTGGTGCATGTTTCGCTCACGGCAAATCTCCGTTTCCGTGCATGCCGCATCCGCCTCCCCTCATTCCGGGACAAAGGTGACCCATTCGCAGTTGATGCGTTGGAACGCTTCCATGAACTGGTCGAGCCCCTGACGCACCCGCCGGCCGGTGATGGGGTCGATCAGACCGACATGCCGGGGGCCGTAGCCCGTCACGAGCACGGAGTGGCCGATGTCGATGCCAGCGCCCTTGATGGATGCGAGCACGGGCACGTCCCGGCTGATGAGCGTCTTGAGCGCCAGGAGATGGCGATCCGGGCCTCCCTCGCCCGCGTAGGACCAGTAGTAGCACTTGCCCTTGTCGCCCAATGCCTTGTTCAGGTAGTTGATGAGCCCGTTGTAGTTGGTCTCGAGTCCGTCCCAGTTCGCCGTGGGGAGCTGCCCGTCCGTGAGGCTTGCGATCGCCTTGCGGCCCGGAGAGGTGGGATTGGCACGGGCATAGGCCCGGGCGAGATGGAGCTGGTTCCCCCGGTCGAGGTTCCAGTAGCCGAAGAGCATCTCGACGCAGGCGAGCACGCACGTGTTCTCGTTCACCTGGCGTCGCGTAGGCACGCCCCGGATGGTGTGGGCGTCCGGCACGTCGGACGCCTCGCCGTCGCGGACCGCGGCCAGGGCCTGGTTGAGGGCAGCCACGGACGCGCGCGGAGCCGCCCGGGCAGCAGGGCGCCGCGCCGGCCCTTGTGATTCACCGTTGCACCCATTGAGACCGATGAATGCGAGACCGATGAACGCGAGCAGGAAGGCGCATGCGGCGGGGGCAGTCGCGCGCGGCCCGTCCGCGGGGATCTTCTTCCCAGTCATTCGTGGACCTCCTTGCGGCTGCAGCCCCTCCCCGCATGCCGAGCCGTCCCTCGCAGTATAGGGCACCGGAGGCGGAGTGTCAATCCCAGGAACTCGGGCGCCCCCGCTTGACAGGAAACCGCGCAAAGCTATGCTACGAGCAGACGCCATCCCGCGCCGGTTCCATGCGGACGGACGAGAAGGAGAGCCCGTGCCCGACCATATCGACCCCCTGACCCACGAGGAATACGCCGAGCCGCTTACGCCCTACGGGAACCGCCCCCTGGTGACGCCGATCGTCCAGGCGGTGAACTACGAGTACGAATCCTTCGAGGTGCTCCGCCGGATCACCGACGGCGAGATGGACGGGTACACCTACCACCGCGACGACAACCCGACCGTGCGCGCCGTGGAGAAGCAGATCGCCCACCGAGAGCAGACGGAGGACTGCGTGATCTGCACCACGGGCATGGCGGCCTGCACCATGGTCTATCTCACGTATCTCAGCGCCGGCGACAACCTGGTGCTCTTCCGCGATACCTACGGCGCGCACTACAAGGTTTCCCTCATCCTCGAGCGGATGGGGGTCGACGTGACCTGGATCGACGCGGCGGAGAGCGACGATCTGGCGAGTTACGTCAAGGACAACACCCGGATGATCTTCCTCGAAACGCCGACCAATCCCCTCTGCAAGACCATCGACATCGCGCGCGCGCGCGCAGCCGCCGACAAGGCGGGGGCTCTGCTCGTGGTGGACAACACGTTCGCCACGCCCCACCACCAGCGGCCTTTCGCCCTCGGCGCCGATCTCGTGGTCCACAGCGCCACCAAGGCCATGGGCGGGCACAACGACCTCATGGCCGGGGCCATTGCGGGCAGCAAGGAGCACTACAACGAGCTCTGGTTCACCCGGCAGGCCATCGGCACCACGCTCGATCCGCATTCGGCCTTCCTCCTGGAGCGGGGCTTGAAGACGCTCACGCTCCGCGCCTCCCGCATGGCCGAGAACGCCATGGCCATGGCGCGCTTTCTCGCCAGCCAGCCCAAGATCCACAACCTCCGCTACCCCGGCCTCGAGCAGGACCCGGGCCACGCCATCGCCAAGCACCAGATGCGCAATGGCTTCGGCGGTCTCCTGGCCTTCGAGGTGGGCACGACCGAGGAGGATGCCAAACGCTTCATTCACAAACTCGATCTCATCGTGCACGCCGTCAGCCTCGGCGCGCCCGAGACGCTCATCTGCATCCCGTTTCTCACGACCATGCTCTACCTCCCGGAAGACCTGCGCCTGACGTTTGGCGTCAATCGGAATACGGTGCGTCTCTCCGCCGGCGTGGAGCCGTCCGAAGAGCTGCTCGCAGACCTGGGCCGGGCGCTGGCCGGCATCTGACCGGGGCTGTCCCGGATCCGCCCGCCGCCTCTCTTTTTCCTACAGGAATCTCATGCCGCAACAATCCGACGACCTGGAAACCCGCATCCTCGAAACCCTCGGCCAGACCGACTACAATCCCCGACGCTCCAAGGAGCTTTCCCGCGATCTCGGGGTCTCCAAGAAGGCCTACCGGACGTTTCGCGATATCCTCAAGCGTCTGGAGCGGGAGGGCAAGCTCGTGCGCCAGCGCGGCGGCCGGTGGGCGCTGGCCGATCCCTCGCGCACGGTCGTAGGGCGCGTGCAGATCGCATCGGCCGGCTATGGATTTCTGATTCCGGACGACCCGTCGCGCGACGACGTCTTCCTGCCCGAACAGTATCTCGGCTCCGCGCTCCAGGGGGACCGCGTGAAGGTCTCGGTCGAGCAACGGCGCGGCAAGGACATCCGCCACTTCGGCCGGGTGCTCGAGGTGATCGAACGCGGTCAGCCGCGCATCGTGGCGCTGATCGAAAAGGACGGGACGGCGCGCCCCGAAGATCCGAAGAATCCGTACGCGTTCGCGCTGACCTCGGACAGCGCGGCGGTCGAACCCGATCGCAAGGTGCTGCTCGAGATCACGCGCTGGCCGGGCGAAACAGACGAGCCCGAAGGGCGCGTGCTCGAGGATCTGGGGCCCGCCGGGGAACCGGACACCGAGACGGCGGCCATCCTCGCCTCCTACGATGCGCCCGGGCCCTTTCCGGAGCCGGTCAAGCGGGAGGTGGCGAATCTCGCTCGGGCTGCGTCGCCGTCGACCGGGGACGAACGTCTCGATCTCGCAGACGCGGTGACAGTCACGATCGATCCCGAGGACGCGCGCGATTTCGACGACGCGCTGTCGCTCGAGGCGAAACCGGACGGCCGCCTGGTCCTGGGGGTGCACATCGCCGACGTTTCCTGGTTCGTCAAACCGGATACGCGGCTGGACGAGGAGGCGCGCGACCGGGCGACGAGCATCTATCTGCCTGAGCGGGTCATCCCCATGCTCCCCGAGGAGCTCTCCAACGACCTCTGCAGTCTGCGGCCGGACGAGGCGCATCTCACCAAGAGCGTCTTCCTCCACTACGACGGGGACGGCAAGCGGACCAACTACACGATTCACCGCTCCCGCATCCGCAGCCAACGGCGGTTCACCTATGAGGAGGTCGCCCATCTGCTGGCCCCCGAAGACGAAAAGCGCGCGCCCACTCCGGACGAAGAGTCCCTGCGCGGGCGGGAAGCCCCCGCCGTGCTCGAAGCGCTTCAGGGGCTGCACCGTCTATCGCGCCAGCTGCGCAAGGACCGGCTCGGTAGCGGAGCACTCGAGCTCCACCTGCCCGAGTTTCGTCTGATCCTGGACGAGGAGGGGCATGCCGAAGGCCTGGAAGAGGTGCCGCACGACTACTCGCACCAGCTCGTCGAGGAATTCATGCTGGCCGCCAACGTGGCTCTGGCCGAGTGGTGCGCGGCGAACGGCGTGCCCGCGCTCCACCGCATCCACGAACCCCCGGACGAAGAGCAGTTCGAAGAACTGGCCGAGTTCCTGACCGCCTGCGGCTACCCGTTCAAGCGGCCGTACAAGCGCGAGCGGCTCAAGGCCATTCTGGAACAGGCCCGCGGACGGCCCGAGGAGCACGCCATCAACCTGGCGATCCTCCGCAGCTTCAAGCAGGCGGTCTACGGGCCCCAGCACGACATCGGCCACTTCGCGCTCGACTTCGCGCACTACATGCACTTCACCTCCCCCATCCGCCGGTATCCGGACCTGCACCTCCATCAGATGCTCGACCGCTCCTTCTCCGACGGGGCCCACAAGCTGCCCAAGCGACTCCGGCAGCCTCCGCGCGTGTCGCACAACGTCCTCGATCAGCTGGGCAGCCACGCTTCGCAGCGCGAGCGACGGGCCATGAAGATCGAAGAGGGGGTGAAGGATTTCCGGCGGCTCGAGTTCCTCTCCCGCCAGGAGCAGCGTGAGTTCAAGGCCGTGGTCACGGGCATCCGCAAGTTCGGCATCTTCGTGGAGATCGAGGATTATTTCGTGGAGGGCATGATCCCGCGCTGGATGCTCGCCCGCGCCGGATTCGCCGCACGGGAGGAGGCCCCCGGAACGCCTGGCAAGCCTACGCGCCGTCAAGCAAAGGCCCGGCCCGGTTTCCACCTCGGCCAAGAGGTGGAGGTGCGCATCACCAAGATCGATCTGGCCGCGCGCTTGTGTGAGATGGAGTTCCTGGGGGTGGTGTGAGGAGCTGCCGGCCGTTGGCTGCCGGCCATTGGCCCTGCCTCACGCGTTCTCGACATGGAGGGGCGCTGTGTCGCACGGCTGACCGCCCTGACCGGTCACCGCGTCTCGTGCCCCGTGACCGTCCATCCGCCCGCTTCGTCCCGCTCGAAGGTGAAGGTCCAGGTCACTGCGAGGTTGTACGTGCCGGCTGCGTCCTTGAGCTTGTAGACCGCGGCGGCCGTCCGGCCGTCCTCGTCCACCGACAGCTCCTGGACGCGCACGGGTTCCATGCCGAAGGACTTGGCCGCCAAGTACTCGCGCACGGCCGCCGCGAACGGGGCCAGGTCCCGTTCGACTTTGTTGCGCGGGGCGGGCCAGAGGACCGCGGCCAGGATGGCGACCACCAGCACGCCGGCGGCGAGCGCTCCGATCGTTCGCATGATGCTCTCCTCGCGCACAGGGGCTGGGACAGCGGCGGTCGGCTGCCGCAGGCGCGCAAATCCTTGCATGCGGCGTCCAGACCTCTATTATAGGGGCCTGCGCACGCAAACGCCAGCCAGGATTCGGCGGACCGCGGCGTCTGCCGGGTTCGCGCGTCAGGGAGGACACCATGCCTTCGGAACGCACCCCGAAGACGGATTTCATCCGGGCCATCATCGAGGAGCATCGGCAGGACGGCCGGTTCGACGGACGGGTCCACACCCGCTTTCCCCCGGAGCCCAACGGGTATCTCCACATCGGCCACGCCAAGGCCGTGCTGCTCAACTACACCATCGCGCAGGAGTACGGGGGCGAGTTCAACCTCAGGTTCGACGACACGAACCCGACCAAGGAGGAATCCGAGTACGTGGAGTCGATCCTCCGCGACGTGCGCTGGCTCGGCGCCGACTGGGAGGACCGGCTCTTCTATGCGTCGGACTACTTCGAGCAGATGTACGAATACGCCCTGCAGCTCATCCGGCAGGGCGACGCGTACGTAGACAGTCTGAGCGAGGAGGAGATCCGCGCCTTTCGCGGCACGGCCGCGGATGCCCGCCGGGGGGGCCAGACCCCGCCCGGCAAGAACAGTCCGTATCGCGACCGTACGGTGGAGGAGAATCTCGACCTCTTCCAACGCATGCGGGCGGGCGAGTTTCCCGACGGCGCCCACGTATTGCGCGCCAAGATCGACATGGCGCACCCGAACCTCAACATGCGCGACCCGGTGCTCTACCGCATTCAGCATGCCGCCCACCATCGCACGGGCGAGGCATGGTGCATCTACCCCATGTACGACTGGGCCCACGGCCTGGAAGATTCCATCGAAGGCATCACGCACTCGCTCTGCACGCTCGAGTTCGAACACCATCGGCCGCTCTACGACTGGTATCTCGACCGGCTCGGAATCTACCACCCGCAGCAGATCGAGTTCGCCCCGCTCAATCTGACCTACACGGTGCTCAGCAAACGCAAGCTGACCGAACTGGTACGCCACGGCTACGTGCGGGGATGGGACGATCCGCGCATGCCCACCCTGGCCGGCCTGCGGCGGCGCGGATTCACGCCCGAATCGATCCGCCTCTTCTGCCAGCGCATCGGCGTAGCCAAGACCGAGAGCTGGCTGGACGTGTCGATGCTCGAACACTGCCTGCGCGAAGACCTGAATCGCGTGGCCCCGCGGTTCCTGGGCGTGCTCAAGCCCCTCAAGATCACGATCGAGAACTACCCCGAGGGCCAGACCGAGGAGCTCGAAGCGATCAACAATCCGGAAGACCCGAGCGCGGGCACGCGCCGGGTGCCGTTCAGCCGCGAGCTCTTCATCGAACGGGACGACTTCCTGGAGGATCCGCCGCGCAAATTCTTCCGCCTGGCGCCGGGCCGCGAGGTCCGGCTGCGCTACGCCTACTTCGTCACGTGCAAGGAGGTCGTCAAGGATGCGGACGGCAACGTGCAGGAGCTCGTCTGCACCTACGACCCGGCCACGCGGGGCGGGGACGCGCCGGACGGCCGCAAGGTCAAGGGCACGCTCCACTGGGTCTCGGCACGTCATGCCGTGGACGCGGAGGTCCGGCTGATCGACCGCCTCTTCGGCGTGGAGCATCCGCAGGCCGTGTCCGACGGCAGCTCCTGGCTGGACAATCGCAATCCGAATGCCCTGACGGTGCTGAGGGGATGCAAGCTGGAGCCCGCCCTGGCCGGCAAGGCCCCGGGCTTCCATTGCCAGTTCGAACGGCAGGGGTACTTCTGCGTGGATCTTGATTCTACGCCCGGGAACCCCGTGTTCAATCGCACGGTACCGCTCAAGGACACCTGGGCGAAGATCGCGAAGAAGCAGACGTAGGGGCGCGGCGGGGGCGCGGCTGCGTTGGCCCGACGCCATCGGCCCGCCGCCTGGGGTCAGCCCGGCGCCACCTCGGCCAGCACACGATCGACGCGGGCAAGTGTCTGTTCTCGGCCGAGCAGGGCGAGTACCTCGAAGATGCCGCGGCTCACCGTGCCGCCGGTCACGGCCACGCGCAAGGGCTGGGCCACATCGCCCATCTTGCATCCGTTCCCTTCGGCATATCCGGTGATCGCTTGTTCGAGCGTCTCTTCCGTCCACGGATCGATTCCGTCCAGCACCGGGCGGAGGCCGGCCAGCGTCTGCAGGCCCTTGCCGTTCTTCTTGCAGAGCACCTTGCGCACGGCTTTCTCCTGTAGCGCGGGCTTGTCCTCGAAGAAGAACCTGGTGGCGTCCAAGAAGGCGGGGAGCGTGCTCACGTGGGGAAGATGGAGCGCGACCAGGCGTTCGAGCCAGTCCGGATCGAGGTCCGCGGTTTTCACGCCCTCGCTCGCGAGCGCGGAGCGGACCCGCTCGAGCAGTTGGTCGCGCGGCAGGCGTCGCAGAATCTGGGCGTTCATCCAGGCGAGTTTGTCCGTGTCGAAGCGCGCGGCCGAGGCATTGACCCGGTCCAGGCTGAAGGCCTCGACCATTTCCGCGCGGGTGAGGAGTTCGCGGCCGTCGCCCGGCGACCATCCGCAGAGGGCCAGGAAATTGAAGAGGGCCTCGGGCAACACGCCCTTCTCCCGGAACTCGCCCACGTACGCATCGCCGTCCCGCTTGGAGTAGGGCTTGCCCTTCTGGTTGACGATCATGGGAAAATGTCCGAAGCGGGGCGGCACGAGCCCGAGGGCCTTGTAGAGGAAGAGGTGGCGGAAGGTATTCTCCACGTGGTCGTTGCCCCGCAGTACGTGGGTGATCTCCATGGCAGCGTCGTCCAAGACGTTGGCGAGATGGAAGACGGGGGAGCCGTCCGAGCGCACGATGACCTGATCGCGCATGCTGTCGAGCGGCTTCTCGCGGCGGCCCATGACCAAGTCCTCGTAGAAGACATACCGCCGCCGGAAGCGAATGCGTCCGAGCCGGCCGCCGGCCGCCTCGTGGAGGCTCACGCGCTCGGCCGGGGCGCCTGCGCAGACGTCGGTGACCGCTTCGAGGAGCCGCGCGCCCTCGACCTCAGTGCCGTCGGCCCGCACGAACACGGGAAGGTCGAGGGCATCCCAGAGGATGGGGGTGGTATAGATGTCGCCCTTGGACGTGGGGACCGCGTGAAACAAGCATCGGACGTCGGCCGTGAGTTCGCCCTTGGCCACGTCGATGGACGCCTCGTCACGCGGCTCGGTCACAAAGGACGGGTCATAGAGCTTGGCGTCCAGGAGCAGGACCGTGGGTTCGTTCTCGCCCGCGCAGAAGGCGGAGCCTTCGGTCCTGAGCCGGGAGGCGGCGTCCACGTGCTCCCTGGCCCGGGCCGACTGGTAGACCGCCTCCTGGTCGTAGTCGAGGCCCATCCACGCCATCGCGTCGAGCAGCGTCGCGATGGCCTGGGGCGTGGAGCGCTGGCGGTCGGTGTCTTCGATCCGCAGCCGAAAGGTGCCGTGGTGGTGGCGGGCGAAGAGCCAGTTGAAGATCGCCACGCGCAGGTTGCCGATGTGTACATGCCCTGTGGGCGACGGGGCGAAGCGTACGCACACGCTCATAGAGACTCCTGCAGGGAAGCCGCGCGAAACCACCGCGGGCCGACGCCGCACCGCTCCGGGACGTGCCGGCGCGGAGAACGCGGGGCGCATCCGCTATCGGCCGTGTTCCTCGAGCCACGCCTCAACGCTCTCGGCGTCCTTATCACCGCGGCCCGACAGGCAGACCACGAGGGCTTGGTCTTTGTCGAAGTCCTGGGCGATCTTCATGACGTGGGCGATGGCGTGGCTGCTCTCGAGCGCGGGGATGATGCCTTCGAGCTGACTCAGCTTCTGATAGGCATCGATCGCCTCGGCATCGGTCACGCTCTCGTAGGTTGCCCGCCCCGTATCCTTGAGGTAGCTGTGCTCCGGGCCCACGCCCGGGTAGTCGAGGCCCGCTGAGACCGAATGCGCTTCCTGGATCTGACCGTCCTGGTTCATGAGCACGTAGCTCTTGGATCCGTGGAGCACCCCCACGCTGCCGTGCCCCAGGGAGGCGGCGTGCTTGCCCGTATCGATGCCGCAGCCCGCGGCCTCCACGCCGATAAGCTTCACGTCGCTGTCGGGCATGAACTCGTAGAACGTGCCCATGGCGTTGGACCCGCCGCCCACGCAGGCCACGCAAGCGGCCGGGAGCTTGCCGTCAATCTCCAGGATTTGCCGGCGCGCTTCGCGGCCGATGACCTGCTGGAACGTGCGGACCATCTCGGGGTACGGATGCGGGCCGGCCACCGAGCCGATGCAGTAGAAGGTGTCGCGCACGTTTGTGGCCCAGTCGCGGATGGCCTCGTTCATGGCGTCCTTGAGCGTACAGGTGCCGCTTTCCACGGGGCGCACCTCGGCGTTCATGAGGCGCATCCGGAAGACGTTGGCGCGCTGTCGTTCCACGTCCACCGTGCCCATATAGACGATGCATTCGAGATCGAAGAGGGCCGCCGCCGTGGCGGTGGCTACCCCGTGCATGCCGGCGCCTGTCTCGGCGATGATGCGTGGCTTCTTCATGCGCCGGGCCAGGAGCATCTGGCCGATCGTGTTGTTGATCTTGTGGGAGCCCGTGTGGTTGAGGTCCTCGCGCTTGAGGTAGATGCGCGCACCCCCGCAGAACGCGGTCAGGCGTGCGGCAAACGTGAGGGGGCTCGGCCGGCCTACGTAGTGCGTGAGCAGCGACTCGAATTCGGACCGGAAATCGGGATCCTGCGAGGCGTTCCGGAAGGCCTGGGTCAGCTCCTGCACCGCCGGCACCAGCACCTCGGGGATGTACCGTCCCCCGTAGAGACCGAAGTGACCGGCTGCGTCGGGGCGCATCGTCTGAGCGGTCATGCCTGGCTCCTGCGTGTTCGCGCGTCCAGCATAGGGCTCTGAGGGGCAGCCGTCAAGGGGGGCGCGAACCCACAAAGCGGACGCCGGCCGCCTGCGAGAGGGACGCGCTCCTGCGCGTCCGCAACGCTCGACGTGCGCGCGGTCCGGCAGGAGCCGGACTCTCCGAAGAACGTTTGGTTCGAGGTTGTGGGCCGGTGTGGCCCAAGGCCTATGCGCCCGACCCCCACAACCGCAGCCCGTGACCGCGCGGCATGCGCGTTCTGGTCGTCTGTCTCCGATGTGTAGGGGCGTATTGCATACGCCCCTACAGGATACGCGGGTGTTTCGGGTCTCCGTGGCTCAGGAGCCATGCCCCCACACACGTGCGGCGCAGCCCTTCGCAAAACCCCTTGCCTTTGCCCTTCAATCCGGTAGGCTGAAAACTGTCCGAAATTCCGAAACCCGGCCGCGATGTGCCGTGTAAACGTTCTGGAGAGGAGACGAGCCATGCGCATGCATCTGTTGATGGGGACGGCGATCCTGCTCGTCGCGGGCGCGGCCTGGGGCGCGGAGGAGGAGAGCAAGGCCGCGAAGCGGTTGGAAGCGGCCGAGAAGCTGGTGCGGTCGCGCGACTACGACGCCGCCCTGGTGGTGCTCGAGAGCATCCTGGAAGACGCGGAGGAGGCCGACCCGGTCCATGTCCAGGCGCTCTACCACAAGGCCTATGTGCTCGAGCAGCAGAAGAAGAGCCAGGAGGCGCTTACCGCCTACAACCGGTGCCTGGAACTCCTGGTGGACGGGGATGCGTTTGACGAGACCGAGCGCCTCCTCCAGAAGTGCCAGCGCGCGGTGCTCAAGCTCGACAAGTCGCGGCGCATCATCCTCCGCCACGCCGATCAGATCGAGCGCGAGGCTGCACGGTTCAAGGACAAGGACGAGCAGGCTTACGAGAAGATGATGGAGGTGGTGGCGTTCATGCGCGGGGCCTGGGACCGGGAGGGCGACGACGCCAAGCCCCGGTCGGACAAGGCCATCGAAGCGGCCCTCACCAAGCGCTTCCGGGATTTCTACGCGGCCGTGGCCACAGGCGACCTGGACAAGGCCATGGACTACGTGGACCCCGAGATCCGCAAGCACGCGGGCGACGGCCTGGTCAAGGGCCATTTGCGCGTCATCGAGGGCCTGCTCCGGCTGGGGCAGGTCGACCGGAACGATATCTCCGTACGCACGATCGACCTCGGCAAGGACAAGACCGACGCCCGCGTCATCGGCCGCCTGAGCCTCCCCGGCCAGATGAAAGACATGGACCCCAACTACTGGATCGAACGCGACGGATCCTGGTATCTTGGGGATGAGAAGAAGTTGAAGGGGTTTGAGTGAAGGCCGCGTATGGATCCGCACCTTCCCGCGTTTCGCCTCCCGCCGCCAGCGGGGCCAAGACGGTTGCATCCCTCTAGCACGCCTCTACAATTGACCCCCGAACTCCCGAGACATGCGCCGGATTGCCCGGACATGCACCACCCGTGGTCCAGGCGGGAACGATCCCCATGGACGGATCCCCTCTGCACATCGCCTACCTCATCGACGAGATGAAGGTCGGGGGCACCCAGCGGCATATCCAGGGACTGATCGAGCGCCTGCCGGATCGCTGGCAGGCGTCGGTGCTTTGCCTCGAGCGCGCGGGCGTCATCGGCGCCGCGCTTGGCGAACAGGGGGTGCCGGTCGAAGCGTTCGGCTGCGGAAACCTGTGGCGCCCGTCCGGCCTCGCGGCCGTCCGGCGCCTGCGCAAGCGGCTCATGCACGACCCGCCCGCCGTTCTCCACGCGTTTCTCGGCACCGCGTGCCTGCTCGCCCCGGTTCTCGCGCGCGGGCTGCCCACGCGGGTCGTGACGAGCCGGCGGGATACGGGCTTCTGGATGGGCCGCGGTTTCCGCTGGCTCGCCCGCTGTGTAGCCAAAAGGGCGGATGCGATCACCGCCAACTCCGAGGCCGTGCGGCAGGCGGCATGCCGGCTGGAGGGGCTTTCGGCCGACCGGATCGAGGTCATCCCCAACGGCATCGACCTGCCGGAAGCCGCAGGCCCGGAGACGCGCATGCGCGTGCGCCGGTCCCTGGACCTGAAAGAGGAGCAAGGTGTGGTCGCCCAGGTCGCCACGCTCACGCCTGTCAAGGATCACGACACCGCGCTCGCGGCAGTGGCCGCGCTCGCGCCTCAGCATCCCGCGCTCCGCTGGCTCTTCGTGGGCAGCGGTCCGCGGCATCAGGAGCTGGAGGACAAGGCCCGCGCGCTCGGCGTGGAGGCGCATGTCCGTTTTCTGGGCGAGCGGCAGGACGTCTTCGATCTGCTCGCTGCGAGCGACGTGGCTGTGCTCACGAGCCGGGCCGAGGGCTTCCCCAATGCCGTGCTCGAGGCCATGGCAAGCGGCTTGCCTGTGGTGGCTACGGACTGCGGGGGCGTGGCCGAGCTCCTGCCCGGCGAGACCTGCGGCCTGCGCGTGCCTGTGGGCGACGCCGCAGGCTTGGCCCGGGCCGTGGGCGCGCTCCTGGCCGATGCAGAACGGCGCCGGCAGATGGGCGCAGCCGCCCGCGCGCGCGTGGCCGAGCATTTCTCGTGGGAGCGCACCACGCAAGCAACGTGGGGCCTATACGAACGTCTCCAGGTTGGCTGGGGAGAGAGTTGCGGGGAGGGTGCGTGATGCGCGTTCTGCTCGTCCTCCCGGCGCTCGGCAAGAGCGTGACCACACACCTGGGCCTGGCCCAGGTGAGCGCGGTGCTGCGCGAGGAGGGGCATGAGACCGCGCTGCTCACCGTGCGCCGGCCCGTGCGCCGGGAACGCTTCCTCCGGGCGGTGCGCGATTTCGCGCCCGGGCTCGTGGCCTGTACCGCGGTCACGCATCACTGGCCGCGCGTGCGCGAGTGGATTGGCTGGATGCAGGCCGCGCAGCCCGACCTGCCGGTCGCGGTCGGCGGCGTGCACGCCACGGTGAGCCCGGAGTCGGTCCAGGCCTGCGCGGGCGTGGATTATGTGGTGCGGGGAGAGGGCGAGGCGCCTGTGCGCCGGCTCGCGCGTGCCCTGGCTGGGGGCCAGACGCCCAGCCACATGCCAGGGCTGCACGTACGCAACGGGACCGGCTGGAACGAGACCCCGCCGGCCGCCTTCTGCCAGGATCTGGACGCGCTACCGCTGCCGGACCGCACGCTCTTCGCAGCCGAGCGAGGCGGCGATTTTCCGGTGATGGCGGGTCGGGGCTGTCCGTTCGACTGCTCCTACTGCTGCAATCACCTCCTCAAGGCTGTGCAGCCCGGACGGTACGTACGCATGCGCTCGGCCGGGCGCGTTCTCGAGGAGATCGCGCGCGGGCGGGAGGCGCAGACCGTGCGGCGGGTCATCTTCGAGGACGACACATTCACGCTCCAGAAGGAGTGGCTCCGCAGCTTCCTGCCCCGCTACCGGCGGGAGATCGACCTCCCGTTCGTGGCCAACGCGCGCGTGGGGCTGCTGGACCGCGACACAGCCCGCGCGCTCAAGGATGCGGGCTGCGACTACGTCTCGATCGGCGTGGAATGCGGCAACGACACGCTCCGGCGCGAGGTGCTCGGCCGCGATATGACGAACAACCAGATTCGTGAAACCTTCGCCATCACCAAGGAGGTGGGCCTGGCAACCTATGCCTTCTATATGATCGGTTTCCCCGGCGAGACCCTCGCCATGGCCCGCGAGACCCTGGCGCTCCACGAAGAGCTCCAGCCCGAGGCCGGCTTTCAGATCTCCGTGGTCTATCCCTATCCGCACACGCGGCTCTGGGACATCGCGCAGGAGCGGGGATTGCTCGGCCCCGAGGGGGATGGCGGGCCGGCAAAGGATTCGTTCGAAGGCGGTACGAGCACCCTGCGCCTCGACAGCATGCGGCCGGACGAGCTGCGGGCGCTCTATGACGAATTCGAGCGCCGCCGCCTGGAGAGCACGTTCACCGACCGGTATTTGGCGAGCAACTACCCGTGGGCCGGCGTACCGGTCCGTATCGCCTCCGCCGTTGCCGGCAAGGCCCGCGTGGTGCGCTGGGCCAAGGCGGCGCGGGACCGGCTGGAACCAGCGTTGGTGTTGCGGCGGTCGACGTATGAGCCGGAGGGTGCGAAATCATGAAACTCGGCATCCTCCTCTCCATGTTTCCCGAGGTGCACGAGACCTTTATCCTGCGGGAGTTGCTCGAACTCGACCGGCAGGGGGTGGCGTTCGAGATCTTCAGCCTCCAGCGGCCGCGGCACGCGGAGCATCCGCCGGGCGCCGAAGCGTTGCTCGACCGGACGCACTACGGCGACCTCTGCAGTCGCGAGGCGCTGAGCGCATGTGTGCGCGCATTGCTGTGCCGTCCGCCCCAACTCCTGGTCACGGTCGCGCGCATGGTTGCGGGCTGCTGGCGGGAGCCCGGCCGGCTCTGCAAGAACCTGGCCATTCTGCCGCTCACGCTCCATTTCGGGGAAGTCATGCGCGCGCGCGGCATCCATCACACCCACGGCCACTGGCGGAACATCCCCACGTCCGCGTCCTGGATCCTCCATCAAGTGCAGGGCATTCCCTGGTCGGCCGCCATCCACGGGGAAAACATCTTCACGCGCAATCCGTTTCTCGAGACCAAGCTTGCGGACGCGACGTTCGTGGCTGTGTGCACGGGTTACTCCTGGCGGCATCTGCGCGAACGCATGCATCATTCGCGGCCCGAGGACATCCACCTCAACTACCACGGGCTCGACCGGCACGTGTGGGAGGCAGCTGCAGCAGCCGAGGCCCGCGCAGTGCAGGCGGACGGGACGGATGCGGCTCCTGCGGAGCAACAGACGCATCCGCCCGTCATCCTGTCCGTGGGCCGGCTCTTCGCGTTCAAGGGCTTCCGGTATCTGCTGCGCGCGGCTGCGCGGTTGGCAGCTGACGGCGTGGATTTCGAGCTGCGCATCGTGGGCGAAGGGCCGCAGGCGGGCGAGCTCGAACAGCTGGCCGAATCCCTTGGAATCGGCTCCCGCGTGGTCTGGCTCGGCCGCGTGCCGTTTGCCATGGTCCTGGAGGAGTTGGAGCGCGCGAGCGTGTTCGCACTCGCCAGCATCTACATGCCGGACGACCACTTCGACGGCATCCCCAACGTGCTGGCCGAGGCCATGGCGTTCGGCAAGCCGGTCGTGAGTACGCGCGTGAGCGGCATCCCCGAGCTTGTGGAGGACGGCGTCTCCGGCCTGCTTGTGCCGGAGAAGGATCCGGAAGCGCTCGCCAGCGCCCTGCGCCGGGTGCTCACCGATCCGGAGCTCGCCGGCCGGCTGGGGGCTGCGGCCCGGCCGCGCGTGCGCTCTCTGTTCGATCAGGAGGCGAACGTGGCCGAACTCGTACAGCTCTTCCATCGATACGTGGAGGCGCCGTCGTGAGCGAACCGCGCCCCATCTTGCTGGCCATCGAGAGCCTCACCATGGGCGGGGCTGAGCAGGTCGTGGTCGATCTGGCGACCGGCCTCGACCGCGCAGCGTGGACGCCGCACGTGGTCTGCCTGGCTGAAGCCGGACCGCTCGCTAACCAACTCGGCGACGTGCCGGTGCACGTGCTGGGAAAGCAACCGGGGCTCGACTTGGGCCTTCCGCGCAAGATCCGCAGGCTCGTGGACGACGTGCAGCCGGCTGTGGTGAACACGCATCTCTGGACCGCGAACACCTGGGTGCGCTTCGCGTTGCGCGGTTCGGGCGTGCCGGTGATTGCCACCGAGCACAACCGCGACGCATGGAAGCCATGGCACTACCGCTGGATCGACCGGCGGCTCATCCGGCACACCGCGCGCATGGTGTCTGTGTCCGACGATGCGGCAGCGTTCTACCGGGACGAGGTGGGCGTGCCCGGCGATCTCCTCACCGTGATCCCGAACGGCATCCGCGTGGAGCGGTTCGCCGACGGAGACGGCGCGCGTGTGCGCACAGAGTTCGGTCTCGAGGCCGCGGCGCCACGTGAGCATAGGCGGCCAACGGCAGAGTCGGAGGGACGCGCTCCTGCGCGTCCGCCGCATCACCCTGAGACCGCGGTCCGGCAGGAGCCGGACCCTCCGAGCGCAAGCGTAGGCAGCTCTTTGCCCTTGTCGCCGCGTTTCGTGGTGGGCACGGCCGGCCGGCTGGTGGCGCAGAAGAATCCGCTGCGGCTGCTCGAAGCGGTGGCGCAGGTGCGCAGGGCGCATCCGGAGGTGGTCTGCCTGATCGCGGGCGACGGTCCGGAGCGGCCGCGGCTGGAAGCGCGCGCGGCCGAGCCCGACCTTGCGGGCGCGGTCCGCTTCCTCGGCCTGCGGACCGACATGCCGGATGTGCTGGCTGCCATGGATCTGTTTGCGCTCGCCTCCGACCGCGAGGGCCACCCGCTCGCCCTGCTCGAAGCCCAGGCCGCGGGCGTGCCCGTGGTCGCGACCGACGTGGGCGGCGCGCGCCAGGCCGTGGCGCGGGAGGAGACGGAGTCCGGCCCGGAACAAGGCGGCCTGCTCGTCCCCCCGACTGCCGAAGCGCTGGCGGATGCCATCCGCAGCTCGGCCGCCGATCCCGCCCGCCGCCGCGCCATGGGTGCCTTTGCCGCGCGATACGCGCGGGAGCATTTTGGGGTGGGGGCCATGGTGGAGGGGTACGCGCGGGTCTTCAGGGAAGTCGCGGACGCACAGCCGCGTGCGGCCGGCCGCACGGTCGTGTCCGTTGCCTGCCCGCTCTGCAAAACCGACGCGCCGCGCTTCTATGCAGAAGAGCGGGGCCTGCGCGTCAATCGCTGCGCAGCTTGCAGCCTGCTTTACGTCAGCCCGCGCCTCTCGCACGAGGAACTCGCAACGCTCTACGACCGGTATTACCACCGCCAAGGCCACTGGGACGCGTATCTGGCCGATCACGGTCAATCCGCAGCCGGCACCAAGAAGGTCGGTGCTGACGCCGAGCTGTGGGAGTCGCGCTACGAGC
>CAZBZG010000027.1:0-24722 GCA_964496245.1 uncultured Planctomycetaceae bacterium | reverse complement strand
GACGAACCCCGAACGCAGCCTGCAGCATAACTGTCTCCCCGGCGCCCACGGCTTCGCGCGCAGCGGAACAGGACGCGCTCTTTGCGCCTCCTCACGCAGATCATCCTAGTGTCCCGCGTCGTTTCTGTCAAGCGCCATCGAACGGCTCAGCGGTTTTGCTCCTTGACCTCCGCGGAGCATTCCAAATAATGCTCTTGAGAGCGCGAACGCAAGGAGATGATCATGCGGACCCGCATCGTGCCCGAAGGGGTGAAGCATCTCGAATACGAAATTCGCAAGATCGTCGACGAAGCGCATCGCATCCGCCGTCTCGGGGTGGAGATCACGTGGGAAAACATCGGTGATCCGGTGCAGATGGGCGAACCCGTCGCCCCCTGGATCCGGGAGATCGTGGCCGATATCCAGGCGAGCGATCAGGCGTGGGCTTACTGCCCGAGCCGCGGCGTGGACGCTGCCCGCGCGTTTCTCGCCGAGCGGGTCAACCGGCGCGGCGGCGCCCAGATCGAACCCGACCACATCCTCTTCTTCAACGGCATCGCCGATGCCGTGGACAAGATCTACGATCTGGTCCGCAAAGACGCCCGCATCATCTTGCCCACGCCATGCTACCCCACGCATTCGTCGAACGAGGCCAAGCGGGGGGAATACGATCGCCTCTTCTTCCACCTGGACCCGCGGAACGGGTGGGAACCCGATCTGGACGAACTTCGCTCCAAGGTGAAGTACAATCCCCAGGTCATCGGCATCGCTCTCGTGCATCCCGACAATCCGACCGGCCTGGTCTACCACCGCGACTGGCTGGAGACGATCGTCTCCGTGGCCCGCGAGTTCGGCCTCTTCCTCATCTGCGACGAGATCTACGCGCACATCTGCTACAACGGCGCGCGTACGATTCATCTGTCGGAAGTCGCGGAAGACGTGCCGGCGGTCGCCTTGCGCGGCATCAGCAAGGAGTACCCCTGGCCCGGCGCACGGTGCGGGTGGATCGAGATCCTGAACATGGGACGGGATCCGGAGTTCGACGAGTATGCCCAGGCCCTGGTCAAGGCGAAGATGATGGAGGTCTGTTCGACGACTCTCCCGCAGATGTCGATTCCCCGCGTGATGGGCGACGCGCGGTACCAGGGGCATCTGGCCGCGCGCGCGGCCGAGTTCGAACGGCGGACCAACGAAGCGTACGAGGTCTTCAAGGACATCGACGGCCTGATCGTCAACCGCCCGCAGGGCGCCTTCTACTTCCCCATCGTCTTCGCAGACGGCGTGCTCGACGACCGGCAGTCCCTGCCCATCGAAAACGCCGAGGTGCGCCGACGCGTCGAGCAGATGGTGCAGGACGTGCCCAACGACAAGCGTTTCGTCTACTACCTCATGGGGGCGACGGGCATCTGCGTCACGCCGCTCACCGGCTTTCATTCCAGCCTCGAGGGCTTCCGCATGACCAGCTTGGCGTCGGACGACGCCAAGCGCCGCGACACCCTCCAGCGCCTGGCCGACGCCATCCGCCAATACATCGGCGGGTAGTGGTCAGTTCTCCGCTCCTGTCGCGCCGGTCGCCGACTCCGCCCCACGGGCCGGCCGCGAACGGAAGGCGAGCCGGTCGGCGAGCTGCCGGAGATCCCCGAGGTGCGCCTGCACGGTCTGGCGGCGGCTCGGGGGCAGGCTTTCGCCGATCGCTTCCAGGTGGGTGTGCAGATCGTCCAGGATCTCCGCCAGGCTCTGCAAATCGGCCTGCTGAGTCTCGACCCGTTCCATCACCCGGTTCAATTCGCCTGCGATGTTCTGCAGGTAGTCCCCCTGGCGCAGGCGGAAACGGAAGGCGGGGTCCTGGGTCATTTTCCCGATGTCCTGGCTCAGACGATAGGCCGCGCCCGCCACGCGGTGGGTCCGGCGGATCGTGATCCACGAGTAGAGAATGCACATGATCATGGGCACGACAAAGGCGACCCCCACGAACACGGTCGGCCCCGTCACATCGTCGAGGCGGCCCGCCCGCATGAGATAGCCGACGCAGAGGAACAGGACGATCTGCACGAAGATGAGGCTCATGAACATGAGCACGGTGCGGTTCACTTCCTGCAGCTGGTAGTCCCGGTCGATCAGGTAGATCCGCCGCCGCATGTTGGACGTCTGCGTGCCCTTCGATCCGTTGGAATGCGTCGCCGCTGACATCGCACCCTCCCTCTGGAAAGCCCGGCCTCTCCCGCGTTCCCGCTAACCGGCCGGCGGCTGAAACAGCTCGCCCGATGCATTCGGAAGCAGGCAGGGATTCGCCTGCTTGGCCTTGATCGCCTTGAGGAAACGGCTCCGATAGGCCGAGGTGCCGCGCCGGCGGAAGACCGAGAGCGGGTCTTCCACCCAGAGCGTGTTGCACAGCACGGTCGCGTCCTCCCCTTCCAGGAACTCGGGCGGGGGCACCACCTCGCCGTCTCCGATGGCGCATTCGAGCAGCTTCAGATAGGCCCCCAGCGTCTTGTTGGTGGGACCGAGCCCGCGGTTGTAGAGATACTCGCCCTCCAGAAGCGCATTGAGCTCCACCGAGCTCGGACGATTCTTCGGGTCCTGCTGCAGGCACTGCATGATAATGGCCGAGAGCGACTCGAGGTTGAAGCGCGTATCGGTCGAGCGGATGATCTCGTGCGGCGGCCGCAGCGGGAAACCGAACTGGCGCTGGATATGCTTGACACGCTCCCGGAGCTTCTTGCCGTACAGACGATAGGGGCTGAAGCCGGTCAGCGCCTCGTAGCCGATGGTTCCCAGAGCCCAGACATCGCTCTTGGCTGTGGCGTGGCCCTCCATCTGCTCGGGCGCCATGTACCGCGCCTTGCCCACGAGATGCTGCTCCTCTTCGCGTCCTTCCTCTTCCTCGGCGTCGCCTCCGAACGCCCGCGCCACGCCGAAGTCGGCCAGCTTGGTGATGCCCGCCTTGGCATTGAAGAGGATGTTCGAAGGAGAAATGTCGCGATGGACGAGGTTGAGGGGATTGCCGAACTTGTCCGTCAGGGTGTGGGCCTCGGCCAGTGCGATGGTGGCCTTGTTGAGGATGAACCCCACCATGGCGGGGTGCATGATGAGCACGTTGTCGGCATGGGTCCGGAGAACCTCGTTGAGCCCGGGCCCGTTGACGTACTCGAGCACCATGAAGTAGATCTTGCTCTTCGTGCCGCTCGTGCGGCGGCGCGTGCGGGGATTGACCTTGCCCGGCAGGTCCACCTCCATGCTCTCCAGGGCCAGGAATTCGACGATCGTGCCCTGGCAGAGCTGCGCCAAGAGCTGCGCCTCCTCCACGAACATCTTGATGGACGATGTGTGGGTCGTGTCCTTCAGGACCTTGATGGCCACCTGCTTCTTGACGCCGCCCTCCGAGACCTGATTTCCCAGGAACACCGTGCCCATGCCACCCTTGCCCAGCTCTTCGACGAGTTCATAGTGGCTGATCGATTTGAGGACTTCCTTGCCGCCCTTGAGGGCCTCCAGGATGCGCTCTCCGTAGTCGGCGAGCACCTCCTCGTCCTCGACCGTCTCGAGGTTCGCGTCGCTGATCTCGTCCTCGGTCCGCTGCTTGGGGGGACGACGTTTGGGGCGGTATCGCCTTCGCAGACTCATGGGGCCTCCTCGGGCGCGTCGCCGGCTCAGAACGAGCACTCCGGCCGGAACGGGGCTGCCAGAGCAGTGTAACGCCATCAGGCCCGTGGTCAACCCTTTTCACGCCCCGCCCTGTCGCCGACGGGCGCGGAGTGGCGTCCCCGTCCGCGCGGCATGGTGCGACCTACACGGTTGGAAACCTCTGGACACCGCGGCCGGCAAAATGGAGAATGAAACAGCGCTGGATCCGTCGAACCACGGAGAACAAGGTGCCTGAGCCGATCCGTCTGGTGTGTCCCGAATGCGACACGGTCCACCGCGTGAACTCGGTGACCTTGGGGAAGGTCTACCGCTGCAAGAAGTGCCGCACCGGCCTGGTGACGCTCTCGCCCGCGGTCCTGCGCTGTCCCCACTGCGGAGCCAGTGCGGATCCGGCGCATGTGGACGTCTCCCGTCTCATGACCTGCTCGGAGTGCCCGGACCAACCGCTGCTCACCCTCTCGTTCCCCGAATCCCCGGCCGAACACCACGCGCCGGCGGCGGCGCCACAAGCAGCGGCGCCGGACACCGATGCTCTGGCCGCTCTCGTGCGCGAGCAGGTCTTCCAGGCGGTGGCCGAGGCGGTTCCCGCCCCGCCGGACCCGGCTGCTCTCCAAGCGGGCGTGGCCGACCGGCTCGCCGTCAGCCTGGAGGAGCGGTTCGCCCGGCTGGCCGATGAGGTCCGCAAGCGGGAAGCCGACCTGACAGCCGTCTTCCGCGACGAACTCGGCCAGACCCTGGCCATGCGTCTCGGCGATCTTTCGCGCGCCCTGGTGGAGAAGGACGCGGAACGCTCAACCGCGCTTCACCAGGCGCTCGAAATCGCCATCGACCAACGCCTCTCCGCCGTGCGGGAATCCTTGGAAACCAGGCAGGCGGAAGCCCTGACCGGCCTGCGCGAGCAGATCGAGCTCGCGCTGGCCAAGCATCTGGCTGCGCAGGCGGACGAACGCGATCCGGCCGCGGAACTCAAAGACGGGCTGGAGGCGCAGCTCGAGAAGATCCGCCACACCCTGGCCCAGGAGCATGCGGACCGCGCCGAGCGCCTGCGCGAAGCCTGGTCGGGCGAGTTGCACGCCATGCTCGAACAGCAAGAGCAGCACCTGGAAGAGCAGCGCGCGGCCGACCGGAACGAGCTCCTCGAGTCCGTGCGCCACGCGTCCCGCCAGTCACTCGCCAGCATGGAAGAAGCCTCGTCCCAGCGCCTGCAAGACCTGCAGCAGGCGTTCGGCCAGGCGGTCGAGGCGCTTCTGGCCGAGCGTTTCCAGGCCATGGACAAGCAGTCCCGGCAGACGGACGCGGCCGTGGCCGAAACCGTGGAGACGCGGATCCAGGAAGCCGTGGCTACCCTGCGGCGCGACATGGCCGATCAGGAGACGCGCCTGGCCGATTCGCTCCAGCAATCCTTGACCGCAAGCGTGCGGGAGCCGGTCGCCCGGCTCGAGAAACAGGCCGCCGGAGCGACCGCGGAACGCTTCCAAGCGCTCCAGGCCGCGCTGGAGAACGCGAGCAGCCGCATCAGCGAACAGGTGGAAGCGCGGCAGAGCGAGTTGCGCAAGGCCTTCACCGAGCAGATCGAGGCGGCCCTGCTCGCGCAGGCGGAAAAGCTGTCCGCATGGAGCGAGGAGAAGGAAACCCAGGCGGCTGCGCGCGTGCAGCAGGAGGTGGACCGGGTTCTGGCCAGCGTGCCCGAAGGCGCGAGCCTGAGCGAAACCCGGATCGACCAGCTGGTGGCCGACAGCGTCGACCGGGCGCTCACCGACCACGCCGAGAGCCTCAACCGCCGGTCCGAGGAAGAGGAACAGCGCCTTGTGGGCGGCATCCGGGAGGCGGTGGAGCAGAGTCTCACGGCCGAGGTCCGGACAGCGCTCGCCTCGGCCGGCGAAGAGATGGCCGACGTGAACGCCCGTCTCGAACACATGCTGGCCGATACCGAAAAACGCGTGCTCGCCTCGACCCGGCAACTGCTGGCGGAAACGGTCACCACCGAACTGACTGCGACCACCGAGCGGTTCCAGGAGCAGGCCAAGGAACTCTCGAAGGGCGTACGCGATCACCTCGATCAGGCCCGGGCCGAGCAGGCGACGCTGCAGGAACAACGGGCTGCGCAGCAGGCCGACGTCCACCAGGCGATCGAAGGCCTGACCGACGCCCTTCCCGATCGGATCGAAGCGGCGGTGGCCGGCCGGCTCGAGGAGCAGGTGGGCCGATCGCTCGAAGGCGCGGTGGCCGACCTTCCCTCGGTCCTGGAATCGCGCGTGATCGATCCCCTGGCCCGCCAGCTCGAGGACAAGGTGCCGGAGATGATGGCCCGGTTCGAGGAGCAGGGACTGTCTGAAGCGATCGCCCGCGGCACGCGCGACCACCAGGAAACGGTCGTGGACGAGGTGCGCCGCGCCAACCGGGTCACGGTCTCCTGGATCACCCGGCTGGTCATCCCCCTGATCGCCCTGCTCGCCATTCCCCTGGCCATCATTCTCTGGATGACCACGCTCCGCGACACCTCGGCGCCCGGCGCGGGCGTGCCCCGCGGACAGCAGGCGGCCCTGGCGGGACTCGTCCAGCGGCTGCAGGAACAGGAGGCCGCCCTGGAACAGATCGCGGCCCTCGTGGCCGAACAGCGCCAAATGCAGAAAACCAAGATGGATGCGCTGGCGAAGACCAACCAGAAACTCGACCGGCAGCGCGAGGAACTCGCGCGGCAGACCCAGGAGCTCTCCTTTGCCAACGAGGGCCTGCAGAAGAGCTTGGAAAGCCACCGGCAGGCGCTCGGAAAATGGAAGGAGCACTCGCAGAAGTGGGAGAAGATGGCCCAGCAGAACTACAACCGCGTCCAGCAGCTGACGCAGAAGCTGCGCGAGCTCGGGTACAACCCGGAATCCGAAAGCCACACCCGCAGGCCCCCGGACGAGAATGCCGAGAACCTGAAGTGGCCCTGAGTACAGGCCGGTCCGGACCGCGCGTCCGGCCCCAGCGCCTTCCCGTGCGGCTGCCCCGAGGACATCCGTGAGCGCACCAGAGGCCTATCACGCGCGGGAGATCTTCGACGACCCCGCGTTTCCGCTGGCCGTGCGCAAGGGGATCCACGGCACCGACGTGGCCCCGCATACGCACGACTTCATCGAGCTCGTGCTGGTGGCCGGAGGGAGCGCCCGCCACAGCCTGTCCTTTGCCGACCGACCGTCGGTGGCCGCGCCCCACCTCCTGGTCGAGGGCGACGTCTTCGCGGTGGCGCCCGGCGAACGTCACACCTATTCCGAGAGCCAGGGGCTCACCATCTACAACGTGCTCTTCCAGCCGGAGCTGGTGGCTGCAGCACGCGAGGAGCTCCGAACGATCCGGGGCATCGCCGGACTCCTGCTGCTCGAGCCCCTGTTCCGCAGCGAAACCGGCTTCCGCCACAAGCTCCACCTCGCCGCCGCCGCCCAGCGCACGGTGCGGCAATGCCTGGATGCCATCGCCGAGGAGATGTCCCGGAAGCCTTCCGGTTGGCGGGTGCTCGCCCGCGCGCGGTTCCTCGAATGCCTGGTCCTCCTGGGCCGGTCGTTCGAAGCACAGAACGCGCAACCCATTGACGCAAAGCGCCTTACGGGGCAACATGCGGCGATTCAACGCGCGGTCGCCTTCATCGAACAGCACTACCCCGAGCACCTGTCCCTTGCGGGCATCGCCCGGCAGGCCTTTCTGAGTCCCCACCACTTCTGTACGGCCTTCAAGCAGGCCACCGGCGTCTCGCCCTGGACCTACCTCACGCAGACGCGCCTCGAGCGGGCCAAGGAACTTCTGCGCGACACGAACCAGACCGTGACCGAGATCGCCCTCGACGTCGGCTTCTCCGACAGCAGCTACTTCGCCCGCGTCTTCAAGGCCTCGGAAGGCATCTCCCCCTCCGCCTTTCGGCGATCCGCAACAAACTCCTGACATCCCGGAACATCCTCATGGCGGCGAACGCAGCTGCAGAGTAAGCTCCCGGGCGCGACCACCGCTCGTCTCGCACAAGGAGAAGAACCATGACCCGCATCACGCTCGACCGCGCAACCTATCAAGACAAGGTCTACGCCTGCTGGCTGGGCAAGACCATCGGCGGCACGCTCGGCGCGCCGCACGAGTGCAAGAAGTACGCCCTCGGACTCACCTTCTACGAACCCGTACCCGAGGAGCCCCTGCCCAACGACGACCTGGACCTCCAACTCGTCTGGCTCTGCATGCTCGAACGCTACGGCCTCGACCTCAAGCTTCCGCACTTCGCAGAGTACTGGCGGGAATACCTGATCGAATGGCCGCCCAACGAATACGGCTTCTGCAGCCGGAACCTCAAGCGCGGGCTCGTGCCGCCGGTCTCGGGGTGGTTCGAGAACGACTACGTGGACGAGATGGGCAGCCCCATCCGCAGCGAGATCTGGGCGTGCGTAGCGCCGGCCGATCCCCAGCGCGCGGCCGCGCTGGCCTGGATGGACGCGGCCATGGACCATGCGGGCGGGGAAGGCACCTATGGCGAAATGTTCCTGGCCGCGGTCGAGAGCGCAGCCTTCGTGATCGACGATCCGCTGGAGCTGATCGAGATCGGGCTGGCCATGATCCCGCCGTCCTGCCGGATCGCGCGCGTGGTGCGCGACGTGGTCTTCCACTGGCAGCGCGGGGGCAAACGCGGGGGCTGGGGGGACGTGCGCAAGCAAGTGATCGACGTCTTCGGCCACCGCAATCCCTGCCACGCCATCATGAATATCGGCTTCATCGTGATCGGCTGGCTCTACGGCCGCGACTTCGGCGACCGCCTCCTGCGCGCCGTGAACTGCGGCTACGACACCGACTGCACGGGCGCCACCCTCGGTGCGCTGCTGGGGCTGCTCGGCGGGCGCGCGGCCATCCCCAACCGCTGGAGCGAACCCGTGGGCACGCAGGTCCTCCTCTGCAAGCACACCCGGGATCCGGGCGTGCCCAAGGATCTCGACGAGCTGACCGCCCGCACAGCCGCCGTGGCCCAGACCTATGCCGCGGCCGCGGAGAGCCGGGTGACCTTTGGCGACCGCACCGAAACACCCGCGGACCTCCGCCTCCATCTGCAGCGTTCGGAGCGGGCCCGCACCGCCCTCGCCCAGGACGTGCGCACGGCCGTGGCGCTCGACCGCGACCTGGAACTCCTGCTTCACATCGCGACCGACCCCGTGATCCGGCCCGGCCGGCCGGAGCGCCTGCAGGTGACCGCGCGGCGGGACGGACGCCCGGTGCATGCGGCGTTCCGTCTCGAAGCGCCCGCAGGCTGGCGGGTCGACCAGACCGAACCCGGCACGTTCGTGGTGACCGCGTCGGCGGTCGACGGCCGGAACCAACTGACGCTGCACGCCGACGTGGATGGCGACGCCCATGCAGCAACCTTCACCCTGCTCGGCCCCGATGAAGCGCGGGGCTTTCCCGCCGGCATTCCCCTGCACGCCTTTCAGCTGTAAATGTCCGGCCGGGCCCCGCTGCGGACGCCCGCGTGCAATCGCAACGCCCCTGAGCCAAAGAGAACGCGGGGCAGGCCGTCTGGCCTGCCCCGCGCGCGAAGTGAGAAGCGCAGTAGGCGCCTACTTGGCCCAATCCGGCAGCCCATTGACGCTGTTCTTGGGAAGCCCCTGGTCCTGCTCCGGCTCGGCCACAGGCGCGGACTTCTTCTCTGTGTCGGACGCCACCGGCGCATCCTCCCATTCGACCTCGATGGAAGGGGCGGGCGCCTCGTTCGCATTCGACTCGGCCACGGGCTGCGATTCCGCCTCTGCCGGCTTGGCCGGCAATTCGATTTCGGCGGGCGCCACAGACTCGGTCACACGCGTATCCGGGAGCGCCGGAAGGTCGCGGACCGTGTTGATGGCCGGCTTTTCCGGACCGGCCAGCGTGGAAATGTCGGTCCCGAAATCGGGCTCGACCACACCCGGGATCTCGACCGTGCCCTTGTCCTGGCGGGCCGTCGGTGTCTCGCGCTTGGAAGCCGGAGCCGGCTTCTGCGGTTCGGCAGGCCGGGGGTCCCGCGTCCAGATCTCGGCGACGTCGTCCCGGGCCGGCCTCCTGTCGGCCTGGAACTTGGGTTTCACGTCGGTCGCCGGCTGAGACGGAGGCTCGGTCTCGTCGGCGGGGGGGACCGCTTCCGACGTGGACGGAGCGGGACTGGGTTCCGACTGTTCGCTGACGTCGATCTTCTCCAGTCTGTCGCGAATCGCGTCCGCCTTCGCCTCGACCGCGTTCTGCGGCTCGTCTGCCGCTGCCGGCTCAGCGCCATCCTTGTGCCGGGCCTGTTCGTTCTTGAGCAAACGCGCTTCCGGCTGGGGCGCCTGTTCGGCCTTGTCGATCGCCTCGAGCAATGCCTTGACGCGGGCCTGCACGGCCCGGACGACCGGTTCGAGTTCACCCTCTGCAGCCGGGGCTGCCGCGCTCTGGGCTGCCTGCCGCGCACCCGCGAGGTCGCCGCTCTCGTAACGGGCCACCGCGAGATGATACCAGGCCAACCGTCCGCGCCGATCAGCCGGGATGCCTTCGAGGGTCTCGACCGCCTTGTCGGGTTGGCCGGCCTGGACCTGGGCCCAGGCCAGGATGTCGGCGTACATGGGATTGCCCTGCTCCTTGGCATAGGCTCTCAGGGCGAGGTCCAACGCCTCGGCGCTCTTCTTGCCCTGGTCGGCCAGCAGCATGGCCAGGCGTCCCATGGCTTCGGTGTTCCGGGGGTTTTCCTTGAGCACCGCCCGGAGCGCGGCCTCGGCACCGGCCCCATCGCCCCCCAGCGCCCGGGCCCGGCCGAGCAGGATGCCCGCGGCCTCGCCCTGCGCGCCAGGCGCTTCGGCCGCCGTCTGGAGGACCTGGGCGGCTGTGGCGTAGTCGCCCGTGCGGAAGTACAGTCTTCCCAGCCGCATGGCATAAGCCGAATCCTTGGGGGCGAGATCCACGAGAGCCGCCAGGCTCGACTTGGCCGCCGCCAGATCGCCCAGCTCTTCGGCGAGTTGCGCATGATGCTCGAGTGCCTTGCGATTGTCGGGCACGAGCTCCACGACCTGGCCATAGGCATCCTTGGCCTCGGCCTTCAGGCCCATGTCCTCGTAGACGCCGGCCAGCGCCAGCAGGGTGTCGGCGTTGCGGGCACCGTTCTGCACCAGCTCTTCGAAGATCTGCTTGGCCTCCTCCGAATTGCCTTCGGACAGGGCGATCTTGCCCCGCAACACGCGCGCGGGCAGGTAGTGCCGGTCCACGCTCACGCATCGCTCCAGCAGTTCCTTGGCCTTTCCGAACGCACCCGCCTCGGCCGCCTTGGCCTCCTTGTACGCGGCGCGCGCCGCCAGGAAGAGCCCCTCGGGGTCCTGGTTGTTGGAGAGCACGTTTGCGTTCGTGTATTCGCGCATGGCTTCCTGCAGGTTCTTGCGGTCGCCCGTGGCATCGTAGCGGCTCTCGTACAGCCGGCCGATCTCCTTGCGCACCCACGGTTCGCTGGCCAGGGGATTGTCCTGCCGGATGGCCTGGGCATAGGCGCGCACCGCGTCCGCGTAGCGGTGGGCGGCCACCAGGACGCGCGCGCGGCGGATCTCGACCATGCCCCCTTCTTCCAAGCTCAGCCCGGGCACCGCCGCCGCCAGGTCGCACTGTTCCAGCGCCTTGTCGATCTGCCCCTGCATGCCGTACGCTTCGCCCATCAAGCCATGGACCTCGGGATGGTCCGCGGTGAGATCCAGCACGCGCTTGCAGCTGGCGATGACGCCGCTGGCATCCTCACGCGCGAGACGCACCTCGGCGAGCAGCAGGTGGGTCTCGGGCGCATCGTCTTTGAGCTCGATCGCCTCCTCCAGCCGGGTCTCGGCCGCAGCCAGATTGCCGGCGATCTTGTGGGCCTTGCCCAACGTGCGCAGGACGAAGACCTTGTGATCCTTGGCCACGCCCGCTTCGAGCACCATTTCGAGGTGACGCGCGGCGATCTCGCCCTTGCCCTGGTCGACCAGATCCGAGCCGAGGCGAATGTGCTTGAGTGCGCGGTCGGTCAGGACCTGGTCTTCGAGATCGAGCTTCTTGATCTCGTCGACCAGCACCCAGGGCAGGCCGGAGTAGGCGCTCACGACTTGCCCCTTGACGTCCACGACGTCGTAGCGCTTGACGTCGTTCAAGACGCGCAGATTCGCCGCCTTCGACTTGTCCACGTAGAGGGTCGGCAGCACGTTGCGCCGTTCGGCCGTATCCCAGAGCTGCGACTCGAGCGGCCAGACCGCGAAGTTCGCATGCTCGGCCGAGTTGAAGCGGGTGTTGAAATCTTTGTAGAGATTGCCCCGCAGGGCGAACCGGCACTTGAACCGGATGGTTCGTCCAAGAAATGCCTGCGGCGATTTCATCACGTCGCCGAGATCCAGGTAGTCCGCCTTGTTCTGGGTCCAGGGCCAGGCCCAGGCCTCGGCGCCGACGACCCCCAGAGCGGCAGCGGCAAGCGACAGAAGCACCACCGCGCGCACCCATCTACGACAAGCAATCATAACCGTCTCCCTTTCCTGTTTCCCGAATCCGCAGTTGCCCGTTCCAGGCATCGCGTTGTCTTATGCGCGTCCAGGCAGACGGCTCCTCTGCCGTCCACCACCCCATCCTCTCCTCGGGGAGAGAAGGTCTCTACTTTTATCGGATAGATGGATTTGGAACTGCAGGCATAATGCGAGGATAGTGCATCTCACCCGGCCTCACCGACAAGCCACTGCTCCGGAAGGAGTTGGAGGGAGAGGGGCGCGCCAGACCGACCATACCGGCCAGACCGGCCGGGTCCTGGCCCGCGCCCCGGCGGGGATTCGCGACGCGAGCCGCGCCCCCGTCGGACGCGATGCCCTACCGGAGGAGAAAGGACTCGACCGCGTCCTCCACCTGCCGGCTCCAGGTGCGGCTGTAGTAGTTGTGGTTCGCCCCCTCGACGAAGAGGGACTCGACAGGAATGTCGTGGCGGCGGCAGAAGTCGTGGTAGTGCTCCCACGCGGGCCGGGCCTCGGGGTCGGCGTCCCCGTACACGAACAGGCACGGCACGGCCAGCGCTGCAAAGGCCGCCGGGATGTCGCGCCTGGAGTCCTTGAGCTTCCGGTCCTCAGCCGATTCCCTGCCGCTGGCCGCCAGCGTGCGGGCCACGCCCTCGGGATCGATCTGCCCGCGCACGAGCCGCTTCCACGAATCAGCCTCCAGGGCCTTGGCCGCGTACTTCTTGAGATAGGCCGTGGTCTTGCGCCAGGCCATGCGGCCGGTCCGCGGCGCAAAGGGGAGCGTGCTGATGAGGGCCAAGGCGCGCACCGGCTCCAGGGTGGCGGCGCCGATGGCCACGTTCCCGCCCGAGCAGATGCCGCAGAGCGCTGTTTGGCGGCACCCGACGTGTTCGCGGAGGAAACGGACCGCGGCCACGGTGTCGGCGATCATGTCGTCCAGACAGGTGGTAGGGGCTTGGCCGTCGGACACGCCGCGGCCGGAGAGATCGAAGCGCAGGGCCGGCACCCCGGCAGCCGCGAGCGCGCGGCCGAGCCGCACGAAGAGGCGATGGGGGCCTGTGCGTGTGCCCGCCCACCCGTGAATCGTGACCACGGCCGTCGCAGGAGCGGGTGGCAGGACCTCGGGCAGGGCCAGCGTGCCGACCAACTGCAGGGACCGGCCAGCTGCCTCACGTTCGAAGACGACCGATTCTTCGACCACGCCTTCCACGCCCGACGGCACGCGTTCGGCCATGGCTCACTCCGTGCCGGCGTCCGGCTGCATGGCGTCGCCCGCCTCCTGGGTATGGCCGTCTTCCCCTTGGAGCAGGGACGCCCCCCGCTCGTGCAGGTCTTCGGCCGCAGCCCTGCCCTTCTCCCACGCGTCCCGCGCCTTCTGCTTGACGTCGTAGGTGTCGGCCTTGCCGGCCACGAAATCGACCACGGACACGACCACGCCGCCGAGCAGACTCTCGTGCGCGGCACGGCGCCAGCCCGGGGTCCCCAGGCGCTCGGCGATCACGATGAGGATGGCGCAGATGAGCAGGGCCTTGACCGCCCCGACCACGCCGCCGAGCAGCTTGTCCAGCTTCTCGAGGTGCAGGCGTTCGAGCATGTTGCTGAAGACCGTGGCGAGCACGCGCACAGCCATGCTGGCGAGCGAGAAGACGCCGATGTAGGCGAGCAGCCTCGCGATGGCCGCGTTCTCGATCCAGCGGAGCAAGGCCGCGCTCACGGGCGGGCCGAAGAAGATGGTGGCCACGACCCCCACCACGAGCGCGACGATGCCCGCGACCTGCCAGACCAATCCCGAGAGCAGCCCCAGGATGAAGCAGAGCACCATGGTGGCGATGATGAGAACGTCGATCCAGTTCACGGGACTTCCTCGGCGACCCCCAGCGGACCGCGCGCCGCGCGGCCGGCTCACGTCCGGGACACGGCGCGACGCGTCCCTCCAGGTACATTGTAGCGAAAGGACCCGCCTGGTGCCAGGGCGCGCTACCAGGCGTCCCAGTGCACGATCTCGTCGAGCGACAGACGCGACTTCTCGACCGGGTTGGGATCTGCCGGGACGCCCAGCGGCAGCAGGTCCACCACCCGGATGGCCTCGGGGATGCCGAGGATCTCCTTGACCTTGTCCTCGTAGAACGCCCCGATCCAGCAGGTGCCCAGACCTTCGGCCACGGCCGCCAGGGTCATGTGATCCATGGCGATGGCCACGTCGATGGGATAGCAGAGCTGGCCGCAGGTCATGACGTGGTTGTCGGTCTCCGCGCAGCACGCGATCACCACGGGCGCCTCGCCCACAAAGGTCTGGCCCTTGGCCGCCTCGAGCAGCTGGGCGCGCTTCTGCGCGTCCCGCACGACCACGAACCGCCACTCCTGGAGGTTCTTGGCGCTGGGCGCCAGCCGGCCGGCCGCGAGCACGCGTTTGAGCGCGTCCTCGGGCACGTCCCGTTCGGCCCAGGCGCGTACGCTCTTGCGGGTGCGAATGGCTTCGTAGACATCCATGATCCTCTCCTCCTTTCCAGTCTGCCACATATAGCCCCCGAGCGTCCGATCTTCAAGGGCAAAAGCCCCGACCCGGTCGCGCGGGCCGCGCTTCCGCGAAATCTCTTGCCATTTCTCGCAAATCTGGTACGGTTCGCGTGCTGAACGCGCCAGGGGCATTCTTACTGCGGCCCAACGCGAGCCAGGACCAGGCATGAAAGAAATCCCCACATCCGAGACAGCCGCAGGCATGGTGCTCGGCCGGGACATCTTGGACGAGAACGGCCGCACCATGCTGAGCGCGGGCACGGCCCTCACCGACAGCCACTGCCGCGTGCTCGCGCGTCATGCCATCGAAACCATCGTCATCATGGAAAATGCGGCCGAAGCCGGGGCGCGCGAGGCCAAGGCAGCAATGGATCAGGCCGCATCCGAAGAGCTCGACGCCAACACGCGCGAGCGCATGGAACGGGTCGAGCACATGTTCCGCGACGTGATGGGCGACGCGCTCATGAAAGAGCTGTTCCGGTTGGCGCTCGACCGGGCCAAGCGGGGGGACGTGCGTGCCTGACCTGCAGGACCTGATCACCACCATCTCCGACCTGCCCACCCTGCCGGATGTGGTGGCCCGCGTCAACCAGATGGTGAACGACCCCGATGCATCGGCTGCCGACATCAACGACGTGATCAGCCAGGACATCTCGCTCTCGGCCAAGATCCTCAAGCTGGTGAACAGCCCCTTCTATGGATTCCCGCGCCGCATCACGACCATCACCTACGCGGTCGTGATCCTGGGCTTCAACACGGTGCGCAACCTCGCGCTCTCGGCCTTTATCTTCGACGCGTTCAAGAAGAAGGGGGCGCGCGAATTCGACCTCCGGGGCTTCTGGCGGCACTCGGTCTGCACGGCCATCGCCAGCCAGGCCACGGCCGCGCGCACCGGGCTCTGGCAGGAGGAAGACGCCTTCATGGGGGGGCTGCTCCACGGGGTGGGCAAGGTGGTCATGAACCAGCACATGGCCGACGATGTCAAGCGGATCATGGAGCACGTGCGCAAAGAGGACTGCCTCTTCTGCGAGGCCGAAGCCGCACTCCTCGACTACACGCACAACGAAGTGGGCGCTCTCCTCCTCGACCGCTGGAACCTGCCCGACGCCATCATCGAGGCTACGCGCCATCATCACACGCCCAGCAAGGCTGCGGAAGCAGCCCCGCTCTGCGCGCTGGTCCACTTCGCCGACATCCTGAGCCGCAGCCTCTGCGCCGGCTTTCCCGGCGACTGGAAGATCCCGCGCCTCGCCCCCGAGGTTTGGGGGCAGCTCGCGCTTTCCTGGGACGACGTGGGCGCGCTCATGGACCAGGTGGGCCAAGAGTACAACCGCGCGGGCGCGTTTTTCGAGCTGTGAAGCGGGCGACGTCCCGAGCGCACGGACCCGGTCGCGCGCCCTTTGCGCTGGCATCTACCTCCGCTTCCCGCTCCCTCCCCCCAAGAGTCACGCCTCTAACCGCCCGTCTGTTCCTGTGCCAGTCGAATCGAGACAGCAGGAGGCAAACCAGCGGACGTTCGGGGTCCATGCCCACCCTTGCGTGGGCATGCGGTTGTCCTTCTGCGCAGCATGGTGACGGCGCACGGATCATGGCTTTCTGCCAGAGATGCGGCATGCCCTTCCTCAGGTGGGCATGGCACCCTGGCCCGCCGACGCCCCCGGGCACAATCGCATCCCACCGTAACTTCTGAACCTTGTGCCATTGCGCGCATGACAGGCAACGCTGCATTCATGCGACCAATGGCCCACGCGGCCCCGCACGGGCCCATCCCCTCAACCCAACCGTTGACTTGCCCCCCTCGCATCCATATCCTTATGGCTTGCCAACTTTTACCGGAAACCACGGTGAGGATGTGAACCGCCATGGCCAAGAAGCAGAAAGCGAAGAAGAAGGCGACCGGCCGCAAGCGCCGGAAGAACTCCACCGCGAGCAAGCAGACCCGGCCCAAGAAGGGCAGCGGGGTCCAGACCAGCCTCAACGTGCTGCTCAGCCGGACCGATGCAGACGAATCGGAGGAGCCGGCCGACACGGACAAGGGGCGGACGAGCGCATCATCCGGCAAGGCCGGACGCTCCCGCCGTGCCAAGCCCATCCGCCACGAGACAGCCGAGACCATGGCCGCCCAGCAGCGCGAGATCTCGATCTCCGAATTTTTCAGCAAGAACCGGCACCTGCTCGGATTCGACAATCCGCGCAAGGCCCTGCTCACGGCCATCAAGGAGGCGGTGGACAATGCCCTGGACGCGTGCGAGGAGAGCGGCATCCTGCCGGATGTCCGGGTCGAGGTGAAGGACCTGGGGGGCGACCGGTTCAAGATCTCGGTGGCGGACAACGGCCCGGGCATCGTCAAGCGCCAGATCCCGAACATCTTCGCCAAGCTGCTGTATGGGTCCAAGTTCCATCGCCTGCGCATGAGCCGCGGGCAGCAGGGCATCGGCATCAGCGCAGCCGGCATGTATGGCATGCTCACCACGGGCAAGCCCGTGCAGATCACGAGCCGCACGTCCAAGCGCAAGCCCACCCATTACTTCGAACTCCAGATCGACACCAAGAAGAACCGGCCCGAGATCATCAAGGACGAAGAGATCGAGTGGGAGGCGCCCCACGGCACCGAGGTGGCGATCGAACTCAAGGGCAAGTACCAGCGCAGCCGCCAGTCCGTGGACGAGTACCTCCGCCAGACCGCGATCGCCAACCCGCACGTGCAGATCGAGTACCACATGCCCGACAACGACGCGGTCACCTACGAGCGTTCCACCCAGGAGCTGCCGCCCCAGACCAAGGAGATCCGGCCGCACCCCTACGGCATCGAGCTCGGCCTCATGCAGGCCATGCTCAAAGGGACCAAGAGCCGCAATCTGACGGGGTTCCTGCAGAGCGAGTTCTCCCGCGTCTCCGCGCGCGTGGCCCAGACGATCTGCGAAAACGCCGGCCTCTCGCCCAGGGCGCACCCCAACCGGATCAGCCGCGGCGGGGTCGAGCACCTCATGGACGGCATCGAGCAGACGCGCATCATGAACCCGCCCACGAATTGCGTAGCCCCCATCGGCGAGGAACAGCTGCAGAAGGGGCTCGCATCGGTGGTGCCGGCCGAGTTCTACGCCTCCGCTACGCGCCCGCCCGCGGTCTACCGGGGCAATCCCTTCATCATCGAGGCCGCGCTCGCCTACGGCGGCGAGCACATGGACGGCGACTCGCCTGCGCGCCTGCTGCGGCTGGCCAACCGGGTGCCGCTCCTCTACCAGCAGGGCGGCTGCTGCGCGTTCACATCAGCGGTCGACGTCAACTGGCGCACCTACGGTCTCCAGCAGCCCCGCGGCGGGCTGCCCGTGGGGCCGCTGACGCTCGTGCTCCATATGGCGAGCGTCTGGGTGCCCTTCACCTCGGAATCCAAGGAAGCGGTCGCCGAGTACCCGGAGATCCAGGATCAGATGGTCCGCGCGCTCCAGGAATGCGGCCGCAAGCTCAAGCTTTTCCTCTCCAAGCGCCGGCGCCGCATGGAAGCCGAACGCAAGCGCAGCTACATCGAAACCTACATCCCGCACATCGGCATCGGCCTGCAGGAATTGATCGGCTTCTCCGACCGCGAGGAGAAGGCGGTCGTCAAGAAGCTGACCAACATGCTGGAGCGGGCGAAGGAGTGAGGACAAAAGGGACGGTTCATGCACCACGAAGACCACGAAGACCACGAAGACCACGAAGAGGGAAACGCCCAGAAGCCTGAAGGTCTTCGTGTGCTTCGTGCCCTTTGTGGTGTGCTTGCGACAAGACATCGCGTGTGAGTCGGCCGGGCCTTTTGGTCCCAAAGGGGCCACGCGCCGCGCACCGAACTCGAGGATTCTGCATGGCCAAGAAGACGACCCGCAAGACCGGCAAGAAGAAGACGGCCAAGAAGGCCAAGCGCCAGCAGACGCCCAAGAAAGGCGTCCGCGGACCGGAACTATCCCGGTCGCCCGCGCTGCGGCGGCTCGTGGACATGGCCAAGCACATGCACGGGGACATCCAGAAGAACCGCCGACCCAATCTGGTCATCCCCATCCGGAGCCTCTCCAACGTCACCTTTGCTCCGCGCAAAGGACACTTCGTGCTCGGAAACAAGAAGTCCCGGCGCACGCTCTCCTACCAGACGGTCAAACCCTTCGCCCAGAGCGTGCGGCTTATGGCGTTCGCCAAGTATCTCATCCAGACCGATGACTTCGCCTCCAAGCGTGAGGTCTACTATACCTCCAAGGGCAGCTCCAAGCGGAGCGCCGGCGACCAGGGCCGGGCGGGTTGGGGACCGGCGGCGTTCAACGAGCAGTCCGAGTCCGACGCCATCATGGACGACATCGAAGCCATGTCTAGCGTCAACCGCGAGCAGCTCGGGTTCATCCCGGCCGAGCAGAACGGATCCGTGGCGGGCGAGCTCATCGTAACCGACGTCGACCCCTCCACGGGCCGGCCCATCGACATCGACTGTCGCGCCTTCGGCCGCGGGAGCTACTCGATTCCCTCGCGCGTCGAGGGCCTGAAGTTCAAGACCAAGGCCAAGTTCGTGCTGGCGGTGGAGACGGCCGCGCTCTTCGAACGCCTGAACAGCCACGCCTACTGGCGGGAGGCCCAGTGCGTGCTGGTGGCCATGGGCGGGGTGCCCACCCGGGCCAACCGGCGCTTCGTGCGCCTGCTCTCGGACGCCTGCAACCTGCCGGTCTACGTCTTCACCGACGGCGATCCCTACGGGTACTGCAACATCTACCGGACGATGAAGGTCGGCAGCGGCAACGCGGCCCACGTCAACGAGTTCTTCTGCGTGCCTCAGGCCCGGCTGATCGGGGTGACGCCCAAGGACATCACGGACTACGACCTGCCCACGCATCCCTTGGGCGAGAAGGACAAGAAGCGCGCCCAGGACGCCATCAAGAACGATCCCTTCATCCAGCACCACAAGGAATGGGTGGCCGCTCTCCAGCAGATGATCCACATGGGCGTGCGCGTGGAGCAGCAGGCGTTTGCCGCACGCGGCCTCAACTACGTTCTCGAGACCTATCTCCCCGAGAAGCTCAAGAAGCCGAAGGCCATGCTCCCATGAGCCAGTCCACGCTCTGCCTCATGTATCATGCGATCCTGGCCCCGCGGGAGCGCGGCGCCGGGCTCGATCCGCAGGACCGCCTCTACGCGGTGGCGTGGGACGACTGGCAACAGCAGCTCGCCGCCATCCAGAAGGCGCGCGAGTTCAGCCCCAAGCTCCCGCCTGCGGATGCCGGCGGCACGGGCGGCACGCCATCGGGTCACGGGCTCTGCCTCACCTTCGACGACGCATGGAAGCAGCACCTGGAGGTGGCCGCGCCCGCGCTCGCCGAGCGGCGCCTCAAGGCGATCTTCTTCATCAGCACGGGCCAGGTGGCCCAGCCCGGGATGATGCTCTGGCGGGACGTGCGCGAGCTCGCGGACTTCGGCTGTCCGCTGGGGTCCCACGGCCACACGCACCGGTTCCTGACCACGCTCCGCGGAGGAAAACTGCGCGAGGAACTCATGGGATCCAAGAAACAGCTCGAGGACGGTAGCGGCCACGCCGTACACTTCCTCAGCCTGCCGGGCGGCCGGTACAACGACCACGTGATCGAGACGGCCAAGCAGGCGGGGTACACCCGCGTCTTCACGTCCACGCCGGGGCTCTGGCAGGAGGGGACGCTCGTTCCGCGGGTGGCGGTGCGCGCGGGGGAACGGGGCACGCAGACGGTGAGGCGCCTCTTGGCCGACCCGTTCGGCGAAGCCGGCCGATTGAACCGAAACGCGGGATGGCTGCGCGCGCTCCAGCGGATCCTGGGCGACCGGCTCTATCACGCAGTGCACCGCGTGTGGGCGCGCGTGTAGGCGGCATACGGGTCCGAAGGGGAAACGTCTCGTTGTCGTTGTCGCAATCGACGATGCAGGGTGGCATGCCACCCCCAGCTGGGCATGCCGCCTCCTAGGAGGCATTGCTCCGTGAGCCATCGCGATCCGACAAGGAGAAGCGCCCCCATGCCCACCTGGGGGTGGGCATGGCACCCGACAGCTCTTGGCGTCAGGGACGGGCGCGCCAATCTCGAAGAGGTGGAGACCCCAGCGTGACAGACACGCGCCTCGTCAACATCACCCGGTACACCCTGCTGCCGCTGGGCGACGTGGCCCTCTTCAATCTCGCGTTCTGGATCGCCTACGCCGGCCTGGGGGCGTTCGGCTCGCCGGTGCGCCTGGAGACCTACCGCGAACTCGCGTTTTTCGCCTGGGTGCTCCCGCCCGTGGCCTTCCACTTCGCCGGGCTCTACCGCACGTGGGACGAATACGCCTTTGCCAAGGGCATCGACGGGATCCTCTCGGGCGTGACCGGCGCGCTCGTCCTCTTGCTCGTCGTGATCTGGGGCATTCGCGACCGGCTGCAGGCGCTCGAGGCCTTCGAGCAGGGCGCGACCGCCCCGGACGAGGCCCAGCAACTCGTCTGGGGCTTTCCCACCCGCGCGCTCGTGATCGTGCTGGTGCTGGCCCCGCTCCTGCTCTGGGGATGGCGTCTCTTGGCCAACGAGTGCGAACGCCGCTTCATCGGGCTCTCCGCGCGGCCGCGCCGGGCCCTGATCGTCGGCAACATGGACGCCTCGGACCTGCGGCGCCTGAGCCGCAGCGAGCGCCCGCCCTATCGGCTGATCGGCTTCCTGGCCGACCGGATGGACGCCAGGGCCGAAGCCGTGACGCCCTGCCGCGGGCCGCGGAGCCGCGCGGCCGACGTTCTCGCTGAACAAGCGCCGGACGAGGCGTTCCTGGTGGCGTCGGACTTCCCCCGCGACGAGCTCTTCGCCACGATCGAGACCTGCTACGCCAACGGGGTGCGGCCCCGGCTGGTCCTGGGGGTCTACGAAGCCCTGCTCGCGGCCACGCGCACCCGCCTGCAGGGAGCGGCCCTGCTCTGCCGTTTCCGGACCGCCGGCATCACGGGGTGGAACCAGGTCGTCAAGCGCCTGATCGACGTGACCGTGAGCGCCACCGCCCTGGCGGTGGCCGTTCCCTTCTTTCTGCTGCCGGCCTGCATCGCCATCGTGGTCGAATCCAAAGGGTGGCCGGTCTTCAGCCAGGAGCGCGCCGGTCTCATGGGCCGGCGTTTCCGCGTGTACAAGCTTCGCACCATGGTGATCGACGCCGCCGTGCGCGGGGGGCCCCTCACCGAGAGCGGAGACCCGCGCATCACCCGGGTGGGCCAATTTCTGCGCCGCACGAGCATCGACGAGCTGCCCCAGCTCTGGAACGTGCTCAAGGGCGAGATGAGCCTGGTGGGACCGCGCGCCGTGATTCCCTACGTGGCCGAACACTTCCAGGAGTGGGAGCGCCTGAGCCTCACGGTGCGCCCGGGCATGACCGGACTCGCCCAGATCTCCGGGCGGGACGAGATCGGGTTCCACGAGAAGAGCCTGCTCAACCTGTACTACGTGCGCAATTACTCGATCTGGCTGGACCTGCGGATCCTCTTCGACACGGTCGGCGTGGTGCTCAGCATGGAAGGCACCGGCGGCACGCGCCAGGCGGAGAACACGTGAACCAGGACGACAGACGACGCTCCGGATTGGACAGGATCACAGGATGGACAGGATGAAAAAGAGAACATCCTGGTCCTCCTGTATTTTTGTCCCCTGATGTCGCGCCCGATCCGGGGCGGCACCGAGACCGCAGCAACCGGAACCGCTTATGGACCTCGCCACCATTGAAACGCTCTTCTGGATCGCGCTGGGGGTGCTGGTCTACACGTGGTTCGGGTACCCCGCGCTCCTCTTCGTCTGCGAGCGGCTCATGTACACGCCCGTGCGGCGCGAGGCGATCACGCCGTCGGTGAGTGTGCTGGTGGTCGCGCACGACGAGGAGGACGTACTCGCGTGCAAGATCGAGAACCTGCTCGCGCTCGACTACCCCAAAGGCCTGCTGGAGATCGTGATCGCCTCCGACGGCTCGCACGACCGCACGGCGGAGATCGCGCGCGCCTACCAGAACCAGGGGGTCGAACTCCGGGAATTTCCCGTCCGGCGGGGCAAGGCCTCGGTTCTCAACGACATCGTGCCCGATCTCGCGGGCGAGATCGTGGTCCTGGCCGACGCCCGCCAGCGCCTCGAACGGGACGTGCTCCGCAAACTCGTCGCCAACTTCGCCGATCCGGCCGTGGGCGGGGTCAGCGGCGAGCTGGTGCTCGAGACGCCCGCGGCGGCGGGCATCGCGCTCAGCATGAACGCTTACTGGCGGTACGAGAAGTGGATCCGGGCCAAGGAGTCGAACATCCACTCCACAGTGGGCGGCACGGGCGCCATCTTCGCCCTGCGCAAGGAGCTCTACCGGCCCCTGCCGGGCGAAACCATCCTCGACGACGTGGTGCTCCCGTTCCAGATCGTCAAGCGCGGCTTTCGCGTGATCATGGAGCGGGGCGCCCGCGCCTGGGACGTGGCCTACGAGAGCTGGCAGCGGGAGTTCGCCCGCAAGGCGCGGACCTTGTCGGGGAACTTCCAGATGCTCTTCCACTTCCGCCGCATGGGCGCGGGCGTGCTCGGTCCCATCAGCTTCCAGTACTACAGCCACAAGGTCCTGCGGCTGGTGGGCCCCTTCTGCCTGCTCGCCCTGTTCCTGGCCAACTGGACCCTGGCCCGGGCGGTGGCGCCCGGGACCGGCTGGCAATCGTTCTACGCGGCCTGCATGATCGGCCAACTCCTCTTCTACGCCGTGGCCGCGGCCGGCTTCTTCTTCCGCGGCCGGCTGCTCAAGGTCCCGTTCGTGGCCGTGCCCAATGCGTTCGTGCTCATGCAGACCGCGGTGGTGGTGGGACTCCTGCGGTATGCCTCGGGCCGGGACGACGCGCTGTGGGAGCGGGCGCACGCGCTCGACCCGGTCAGCCTCCAGCGCCGGCTCTGGCGCCTCGTGCTCGACAGCTTCCTCTTCACAGCCGGTTTCGTGCTGGCCTACTATCTGCGGTATCTGGGCGCGCCGCCCCAGGAAGCCCTCGACAGCTACATGGCGCTCTTTCCGTACTTCGACATCTCCGTACCGGGTCTCGACCTCCTCGTCGACCAGAGTGCGCCCTTCGTGATCCGGCTGGCCGTGCCCCTGGTCATGCTGATCCCGCTCGGGGTCTTCTACTTCTTTCGAATCAACGAGACGCGAACCGAGGAGATCGACCCCGAGTACTTCCTCACGTTGATCAAGGGCATTTTCTACGCAACGTTGATTCTGCTCCTGGTCATCTACGTGCGGCGGGCGTCCGTGCTCCAGCCCATGGAGGCGGGCGGCCCGGCGCGCCTGATCTCGGTGCCGAGCTCCGTGCTGCTGATCGGGTTCCTCCTGAACTGCGCACTGCTCGGCGGCTGGCGGCTCGCCGCCATCTGGTTCCGTCGGGCGGCCGTGGACACGCCGGAGGAGCCGCCCGACCTCATGCTCGTCAGCAACGCGCCCCTCGAGCCGGCCTGGCTCGACCGGGCGGCGCGCGCCTTCGATCCGCCCGCCCGCTTCGTGCCCGCACATGCGGCCGAGGAGGGCGATCCGCGTGTGACGCCGGCCCCCGAAGTCCGCAGCGCCCTCATGCGCATCCGTCCGGACGGGCTGCTCGTGGACACGGGAAGCCTCTCGCGGGAGGGGATGCTCGAGACCATCGGCCTGGCGGACGAGCGGCGGCTGCCCGTGCATCTTGTTCCCGGCGAACTCGAGCTGCTCCTGGCCCAGACCGCCCCCCGGCTCACGAGCTACATCCCCATTCTGGATCCAGCGCGCCCGTCGAGTTCGGAGATCACGCGCACGGTCAAGCGCGGCATCGACATCGCGCTCGGGCTGTCGTCGATCGCGGGCGTACCGTTTCTCGCAGGCCTCATGGTGGCCAGCCGGCTCGTCTCCCCGCCGCATCAGCGGGTGCGAGTCGAAGGCGTCTGCCGTGTCGGTCGCTACGGCCAGGGATTCGTCTCCCCCCGGCTCCGGTTCGCGCACGGCTGGCCGTCCTGGTGGGTGGGCCTGGCGCGCTGGAGCCTGCTCGGGGCGGAGCTGCTCGCAGGGCATCGCTCGCTCGTAGGCCCGCCCGCCCTGCTCGCGGGGCAGTTCGAGCGGCTGAACCCGCTGGCGCGGCGCTTCTTCACCTGCCGGCCGGGGATC
>CAZBZG010000026.1:0-25019 GCA_964496245.1 uncultured Planctomycetaceae bacterium | reverse complement strand
GCCCGCGGTACTTGGTGCCGGCCACCATCATGGCCAGGTCGAGCACCACGATGCGCTTGCTCAAGAGGAGTTCGGGTACGTTGCCGTTCACGATGTTCTGGGCGAGCCCCTCGACGATCGCCGTCTTGCCGACCCCGGCTTCGCCGAGCAGCACGGGATTGTTCTTGGTCCGCCGGCTCAGGATCTGCAGCACGCGCTGGATCTCGTTATGGCGGCCGATCACCGGGTCGAGCTTGCCCTCCTTGGCGAGCTGGGTGAGGTCGCGTCCGAAGCTGTCGAGCGCCGGGGTCGGGCTCTCGCTCTCCTGGCCGGACTGCGCCTCTCCGCCCGCGCGGTTGTCAGCCGCAGGCTCGGCCCCGAGCAGCTCCATGACTTCGGCGCGCACGTCCTCCAGCTTGACACCGAGGTTGAGCAGCACCTGCGCGGCCATGCCCTCGCTTTCCCGGAGGAGCCCCAGCAGCAGGTGTTCGGTGCCGATGTAGTTGTGTTCGAGCCCGCGGGCTTCCTCCATGGCGAGTTCGAGCACCTTCTTGGCCTTGGGCGTGAACGGCAGGCTGGAGGCGGCGCTCATGGTCTCGCCGGGGGAGCTCACGTATTTCTCCACCTCGATGCGGACCTTTTCGAGATCCACGTCCAGGTTCTCCAGCACGTTGGCGGCTACGCCCGATCCCTCCTTGACGAGGCCGAGCAGGATGTGTTCGGTACCGATGAATTCGTGGCCCAGGCGTTCGGCTTCCTGGCGCGCGAGATTGATGACCTTGCGCGCGCGGTCGGTGAACTTCTCAAACATGGGACCTCCCTTGTGGTGCGGGTCGCGGAGCGTCGGAACTGCCGGAAGGACCAAGCAGCCTCGCAAACGCTCCGTTTCCTCCCCTCAAGATACGGAATCTCCGCCGAAATGCAATGTCTTCCCCGCAGGTCGCAGGCCCGCGGCAGAGCGTGTCAGTTCCGGGCCGCAGCCAGCTGGCTGCGAATGTAGGTGGCGCGGATCACGTCGCGCTCGTCGGTCGAGAGCTCCCGCCCCTCCAGGCGCTGGAGGTGGCCCGGCTGGACGAGCAGGAAGATCTGATTCAGATGTTGGCGTTCCATGGCCGGGAGGATGCCCAGCTGCACCCCCAGCCGCACGCTCGAGAGCAGGCGCAGGGCCTCTTCGGAATTGACGACGCGCGCGTGCTGCAGTGTGGCGTACGACCGCCAGATGCGGTCCTCGATCTTGGTCGACTCGGTCTCCTGGAGCCGTTCGCGGGCCTTGGTTTCGTAGGCGATGATCCCCTCCACGAATGCGCCGAGGTCGGCAATGATGTCTTCTTCCGGCCGGCCGATCGTGATCTGGTTGGAGATCTGGTAGAACTCGCCGTACGCTTCGGTGCCTTCCCCGTACAGGCCGCGCACGGCCAGCTTCATGTCCTGCACGGCCCGGAAGGCCCGTTCGATGTGCTGGGTCAGTACCAGCGCGGGGAGGTGGAGCATGACCGAGACCCGCAGGCCCGTGCCGATGTTCGTGGGGCAAGCGGTGAGATAGCCCAAATCCGCGTCAAAGGCGTAGTCGAGCTCCTGGCTGAGCGCGTCGTCCACTTGGCTGGCGATGGCGTAGCATGCGTCCAGCTGCAGGCCGCACTGGAGGGCCTGGAGGCGCAGGTGGTCCTCCTCGTTTACCATGACGCTGAGATGCTCGCTCGCGTCGATGGCCACGCCGCGGGGGCCGTCCGCATTCATGTGCTCCCGGCTGATCAAGTGCCGTTCGAGGAGGAACTGGCGGTCCAGTTCGCTCATGTTCTCTACGTCGAAATAGGTCAAGTCCGCGCCCTCGTCCACGTTTTCGATGGCGGACTGCACGGTGCGCGCGACCTCGGCCTTCTCCTCTGGGCTGACGCGCGCGGCGAAACGGTGGCAGGCCAGATTCCGCGCGAGGCGCACGCGGGAGGAGATCACGATCTCCGCCTGCGGGCCGCGGCCGCCCAGCCACGCGCCGGGCCGGGCCAGAAAGTCGTTGAGGTCCATGTTCTCTTGGGTCATCGCCTTGTTCTCTCCTCTGGGCTCGCGGCCACGTGTCGCGAGAGACGCCTCTGATTCAGGCCTCCGTGTTCGGCGGCGGGGACGTCTCGCCGTTCTCCGCCTCGAGTTGGCCAAGGCGGTCGCGGAGTTCGGCTGCCTCTTCGTAGGCTTCGCGTTCCACGGCTTCGCGCAGCTTCCGGCGACACGCGAGGACTTCGCGGCGGTGCTGGACATCCAGGTGTTTTCCCTGGGGCGCCTTGCCCACGTGTTGCGTCTCGCCCGCGTGAATGTCGCGGAAGAGGGCCGCGAGCTTGGGCCGAAAGATCACGTAGTCGTTCGCGCAGCCGAAACGACCGCCCGACCGGAAATCGCTCCACGTCATGCCGCAGGCTTCGCACTGGAGATTCTGTTCCTCCTTCGTGGCCTCCTGGGATTGCAGCTTGGCGAGCTGGCCCACGGCCTGGGAGAGCTGGATGGTCGTCTTGACCGAGAACCCTTTCTTTTGCGCGCACTCCTCGCACATGTGCACCTCTTTCTTGATGTTGTCCTCGATGTTCGTGAGGTGTACGGTCGCCTGCTTCTTCTTGCAAACCTCGCAGATGATCATGGCTGTCTCCTCTGCGGTGCTTTGTCCGCGTGCGCTGTCATCCGAACCCCGCGCCGGGTGCAGCGCGGTCCGGATCAAGCGTAGCTCTCCTCGGCCTGTGGGAAGCGGCCGGTTTCCACATCCTTCTTGTACTGCGCGATGGCGTCCCGAATGACGGGCGCCAGCTCAGCATACCGGCGCACGAACTTCGGCTGGAACGTCTCGAACACGCCCAGCAGATCGTCGCACACGAGCACCTGACCATCGCAGTCGGGTCCGGCGCCGATGCCGATGGTCTTGGACCGGGTCTGGGCGGTGATCGTACGTGCCAGCGCCGCGGGAATGCACTCCAGGACCAGGGCGAAGACGCCCAGCGCGTCGAGCTCGCAGGCGTCCCGCAGGAGCTGTTCAGCGGACGCTTGGTCCTTTCCCTGGACCTTGAATGTTTCTGCGGTCTGGGGCAGCAGACCGATGTGTCCCATGACCGGGATGTCCTTCTCCAAAAGGGTCTGTATGATTGCGGGCCGGTTCCCTTCGATCTTGACGGCTCGTGCGCCCGCCTCGATGAAGCGCTGCGCGTTGGCCAGGGCGTCGGACGGGCTGTCGTAACTGTGGATGGGCATGTCGCCCACCACCGGCGTCTTGCCCGCTCCGCGGCAGACCGCGCGTGTGTGATAAATCATGGCGTCCATGGTGACGGACTTGGTGTCGCTCGCCCCCTGGAAGACCATGGCCAGCGAATCCCCGACCAAGATCAGGTCGATGCCTGCGGCGTCGCAGAACCGCGCCATGCTGCAGTCGTAAGCGGTCAGCATGACCACCTTGTCTCTGTCGGCGAGCGATTCCGCGATCGTGGGCATGGCTTCGGTTCCTACGCAGGACCATCCTGCGGTCGATAGGTGGCGCTGCAGGTGGTCGACTCCCAGACCGTGACCGCTTTCACGCGCACGCCAGCGGGCATCTTTGGTGCGAGGGTCTCGAACAGATGCTGCGCCAGGCGCTCCGACGTGGGGTTGTCACGGGCAAAGGCCGGCAAATCGTTGAGAAGGCGGTGATCCAGCTCGCCGGTGGCGGCGTTCAGCATGCGCTTGAGTTCGCTGAAATCCACGAGCATGCCGGTTTCGCTCAGCTTCTCGCCGGCGACCGTGAGCTGTACGCGCCAGTTGTGGCCGTGGAGGTTCTCGCATTTTCCGGCCGAGCCGGCCAGCTGGTGCGCGGCGGCGAACTCGGAGGCAACGTCCAGGGTGTACACAATCCAGCTCCTCTCGCAATGCTCGCCACGCCCCTCACCCCCTATGATTAGCGCGAACAAACCGTTCTGTCAACGGCTTGTGCAGAAGACGCGACGTCAGGTTGACCGGGCCAGAGCTCCCTGCAGCTTCCGGTCCGTGCCATCCTGACACGGTCACGGATCGATCTACCGCACGCAGACAGCCCTGCAAGAATCGGACCAGTCAGGGCGCGGAAGGATCAGACGTCACGCCGGAAGGCGTCAGACGAAACGTCTTGGCAGGCAGCCGGTAAGCGGGAATCGGACCCATGGCTATCCGGAGCCGGCGGCGGGTCACGTCGATGGTGGCGCAGTGGAGATTCATGCTCGGGATGGGCACGCCCTCGGCGCCGGCGATCTCTGTCGCAAAGGTGATACGGCCGAAGTGCTCTTCCACAATGGCCCAGGCCCGGCCGCATCGGCCGGTGCGCGGTGAACGGGGCGCAGGCTGCTCCTGGTACAGGCTGGAAAATGCGTTGGCTGCGCCCACGAATCCGCGGACCGGTCTGCGCACCGCAAGATTCTTGTGATCGAACTCCACGAGCGCGGCGTCCGGGGGGGCGCCCTGGGCGATGAGCAGGTTGGTGCCGCAGGCGCGGGGGCCAATGCGCACGATCTGGAGCGCCTCTTCCAGGGTGGCCGCGTCTTCCACGATGCGGCGCAGCAGAAAGCAGGTGGAGATGCCTTCCAAGGATTCGTGCCGGGCCTCGTAGGCCGTGTTGTTGCTGGCGAACAATCCCTTCTCGCTCAGCAGGCTCCACCCGTTGATGATGCCCGCCCAGGTGACGGTGAGGAAGGGGATCTTGCCCGCGGGTTTGTAGTGCACGAGCACGGTCGCGTATTCGCTGATGCCGTTGTCGAAGTAGTCGAGATTGCGCCCCACCAGGCAGACTTCGTCAGCCGTGGCTGGCGGGAGCACGGCGAAACTTGTGCAGAGCGATCCGGCACCCGGACCGGTGATGCAGCGGCGCACGTCGCCGTGGTACTGCAGGAGCAACAGATCCTCGTAGTCGACTTCTGCGGCGAGCGCCATGGCCTCCAGTTCGGCGCGATACGCGGCCGGCTGATGCCCGGCCATGACGGCGCTTCCTGCGAGCAGGTTGCGGTAGGCGTCTGCATCGCGAGCGATTCCCTCGCGGATGAACTCGCGGATCACGCGCCGGATGGTCGGCCCGAGCAGCCGGCCCGCTGCTCGCCCCATCTGGGCGGGTGTGCCCTGGAGGGTGAGAACGCGGTATCCCTGGAGCGTGCGCAGGCGGCCGTGGGGCTCCGGGGATGGAAGAACCGGCTCCTCAGGCTGGGCCGTGCTTGGCTCGCGGTTGGTCTCCGGATTTGCGTGGGTGCTCGGCGCAGCGGGCTTGGGCCCGCGGGGGGGCCGGTGCGCATCCAAACGGTCCAGAGACCACCAGGTGACCGCTACGCTTGCGGCCGCAAGCAGAAGGAGCAGCATCATGGCCATGCGGAGGCGCTTCACGGCGTTCCCCTTCAACCCTTGTCAGCCCGCACGCGCCCGCCCTCCACCCGCCGGGTCAAGCCTTCGCTGTCGAACCGCTCGAGCAGGGCCACCGCCAGATTGCGGCTGGCGCCCGTGGCCTGTCGGAAATCCTTGATCCCCACCACGGGCTGGCTTGCCAGCAACGCTTCGAGCTGTTGCCGGCAGTCGCAAAGGACGTCGGCAGCCACGAGGTTGGGTTCGAGAAAGATGACCGCGCCCTCTTCGATAAGCAGCCGCTGCAGAAGCCGCATCTCCTTTTCCGGGATGCCGAGCGCCTCCATCAGGTCGCCCCGCGCCGGCGCATCGATGCGCCCTGCCTTCACGCGTTCGAGAATGGCCTCCCGCCAGCGCATCTGTCTGGCCGTGAGTTGGGGCTCGAACGTTGCAAGCGCGAGACGGCCGTGCCGCAGGCGCAGCGCATCCCCGTCGGTCAGCACGCGCGCCAGGGCCTGGAAGGCGTCGGCCCGCACGTCGAAGGCGCGGGCGGCCGCGGTTGCATCCATGCCCCATGCGTAGGGGTGGTGCGCGTGATAGCGGGCCACCAGCTTCTCGGCCCGGTCCTCGAGCTCGCCCCGGCGCGCTGTGACCAGCCAGGTCTGGCTTCCCAGGCGCGTGAGCGTGCCGTCGGCTTCCGCGGCCCGGACGCGTTCTTCGGCAAGTGAGGGCGGACAGCGCGTCAGCTGGCGGAGGGTGTCGGCCGCGAGCACGGGATCCGGTCCTGCGAGCAGTTCGCTCGTCCAGACATCGCCCGCCTCAGCAGCGCGCCGGGCCTCCTCCAGCCGGGGAAGGAGATGCGGATCGCTGGATTTGCTCCGAACGTCCTGTGCGCTGAGAACCGTTCCGCCGCCCAGGGTGGTGGCGGGATTGAGCAGGCGCAGGACGAAGCGATCGCCCGCGCTCATCACGAGCGGAGAGGCGAGGCGGATGTGGGCAAAGGCTTGCTCGCCCGGTTTGAGGCTTTGGGCGCCGATCAGCTTGACCGAGCCGTTGACGCTCGCCGTACCCGCGTGCACCTTGACGGACTGCACGCGTTTCAGCGCCAGTGCGGAATGGTCGTTCCGCACGCGGCTGATGCAACCGGACGTGAAACGGTACAGGCCGGGGCTCGCCAGCGTCATGCCGCGCGCGACCGCTTCCGTGTCCAGGTCGCGCAGATTGACGGCAGCGCACGCGCCGGCCGGCGCTGCGGTCGCGTCCTGCTTGTAGGTCTGGACGGCCCGGACGCGGTGGCGCGTGCCGGCGGGCAGGAGCTCCAGCTCGCTGTCGACCGACACCGTGCCCGAGGTCGGGACGCCCGTGACCACCGTGCCGTAGCCCTTGACCGAGAAGACGCGTTCCACGTTCATGCGGAAGGCGCGCGGGTCGGACGGGGGCTCGACCGCGTCCACGATCTCGATCAGCTTTTTGCGCACCGCCTCGATGCCTTCAAAGGTGACGTTGCTGGCCAGCAGCACCGGGGCATCGGGAAATCCGTTCTCGGCCAGGAACGCAGAGACCTCTTCCTGCACGAGCTGCCGGAGGTCGGCGTCGACCAGGTCGATCTTGGTCACCACGACCAGCACGCGCGGCGTGCGCAGCGTCCTGACGATCAGAAGATGCTCCCGGGTCTGGGGCATGATCCCGTCGTCGGCCGCCACGATGAGCAGGAGCACATCGATGGATGCGGCGCCGGCCACCATGTTCCGGATGAAGTCTTCGTGTCCCGGCACGTCCACGATGCCGACCAGGCGGTTGCCCGGCAGACGGCAGGGCGCGAACCCGAGGTCGATGGTGAGGCCGCGGGCCCTGGCCTCGGGATGCCGGTCCATGTCGCAGCCGGTGAGGAGTTTGACGAGCGCGGACTTCCCATGATCCACATGGCCGGCGGTGCCGACCATGACCGGCAGGATGCTTGCAAGTTTCCTCGTAGGGGCCATGGGATGTTCCCTCGATCGGCGCGCGCCCGTTGGTGTGCCCCAAAAGCTGCAGGGTAACACCTTCGCACCTGCGGCACAAGGGCGGCTTGGGCCGCGGCGGCCTGTGCGGCGCGCATCACGCGGCAATGGTCTGGAGCCCGCGGGAGGGACGGGGGTCAGCCGTTCTCCTGCACGCGCCGTTCGCGGGGCGTCCCCGTCAGGCTCTCGTCATTGACAAGCAGCCGGCGGAGGAGGACCACGCGTCGTAACCAGTGCGCTTCGTCGCCCCTCACCCGTCCTTCACCGGGCACTCGTTCACCAGGAAATTCCGCACGCGCTGTTCCGTGCTGGGGTCGAAGTCGCCGTGCATCAGAATCCGCCCGGAGCGCAGCCGTACGGTGCCCCGCTCGACCGGCAGCTTGTGAACGAAGTCTTCGATCCGCGCGCGGTAGCGCGCCCAGACGCCCTCGACGCGCACGCGGCGTCCGGCTGCGTGCGGCGCGATCGCGATCTTCGCCCGGGAGAGAATCAGCATGGTCGATCCTTGTCTTCGGCACCCGAAGCTGCTGAGTGCGGGACGCTCCGCAGGCCGTTCCTGCGGATAGGGTAGCCCGTCCGGCGCTGCAGCGCAAGAAGCGTCCGGACCGCATAGGGTCGCGTTTCGAAAGCGCGCCACGGTTGCGGACCTTTCGCTTGACGCCGGCGCCGGGCGTGGATACGCTTCGGTTCAGCATCGGGTCTGCTCGGAGCATTCGTCCGCATCGTCAGGAGCCGCGAGATGACCCCAGAGCAGCGCGAACGCCGCAAGCGCACCATGCAACGGTCCATGGCGCTGGGACACTGCATCTGCGATCCGCGCAAACCCTGTCCGTGCGACCTCTTCAAGGAGCAAAACGTCTGCGAGTGCGCGGGCGAGCGGCTGCCCGTGGCCGCAGAGACCGTGCGGCTTACCGAAACCGTGCGCAGCCCTGGGTGCGCGAGCAAGATCGGCAAAGCCGATCTTCGCGCCGTGCTCGCGGGCTTGCCCGCCATCGAGGACGCTCGCGTAGTCGTGGGCACGAGCGCGGGGGACGACGCCGGCGTCATCCTGCTCGACGACAAGACCGCCACCGTGCTGACGGTGGACGTGTTCGCGCCCTCAGTGGATGATCCGGCTACGTTCGGCCGCATTGCAGCTGCCAACTCGGTGAGCGACATTTATGCCATGGGGGCGGTGCCCCAGGCGGCCCTCTCGATCATCGGGTTTCCCATCCACAGCCTGCCGCGGAAGACCATGGCCGAGATTTTGCGCGGCGGCATCGAGACGCTCAAGGCTGCGAGCGTGCCCGTGGTCGGCGGACACAGCATCAATGACGAAGAGGTGAAGTGCGGCTTCGCCGTGCTCGGGACCGCCCCGGCCGGCGGGTTCGTCACGAACACCGGCGCCCAGCCGGGCGACGCCATCGTGCTCACCAAACCGCTGGGCGTGGGGATCGTAGCGTTCGGCCATCAGATCGGCCGGGCGGATGACGCAGCCATGGACGAGGCGGCTGCGAGCATGGCGGCGCTCAATGCGGCTGCCGGCGCAGGCCTGCAGGAAGCGGGCGCGCACGCAGCCACGGACGTCACCGGGTTCTCGCTGTTGGGGCATATGCTGGAGATCGTGCGCACGAGCGACGTAGCAGCTGAGATCGAGTTCGACGCCATTCCGTTCTTCAGCCCCGTGCAGGAGCTCGCCCGGCGCGATGTGTTCCCGGGGGCGGTGGAGCGCAACCGCGAGGCGTGCGATCCGGCATTGCTGGACTTCAGCGGGTTGACCGATGCCCAGTGTTCGACGCTCTTCTGCCCGGAGACCTCGGGCGGCCTCCTCGTCTTCCTGCCCCAAGAACAGGCCGAAGCGTACGTGCAGCGACTGCGGGCAGAGGGGGTGGCGCACGCGGCCATGATCGGGCGCGTACCCGAAGCGTGCGCAGGCGGCTGCATCCGCGTCACCACCCGCCAGGCAGAGTCCTGGACGCCCATCCGGCCCGAACCGGTCGGGGCTGCAGAGCCCGCGTCCGTTGCCGCACCCGGCGCGACGCTGTCCGGCGAGGAGGGCGGCAGCAGCTGCTGTGCTTCGCCAGATGCGGCGGCCGCAGCGCCAGCCCCCGATGCTTCTGCGGCTGCATCTCCCGCAGGGACGGCGGCCGAAACGGGCGGATTCCTCGCGCCCCTGCCGCCGGCTGCGGCCGAGGCGTTCCAGGCCTTCAGCGCCCAGGCCTTCGGCGCCGGCGCGCTGGACGCCAAGACCAAGAAGCTCATGGCCCTGGCGCTCTCGGTCGTGACCCAGTGTGCGACCTGCGTCAAGCTGAACACCAAGGCTGCGCGCGAGGCGGGCGCCACCGACGAAGAGCTCGGCGAAGCGGCCGCGCTCGGTGTGGCGTTCGGCGGTGCGAGCGTCAGCATGTTCTACAAGGAATTGCTGCAGCGCAAATAGGCGGCCTCGCGCCTGCGAGGCCAGCGGAAACGAGGGTGAGCGGGAGGCCGATGCGGCCGGAGGTCTGAGGATGCCGAGCGGAGAGAGATCGCGATGGTGGCCGATCGCCCGTGCGCTCGCCGTGTGCGGGGTCCTGCTGCTGCTTCTGTATGGCCTGCTGCGCGAGTGGCATGAGGTCCGCTCGCGGACCGACGACGCGCCCGAACAAATCTCAGGAAGCGCGTTCACCCGCGGGGCGACCGTGGACCGGTATGAACGGCGGGGCGACGTACTCTACGACACGCACAGTCAGCGCGTGCCGGAATCCGCCACGCTCGACGACTGCCCGACATGAGGGTAGGCGCTTCCGGCCGCGCGGCGCGCGGCCCCCTCACCCTGATCCCCGCCGGCCGCCGCAGAGGACTTCCGCATGCCTGACCCGCGAGCGGGGCTGTTTCAGCGAACGCGGACCTATGTCGCTTTCCTGAGCGCCGGGATCCTCAACCTGCGCGCCGTTGGGGTGGACCTGCGGGGTGTGTGCTCCTACGGCTTCAATTGCCACGGGTGTCCGTACGCGAGCCACGCGTGCCCGGTGGGGGTGCTCGCGTTCGGGGCGGGCGTGCGCGAACTGCCGGTTCTCGCGCTCGCCATTGTGCTGGCCGTGGGCGTGGCCTTGGGCCGGCTCGTCTGCGGCTACGCCTGTCCGTTCGGTCTCTTTCAGGATCTGCTCCATTGCATTCCGTCGCCCAAGCTGCGCATGCCACGCCTCTTCCGGTACCTCAAGTACGTGCTTCTGGCGCTGCTGGTCTTCCTCTTTCCGTATCTGCTGGGGTTCGAGCCCCTGGGGTACCTCGAAGCGGAGAAGCCGGTTGTCAACGAAGAGGGCAGCGATATCCGCGTGCAGGTGCGGGTCGCCAATCGTGGAACCACGCCGGTCGAAGGCGTGGAGGTCATCCCGGTCTATCGCAAGGCTGAGACGGGCGAGGAGGTGTGGCGGGTGCCGGAGGCGATCGTGTATGGGGATGTGATCGTTGACCCGGGTGCAAAGAAGACGCTGCCGACGTTCACGATTCCGAACCGCCTCGCCGAAGGCGACCTGACGCTGGAGATGCCGCAGAGCCGCATCGTCCAGACGCCGCGGTACGGCCTCTACTACTGCAAGGTCTGCCCCAACGGGACGCTCACGGCGCACCTGCCCGGCTACTTCGGGGGCAACAGCGAGGCCGACGGCATCTACGGCCGGGCCGGCCAGAACGCGGTGCGCCTCGCGGTCTTCGGCAGCGTGATCCTTCTCGTCATTCTGATCAGCCGCTTGTTCTGCCGCGCGCTCTGTCCGCTGGGAGCCCTGTACGCGCTGGCTTCGCCGTTTGCCCTGACCCGCGTGCAGGTCGACCCGCACTCGTGCGTGGGGTGCGGTCTCTGCGACCGGGTCTGTCCGGTGGGACTCGACGTACGCCGGGAAGCAGGCGGGCCCGAGTGCATCGCCTGCGGAGATTGCATCCGTGCCTGTCCCCGGGGGTCGATCCGGCGTGTATTCGGGCTCGGTTGGGGAAAGGGCGCGGCGCCGGAAACGCTGCAACCGAAACGGGAGGGGGAAGGGTCCGCGATGGAATAAGTGTGCCATCTCGGCGAAAGAGCCGCGCCCCTTCGGGCTCGAGCGGCGGCGGCTTGTGCGATCGTCAAGCGGGCGTGTCGAGCGGAGGGGCCGCCTGCATTGCGCTCCGGACCGCCTGCAGCACCGCGTCGACCTCGTCCGCAGCCAGCGTACGCATATCCAGAAGCAGGGCATCTTCCTGCACGCGGCCGAAGACCGCAGGCACGTGCTGCCGCAGGCGGCGGGCGAGATCGGCGGCCGGCACACCGGAGAGGGTGAGGCGCACGACCACGCTATCCACGCCCTCGTCCGGGATCGATCCCGACCCCACGTATGCGGCGCCCGCCTCCAGTTCCGTGTCCAAGCCCGGGATCTCTCCGAGCGCAGCTGCGAGGCGCTCGCCTTGTGCGCGCAGATCGGCCACGGACCGGTCGAGCATGCGGTAGAAGGGGATGGCTTTGCGGAACGTATCGTTCAGAAAATGGGGCAGGGTGGCTTCGAGCGCGGCCAGGGTCATCTTGCCCACGCGGAACATGCGGGCGAAGGGATTCTTGCGCAGGCGTTCCACGATCTCCCGCCGGCCGACGAGGATGCCCGCTTGCGGGCCGCCGATCAGCTTGTCCCCGCTGAAGCAGGCGACCGATGCGCCAGCCGTGATGCTGTCCCGCACCAGCGGCTCGTCAGGCAGCCCCCACTGGGCGAGCGGGACGAGGGCGCCACTTCCGAGGTCGTCGATCACAGGCAGGTCGTGCTGCTTGCCGAGACCGGCCAGGGCCTTACTGTCGGGGGCGCCGGCGAATCCGCGGATGCGGTAGTTGCTGGTGTGGACGTGGATCAGCGCGCCCGTCTCCTCGCTCACGGCTGCCGCGTAATCGGAGAGGTGCGTGCGGTTGGTGCACCCCACTTCGCGCAGCCGGCATCCGCTCATGGCCATGACGTCCATCATGCGGTAGGCGCCGCCGATCTCGATGAGCTGGCCGCGGCTGACGAGGACCTCCTTGCCAGCGGCCAGCGTGTTCAGAACGAGCATGGTGGCGGCTGCGTTGTTGTTGACCACGAGCGCGGCCTCGCATCCGGTGAGTTCTCGCAGAAGCGCCTCGATCTTCTCTTCGCGGCGGCTGCGCTTGCCGGTGTCGAGGTCGGTCTGGAGCACGCTGTAGCGGCCGAAGCCCGCCACCTGATCGAGCGCGTCCGTGCAGAGCGGGGCGCGCCCGAGACCGGTGTGGAGCAGGATGCCCGTGGCGTTGATGGCGCGCCGGCCCTCCGGCCGGCAGAGCCGCACCAGACGAATGCGCAGATCCCGGGCGAGCGCTTCGGCATCCGGCACGCGCTCCAGGCGCCCGTTCTGCAGGCACCGCCGCATGCCGTCCAGAAGCTGCCCCAGGGCGAGCTTGCAGAGGCCGCTGCCGAACTCCTCGCACAGAACCGCGCCCGGCGGCGCAGCCAGGAACTGGTGCACGGACGGCAGCGCCCGCAGGCGCGCCTGCTGATCCGACGGCATAAGACGATCTCCCGGAAGCGGTGGCGCGCAGGTTGGCGGAGGCGCATGGGAATCGAACCCACCTGGGACGTCGTCCGCCCCACAACGGCTTTGAAGGCCGCGCGCAGCACCAGCCACGAACCGCCTCCGCGCGAACAGCGCTTGTCTGAATCGACCGCTGGTGCCTCAATACGCGGATACGCTACCAGCTCGGCCATTCCAGCACAAGGGGAAGATCCGAAGATCTTCCCCTGTGCGATGCGGCTCCTGAAATGATCGGTGGGCTACTTCGGCAGATCCACGGCCCCCTCGACTTCCCCGAACCCCTCCAGGCGGGCGGTGACCACGATTTTGCCCTCGCTCACGACGCTGCCGCCATCGTTTCTGGGTATACTCCCGGTATACCCGCAGAGGCTGCCGCCTCAGCCGGTCTCGAACGAGCCCATGCCCGTTCGTTTGCGGCCGCGGACCAGGGCCACGATCGGGGTTCCGATGATCTCGACCGGGTCGTACTCCTCTTCCGCGCGCCCCCGGACCTTGATGGAACGGTGATCGATCTTGATCTTGTTGCCCGCGCGTGTCGCAGCGAAGACCAGCCGGAACGGCGCGCCCAGTTCGATCGTGCCCTTTTTGCCCTTCTCGACGACCGTGGGTTTCATCTCCCCGGCCGTGATGCCGGCCACGGCCTTTTTCTTGCGGGAGACCACGAACCCGTAGAGCAGGCGGTACTCGCCGGGGACGACCGTCAGCGTCTTGCCCCGGCCCTCTGAGGTGAAGTTGAGTTTGCCGTTGCCGAAGGCGACCTGTGCTTTGACCTCCCGGGCGCGGAACTCGACATCGATCTTGGCGGTCTCGCCGTCATGCTCCTGGCAGACGAGTTTCTCGCCGTTGTCCTCGATGCCTCCGAACCGGTAGACCTTGGAGGAGGACGGAAGGAGTTCGGAGATGGGTGCGTAGACGGTGGTGCCGTTGATCGAGAAGGTGTCGCTCTGGCTGTAGGCGCCGTCGTGGTTGTCGTCGTAAAGGGCGACCTCCGTGCCGCCCAGCCGGCCTTCGTGCACGCACGCACTCCGGTAGTAGACGTACTTGCTGCGCGTGCTGCGCAGGTTCGCATAGGGAAACGCCAGCATGTACTTCAGGCCATTGGCCAGCTTGAGTTTGGCCGGGCGCAGGCCATCCCCATCGCGTTTGAGCTTTTGCGAACGGCCTCCTTGGCGCATCTCCACGCGACGGCCGCAGGTCACAACGATCTCCTCCCCGCCGAGCGTCAGGCTGGCGTCTCCGCCGCTTCCCTTGTAGGTGAGCATGCCGCTGGGCAGGACCACGCCTTCGGCCAGCTTCACGCGTCCACCACCGCCCATGCCGTCGCCGGCCATGTCGCTCTGCGAGAGCACGTGACTGAACCCGCGAATGGGTCCAACCCGCAGACGGACCTCCTCGTCCTCGGCGGCGGCGCTGGCGAGACCGAACAGCAGCAGCGGCACCCCCCAGATCATCCCTCCTCTGCGACGCATGTTCTCTCCTCTCGGGAAATGGACACCGGTTGCCGAACGCACCTAAGCGTAACCCGTGCGCGGCGGCTTGTCAAGGAATCGTCAGGCGTTCCGGCTCGTTAGAGGGCCTCCTGTGGCTGCGGTCTGAGGCGGCTGACGGGGCGGAGCCCACAGGGGGCGTTCGACAGGCTGTTCGTACGTCCCGGTGGGGGGACCGGTTTCGGCGGCGAAATCCGCCGCACCGCCATCGTCCTTGCAGCGGGAGAGCGACGGCAATAGGATCGACGTCTCCCCAGGATCTGTCTGGGGAACTCTCTGCCCGGGCGGTGGCGGCGCTGTACGGTGGACGGGGTGTACAGCCCCTCGGCGTCCTGAGGCAGGCCAGAAGGGAGCGCACATGGACCCAGCCCGGCGCATGGACCGGATCTACCGGTACCAGCGGTCGATCTACGATGCGACCCGTCGGTTCTTCCTGCTCGGACGCGACGACCTGCTCGATCTCATGACGATTGCACCGGGCGAAGCCGTACTCGAGGCGCGCTCGTAGGCGTGTTCAACCTCCACGGCCAGGCAAATCCGAGGGAAACCCTTGTCCCCGGTACAGCAATCCATAGACTGGTCTACGCTTACAGGGAAACACGCCGGGCGCAGGACGCGTTTCCCGTGGATGAGGGAGCCCTGTTGTCTGCAAGACTCTGTCTGCCGGCCCTCCTGCTCGTTCTGGTCGGCTGCCAGGAACCGTCCGGAGAGCGCGCCGGTTCAGCGGCGGCCGCCGGCCGGTCGGCGGCCGAGCTTCTGGAGGCGTCGCTCGAACAGCGGGCCGCGCTGACCAGCCTCCGGGCGGAAGCGGCCATGCGCATTCTGGATCCGGAGAATGATTTCACGCTGCGCATCAACACCAAGATCCTGGCCCAGAAACCAGGGCGCCTGCGCCTGCGGGCGAGCAAGGCGCTGGGCAAGGTCGAGGTCTTCGACACCGTGCTCATCGGCAACCAGATCGCGTTCTACGTGCCCCGCAAGCGCTCCCTCTACGAGGGCACGCGGGCCGACCTCGCGGAGGCGGACATCCACTTCGACCCCGGAGAGATCCTGGGTCACCTGCTCCAACCCGAGCGGGCACTGGTGCTGCGCGCGTGGCGGCGCCGACCCGCGCCGGAAGCCGGCTTCTTCTCCGGTCCGCCGCCGGTGGTGCTCGAGGAGCGTCGGCCTGCGGGGCAGCCCCGCTTGCGTGTGCTGCTCGATCCGGAGACGCTCGACCTGGTCCGCGTGGAACAGCGGAACGCGGACGGCGCCGTGGTCTTTGCCAAGGAGTACGGGCGCTACGAAGCCCTGGAAGCCACCGGCCCGAAACGGTCGGGGACGAACGCGCCGTCGGTGGTGCACGCGCTGGGACGATACCCGTTTCGGATGCATCTCCAGTGGCCGGAGAGCGACCGGTCGGTGCTCGTGACGTTCAAGCGTGTGGTGCCGGAGGTCTCGATCCCGACCGCGGCCTGGTACCTGGAGGTCCCTTCCCGCACGCGGACCAAGCCGATCCGCGAAGTGCGGGTCGAAGGGGATGCGGAATCCCCCGACAAAGCAGACCGTCCGGAATCCTGATGGCCCGGCACGCCGGCGCGCGAAACCGGTTTCCGACCGCCATCCACAGGAACGATCCGTGATCAAGACCCGCATTCTCGAAGCTGTAGCGCACATCGCCTGCCGCCACTATCGGCTCGTGCTGCTGCTGGCCCTGCTGCTCACCGCCCTCTCGCTCATTCCGCCGTCCCTCATCGGCATGCGGTTCGCGTTCGACATCAGCAAGATGCTGCCCCAGCGCATCCCGGCGGCGCGCGCGTTCACGCGCGCGGTGGTGGACTTCGACTCCGCCGACGAAGCAGTGGTCGTCTTCCACCTGGACGGGACCCGCGCGGGCGTGGAGCGGGCCGGACGCATCGCCGACCGCATGGCCGAGCGGCTGCAGAACCATCCGGAGATCAAGAACGCCTTCTGCCGCAAGTTCGAGGAGGAGGAGGCCGACTATCTCCGCGACGAGGAACTGCCCCGGTCCGGTCTGCTGCTCTTGGATCGGCCCCACCTCGAACGGGTGGTCGAGCAGCTCCAGCCGGAGGCCATCCGACGCTCGGTGGCGCGTACCCGGCGGCGGCTCATGAGCAGCGTGGCCGTGGACGCCGAGGCCGAACGCGCGATCCTCCAGGACGTGCTGGGGCTCTATTCGCTCTTTCGCAGTTGGATGCACACGCGCGGCTTTCTGGGCGAGGGCGGCGACACCTCCGGGTACCTCGTGGACGACCACCGCCGCATGCTGCTCCTGGTGGTCCAGCCCCGCCAGCCAGCGCAGAGCGTGGCCTTCTCGCGCAAGATCATGGACCTGGTCCGCATGATCGCCCGGGAGGAGGTGGCGCGCGAACCCGTGGGCGTGCAGCGGGAGTTGCCGTTGGACGACCGGAAGGGAATCGAGTTCGGCGGCGGATACGAGATCGCCCGCTGTTACAAGGAACGCGTTCACCAGACGTTGCTCACCACGCTGGTCACGAGCCTGGTGGGCGTGATCCTGCTCTTCGGCTACTGCTTCCGTCGGTACGGGGTGCTGCTGTATGTGGGGCTGCCGCTTGCCATGGTCGTGAGCTGGACCGTGGGCATCGGCTGGATCATCTTTGGCCAGCTCAACGTGGTCTCCTGCGCGTTCGCAGCCGTGCTCGTGGGGCTCGGAGTGGACTACGCCATCCACATCTACAACCGGTACGTGGAGGAACGGGTGCAGGGCAAGAACGTGGAGGAAGCCTTCGCCTGCAGCCTGACGCGCACCGGCTGGGCCGTCTTCGTGGGCATGGTTACGACCAGCCTGGCGTTTCTGGCGCTCAAGGCCACGCGTTTCACCCAGCTCTCGGAGTTCGGCGTGCTCGCGGGCCTCGGCATCGCGCTCTCGGTGCCGGGCATGCTTTTCGTGCTTCCGGCCCTGATCACCTGGCGGAACCAGCAGCGCGAGGAGCACGTCCGCGTACTGCGGCCCACGCGCTTCTTCCTGCCGCAGCTGGTCGCCTGGGTGGGGCGTCACCGCCGGCTGGTCCTGGCTCTGGGGGTCCTGGCGGCCGGGCTGTGCGTGCTGCGGCTCCTCGTCTGGCCGGATTACCCCCGTTTCGATCAGCGGATGAGCTCGCTCCGGCCGGCCGAACGGGCCTTTGAGCTGGGCGGGGAGATCGCGCGTGCTTTTTCCGACCGCAATCCGAACAAGCTCATGCTCCTGGCCTACGGCGAGACCGAGGAGGAGGCGCTCGACCGGGCTGCCCGGCAGCTCGCCGGTTGCCGGCGGATGAAGGAGCAAGGGCATCTCCTGGCCTACGAGTCGGTCATGGAGTACCTGCCCGCGCCGGAAGAACAGCACAGGCGGCTCGATCTCCTGGCTACCATCGACTTCGAACGGGCGCTCACAGCTTTCCGCCAGGCGCTCGCAGGAGCCGGCCTTCGCGAAAAGGCCTTTGCCACCAATATCCGGCTGCTCGAACGCCATGCCGAGCGTGTGGAGAAGCGCGAACTCGTGCTCGCCAGTCATTTCACGGATACACCGGTCGAACGCTGGGTGCGCCGCCGCGTGAGCCGGCGGCGGCGGCGGTACGACATCCGCTATGAGCGTCCGCGTGCCGGGGACTTCCCCCTGGTGCTGGGCAAGCCCGTGGTCACGCACGCGAACGGGCGCCCCAGGGTCCTGCACGATGCGGGCGATGCGCTCACGGTCGCCGACCTGAAGTCTCTCCATGGCAAGGTCAAGCGCATCACCGTGCTCGAGAAGGGCTGGACGGTCAAGACCAACATCTACCCGCCCATCCGCGGCGGACCCGAAAGCGATACCGCGGACCTCAAGATCGACGAGCCATGGCTCGCACAAGCGCGCAAGCACCTCGGCCTCGAGAAGGATTTTACCGGCGAACGCTCCCAGAAGAGCGTGCTCACCGGAACGGGTCTGCTCGCCTACGAGTTGGCGGACGTGGTCAAGGAAGACTTCTGGCGGGTCAGCCTCTGGGTATTGGGTGTGGCCGGGCTCGTGCTCGCGATTTTTTTCCATCGCCACCCGGTGCGAGTCGTCTACTGCCTGCTGCCCGTCGGCCTGGGCCTGCTCTTCCTCTTCGGCTTCATGAGTGCGGCACACATTTCGTTCAACTTCATCAACGTGCTGGCCGTGCCCATCATCATCGGGCTGGGCGTGGACAACGGCATCCATCTGGTGAACCGTTTCTACGAATCGGGGCGCGACATCGGCCCCATGGTCGGGGATACGGGGCGGGCCATCATGATCACGAGCCTGACGAGCATGATCGGATTCGGCTCGCTCGCGGTGGGCGGCTACAAGGGCATCACGAGCATGGGTTTGCTCTCGATCCTGGCGCTCACCAGCAATCTCATCGCCAGCCTGGTGGTCTTTCCGGCCGTACTGGCCACCTTTTCTCCACAGAAGGACGCGCCCGAGGAGCGCGAATTGGATCTCGATTGACAGGCCCCGCGCCAGGCAGTAGGATCAAGCGTGTGGTACGGGTTGTACTAAGCGACAGGAGGACTCCCTTGGTGCGCATCAGCTGGGTTCTGGCTCTCGGGTTTGCGTGGGCGGTGGGCTTGGCGGCGACGGAGTCCGCAGCGCCGGGCAAACCCCTGACCGAGGAGCAGACCGACGCGCTGCTGGACGACATCCTCGCCCGCGCCCGCACGATCACGCGGGTGCAGGCCGACATGATCCTGCGCAAGCAGGGCGGCGTCTTCCAGACGGACCAGGTGGCGTACGAAACGCTCAAGCTGGAGGCGCCCCATTACCTGTGGCTCCAGAACCGCGGGGCGTCCGAGAAGCGGCTGCCCGCGGACCAGTGTGCACTGCTGATCCTGGACGGCACGTATGCCTGGGAGCTGGAGCGTCCGTGGGAAGGCGAGACCACCCGCCGGGCCGAACGTCGGAAGCTGGAGCTCAAGGATGGCGGCGCTTCGCCTACCGGCGTGGCCGGCGTGCTGAGCCAGGTCATCCTCGGCGGGGAGGATGTGCGCACGGCCGGCGAGATGCGCGAACGCTTCGCGATCGTTGCCCGGCTCCAGGAAACGGGCGGACCCAAGGGGGGCCCCACGCATTACTTCCGGCTCAAGCCCAAGGAGGACGACAAGGTCATCGAACTCTGGGTCCGGCCGGGCCGGACGCTTCCGTGGCGGGTGCGGACCGAGGAGCACACGCGCGTGGCCGGCCCCGCAGCCGCGCTGCCGAACGCGCCGAAGTTTCGCACGCGTTCGGAAGAACGGCTCCTGCGGAACGTGGAGACAAACCTCACGGGTCTCGAGCCTTTTCCGGTGGAGACCTTCCTCTTCCCCCTGGCGGACACGATCCGCGTGGAGGATGCGGACAACGAACTCAAGGCGGTCGAACCGGCCCGACTGCGACGCGACCTGGCGGCCGTGCGCAAGCGAATCCTGGCCGAGCGCGCAGCCGCGGCCGCTCCGGACGGGGACGCCCGGGCGGGCAAGGGCGGAGAATCGGCGCTGGAGCGTTGACCATGAGTGTCCAGGTGGAAGTGTGCGAGAGTCACGAACGCGTCGGGATCAGCGGCTTTCTCGACGGCCATACCGCGGAGAGCCGGGAACTCCTGGACCTCCTCGAAGAGCGGCGCTCTGGGGCGCGCGGCCATCACGTGTTGGATCTCTCCGAGGTCGAGTACGTCAATTCGAGCATGCTGGGCGAGTTCCTCCGTTTCCTGCATGCGCTCCAAAGCCGAGGGTATCGGGTTCTGCTCATGAATCCGCCCCCTAGCGTGGCCAATGTCCTCGAGCTGACCGGCCTGTCGGCGCTCCTGCCCGTGGTGGCCAACGACAAAGAGGTCGAAGAGCAGCTCCAGCAGGAGCGCAAGGAAGAGCAGCCGAGCGAGCCCGTGGACTATGCGGCATTGGCCGACGAGATCGAGGCCATGGTCAAGGGCGACCTCGCCGACGAGTCTCCGGGCGAGAGCCAGCTCGGCCGCATCCTGGAGGATTGAATCGGCATGGCCCAGGGCCGCATCCCCCAGGCGACCGGCCCCAGTCCGCACACCGTCCGGTCCGGCAAGAACCTGCCCACGCTCGCGAATCGGCTCGCCGGGCCGGCGATCCTCTTCGTGATCCTCTTTGCTTTTGGGGTGTTCGGGTATTACGTGGTGCTCTGGCTGCAGAGCGGGCCCGAGACGCCCGGCCCGTCTCTGCGCGGCTGCATCTACCAGACCGCGATTCTGCTGACCTCCGTGGGGTTCAGCGATGTCCTGGGCTCCGAGCACGCCTGGCCGAGCGCCCTCTTCACCGTGGTGATGGCCTTTCTGGGCCTGGGATTCGTCATGTACTTCATCTCCACGGTGACCGCCTTCATCGTGGGCGGGGAGCTCTCTCAGATTCTGGAGACCAAGAAGATGCACAAACGGATCGCGCGGCTCGAGGATCATTTTATCGTCTGCGGCGGCGGGGAGACGGGTCGCCACGTGGTCGCCGAATTCGTCACCACGCATCGGCCGTTTGTGCTGATCGAGCTGGACGGCGAGCGGGTGGACAAGCTCAAGGAGCAAGGGGATATCGTGTATCTCCAGGCCGATGCCAGCGACGATGACATCCTGCGCGCCGCCGGCGTCGAGCGTGCGCAGGGACTCATCACCACGCTCCCCACGGATAAGGACAACCTGCTCATTGCGATTACGGCGCGCCAGCTCAACCCGAAGCTGCGCATCATCTCGCGGTGCATCGATCTGGACAACAAGAAGAAACTGCAGAAAGCTGGCGCCGACTCGGTAGTGGCGCCCAACATGATCGGCGGCATGCGCATGGTGAGCGAGATGGTGCGGCCGACCACGGTCACGTTCCTGGACACCATGCTGCGGGACCAGCGGGCCATCCGGTTCGAGGACATGCGCGTGCCGACGGGCCACACCCTGGTCGGGCAAACTTTGGCCGAGGCCAATTTCCCCTCCATAGCCGACGTCAACGTGATCGCTACGCGCGAGAGCGAACAGACCGATTTCATCTACAACCCGCACGGCAACCTGCGCATCACCGCCGGCATGGATCTCGTGCTCGTGGGTTCGCCCAAAGAGATCGGCAAGGTGCGCAAGCACCTGCAATCGGGCTGAGAGGCCGGCCCGGCACGGGTCCGTGCTCTTCGGGCACCACTTCGCGGTGATCGCCGGGACCGCCCCCTCCGGCTGAGAGGCCGCGAGGACTGGGGCCGGGGCTCCCCGTCCGGCAATCTCAGAACCACTGCAGCTTCTTCTGGTTGTTGTAGTAGAGCCGGCCGAGGATGTGGCCGTAGACGGTGAGGAAATACAGGGTGAAGAGCGTATTGATGAATCCGACGACCATGCTCATCAGCAGCTTCGCCAGTTCCCCCGGCGCCGCCACCATCAAGGCAAGGGCCAGGAAGACGAAGGCGATGTTCATGCCCACATTGATAACGAGCATGAGGATGAAGGCGAAGAGGTATTCCAGGAAGATCTTGAAGATCGACTTTACGATGAAGAGGTAGTGGAAGGCCATGCCGCCGCTGTTGTAGAGCATGCTGGCCAGGAAACACATCGGCGACATGAATGACAGGAGCGGCAGCAGGACACAGAGCGCGAAGAGGAAGAGGAGGGGGGTGAGCACCTGGTTTTGGAGGGCGAATCCCACGATCATGACCGCGAGGAAGGGCCAGAGCGTGGCGATGATTGCGCAGAACGCGTACCAGAGGTAGGAGAAGTCGATCATGCCCAGATCGGGATGGCCGAACTTGCCCAGGGCCGCGTGCTTGGTATGGCGGCCGACCTGGTAGGCCACGAAACCGAGCGCGAACAGGGCCAGGACGAAACCGAAGAACATGGCCCACCGGCTGATGAAGAGCAGGAAGGCCACGAACACGGCGCCCAGGAGCAGACCGAGCCACTCTCCGTTGGTCACAGGATAGATGAGGATCGCGGGCAGGTCGCTCCAGATGGGCTTGGGCACCTTGGACAGTCCCCAGCTGTTCAGCTCGCGTTCGGTGAAGTTCTTGCTGTAGGCGAGTTGGTAGCGCTTCTCCCTGGGGTTCATCTGTATGGCGTTCATGAGGCACCGCGCAGCCTCTTCGCGCTTGCCGCGGCCGAGTTCGATTTCGGCCATGCGTGCGAAGTCCTCGGCCTTGATCTTGCCGCCCATGGCCTTGCGCCGGAGTTCCTCGAGTTCGGCGTTGAGCGCTTCTTCGTCTCCGGCCGGCGCCGGGGGCGGCGTCTCGGCTGGTGGCTGATCTTGCGGTGGCGGCTCGGGCGCCTGGGCCTCGGGCGCGGGAGCGGGCACGGGGGGCGCGGCTGGCGCTGGCGCCTTGGTGGCCGGCCCGCTTGCTGCCGGGGGGGCTTCCGCGTCTCTAACGGGCGCGAGATCGGCATTGCAGAGATTGCAGAAGGTGGCGTCTTCGGGGTTGGTGGCCCCGCAATGGGGACACTTGCTTCCGGACAGCCCCGTCTCGCGCGTCCTGCGCTTGGGTGCGGCCTTAGCCTGCCCGCCGGGCAGGTCCCACCCGCATGTCAGGCAGAATTCCGCCCCTTCGGGGTTGGCTGTCTTGCAGTTGGGGCATTCCATGCGCATGCTGCCTTTGTGTTGGGGGCACCTGTACCGTAGCTGACGGTCCGGGTTTTGCAAGCCTTTTCTGCCAGCGGGCGACGCGCGAGCCGGGCCGCGACCCCTTGCGCCACGGAGTCAGAATAAGGGTGGCGCTTCCCGACGGTCGGGAGCCCGACGAAGCCGAGGCCGAGTGCCGCGCGGATTACGCGCGGGGCTGCGGTCGCGACACCCGCAAGGCTGGGTAGCCTCTGTGCCTGCAGTCCTCTCAGCGTCGAATCGCCAGCGGACGCGCGCGGTGGGTACGCCCCGCCGCGTCGTCCGCACAAGGCGCCTCCGCCCGCCCGGTCCCTTGGAACATACTCCTTGACGAGCGCCCATCGTTCTCTAATATGGGCCCCGGAGGACGCACGGGCCATGGTCACTCTCAAGGAAGTCGCGAGAGCCGCGGGCGTGAGCACGGTCACGGCCAGCAGCGTGCTGAGCGGCGCTGGACGGGTGCGCGTGGCTGATGCCACGGCCGCCCGCATCCGCAAGACCGCCCAGCAGATGAACTACGTGCCCCGGGCGGCTGCGCGGGGCTTGCGCACCGGCCGGGTCGAGGCCATCGGGTTCGTCACCTCCACGCGCGCGACCAGCCGCTGGCAGGCGCACTGGCAGGAGGTGCTGCGCGGGGTGAGCGACGTGCTCTGGCACCGCGAGGAGCGTCTCATCCTGACCCTGCCCAAGACGGCCGAACACGAACTCGAAGTCCTGCGTCAGCTCGCCTTCGGCCACCAGGCCGACGGGCTGCTCATCCAGGGCTGCCGGGAGGACGACCCGCGCGTTGCCATGCTGCAGGAAGCCGGGCTTCCCTTTGTGGCTCTGGGCGGAGAGGGCGACGAGGCGTATCACACGGTGACCTTCGACACGCCGCGATTCGCCAAGCTGCTCTGCAACCGTCTGCTCGAACGCGCTGGTGCGGTGGCCGTGCTCGCGGTGCGGCCGCGCACGCGCGAGACGCGCGAGTTTCTCGCGGGCTGTCGTGGCGTGGCGGAGGGACGGCAAATTCCCTACGTCGAGTGGACGCCCGCCTTTGTCCCGAGCCAGAGCGCCCTCCGGGAGGCTCGCGAGCAAGCGGGGGCCCGGCCGCTCGGCATCCTCCTCGTACGCCAACTCCTGCCCGAACTCTTGGCAGCGCTGGACGAAGCCGGTCTCGAACTGGGTACCGACGCGCTGGTGACCTATGTCGCGGGGGGCGAGGAGATCACCCTGGTGCCCCCCGGCCTCGAGATCGTCCCGCTCGACTACTACACCCTCGGCCGGCGCGCGGTCAAGCTGCTCTTCCAGCTGATCGACGACAAGGATGCGGCGCCGCCGCCCTCCCGCCACCTCGTCCTCCCGGGCATGGCCGAGGATCTGCTGGCCGTGCAGGATCACTAGCCTCTCCCGCTGCCTTGGGCGCGCTTCCTGCAGGAGCCGGGGCGCGCACGGATTCCGCCTTCCCGGCGTCCTTTGAGGAATCGCATGCTCGACGAACGACTCCAAGCCAGACTGGACGAACGCCTCGCGCGCTTCGAGGAGCTCGAGGCCAAGCTCCAGGACCCGAGCGTGGGATCCGATCCCCGCATCAGCGAGTACCTGCGGGAGCACGGGGCGCTTTCCAAGAGCATGCAGCGGTACCGGGAATACCGGAATCTGGCGCAGCAGCTCGCTGAATACCGCGCGACCGCGGCCGACCAGGCCGAGGAGCCGGACTACCGCGCCCTGGCCAAAGAGGAGATCCCCAAACTCGAAGCTTCGATCGAAGAGCTGAGCAAGAGCCTCGTGGACGAACTCGTTGGCGCGAGCGCGGACGACTCCAAACACGTGATCGTGGAGATCCGTCCCGGCACGGGCGGGGAGGAGGCCGCGCTCTTCGCCGCCGATCTCTTCCGGATGTACCGCACCTATGCCGAGTCGCGGGGGTGGAAGCTGGAGATGATGAACGCGCACCCGTCCGAACAGGGCGGCTTGCGCGAAGTGATCTTCAGCGTGCAGGGCGAGAACGTCTTCCGGGACCTCAAACACGAAGGCGGAGGGCACCGCGTGCAGCGCGTGCCGCAGACCGAGAGCCAGGGCCGCATCCACACCTCGGCCGCCACCGTGGCCGTGTTGCCGGAGGCCGAGGCGTACGAAGTCGAGCTCAAGCCCGAGGAGCTGCGGATCGACACCCAGGCCTCCTCCGGGCCGGGCGGGCAGTCGG
>CAZBZG010000025.1:0-25286 GCA_964496245.1 uncultured Planctomycetaceae bacterium | reverse complement strand
CACGGGCATGGGGATCCCCCGCTGGTCCGAGCCCCACTCCAGCTGACTCATGAAACCGCCACCCACGGCGTTCAGGTCCTTGTGCACATCGCGGATGATCAGGTACATGGCCAAGCTCTGGTTGAAGCGTTCGCTGTCGGCCTCGTCGCGGAGTTCCAGGCGTTTGCCCATGTGCTTGTCCACCCAGCCGCGCAGGCGTTTGAGCTCGGCCCTGTCGTAGGCTTCCTTGCGGAGCATGTCGGCCAGCAGCTTCATGTCGAGGCGGGTGATCTCGATGCCGAACCGGTTGCGCGTGGGGATCACGTGAGCCAGGGCCGTCTCCATCCCCATGCTGTCGTGGCCCCAGATCACCACCCGGCGGCCCTTGAGGCCGGTGACCGTCAGCGCGGCGTAGCACCAGTCGACCAGGGCCTCGGCCGTGTTCGCCGTCATCTTGGGCTTGGCGCCCGTGTCGGGCCAGGTCCCGACGTTCAAGTGCACGAGCTTGCCCATCTGGCTCAGCGCGCCGCAGACCGCGTGCGCGTAGACCACGCCGGGCTTGGGTCCGGAGTTGCCGCACGTGACGTTGATCGGCGTTTCCTTGGGGAACTGGCTGAGCACGGAGATGAGGGTGAGCTGCGGAAACGCCCAGGTGTCTGGACAGACGACCAGGATGTCCGCACCCGCGTCCTTGAGCTGCCGGGCGACGATGTCGGCCTCGGCCTCGCCGTCCACCAGGACCGGGCTGTAGACCACCTTGGGCGCCTTGCCGTCCGGCAGACGGACGTGTTTGCTGATCACCTCTGCGGTCATCTTGATGATGTTGACCGCGCGCGTCCGCGACGCCTTGTCCACCCGCGGATCGCACGGGCTGAAGACCCCGATGGTCGGCGTCTTGACCGCGAGACGTTTCCCGCTTCCCAGACTGACCGGTTGCGCCATGACGAACTCCTTTCGTCTCACTGGAGCGGTCTACGAGCCGCTACCAGGCGCGCTCCCGCCCCACCCGGATGCGCAGCCCACGATGCAATCTCAGCCTACCGCGGCCCAAGAGCTCCGTCAAGCCGGGAAATTTCTTCGCCCGCACTGGTTTTCTCTTGCGACCCCAAGCAAAAGACGCTATACAGAATCCCGCCCTCATCGAGCGGGAATCCGCCGAACCGATTCCGAAGGTCTGCATGGCCGCTCATTCGACCCTCTCACTGGTTGACGCCATCCCGGCCCAGCACATCCTCATCCATCCGGAATCAGTGGACCGCTCCGCCGTGATCCGCGCGCTCATCCGTCAACTCGTGGACACGGGCGCCATCGGACAGAGCCAGGCCAGCACCGCCACCCGGCTCATCAACGAGCGGGAGGCCAAGGGGAGCACCGCGATCGGAAACGGCGTCGCTCTCCCGCATGCCCAGATCCGTTTCGTCGACACCATCATCGCAGCGTTCGCCCTACTCCAATCCGGAACGGGTTTCAACGCGCTGGACGGGGCGCCCGTGCAATACGTCTTCCTGGCGCTCATCCCCAAGGAACACGCCGACCTTCACGTCCAGCTCATGAAGACCATCACCCGCTTCGCCAAGGATCCCATCCACCTCAAAGCCCTGTCCGGCTGCCGCAACCCGGAAGAGGTACACGGGGTCTTTCGGGATTACGCCTGATGCGCTCCGCACGCCGGCGGCACCCGCGCCTCAGGCGGACGCGCGCAACGCCCGGATGGCTTCGAGCCGGTCCCGCGCAGCCGCCTCGCCCTGGGCGATGACGCGCTCCAGATGCGTGAAGTCGCCCCAGAAGATCTCTCCCACGTCGGGACGCAGCAACACGTCGGCCTGATCGGCTTCCGCGTTGTTGAGGTGCTGACTCGCGATCATTTCCATGCGGCTGATCACGTCGAAGCCGTTCTGGAGCGGCACGGTCTTTGGCATGGGAGTCCGCACGTCCACGGCGAGCACCTTGTCTGCGCCGAGACGCCGACAGGCCGCCACCGGTACCGCGGAGACCGGAGCCGCGTCCGCATACAGCGTCCCGTTCCACTTGTAGGGCGGGAATACCACGCCGATGGCCGTGCCCGCGGCCAGCGCCGGCCGCAAAGGACCTTCAAGGAAGGTGGCGAGCGCTCCGGCCCCGAGGTCGAGGGCATTGCACGCGAGCGGCAGCCTGGCTTCGCCAAAACTGCAGTCGGGCACCAGGTCCTGGATGGCCTGATGGGCCGGGTTCTTCCGAAGCAGGCTGCGCCGGAACGAGATCACGTTGGAGATGGCGGCTGTGCGCAGGTACCGGAGGATCCAGCCCCCCACGCCTCGCCGCGGCTGGAGGCCGTGGTTCCTGGCCGGCCGGGGATGCATGCCGAAGAGTCGCGAGCCGGCAAAATACGAGACGACCCGCTCGTGCAGAGCTTCGGCATCGGGATCGAGCGCATAGAGGGCACCCAGGATGGCGCCCATGCTCGAACCGGCCACCACGTCGACGGCAATGCCCTCCGCAGCCAGGACGCGCAATACGCCCACATGCACGAACGCGCGGCTGCCGCCGCCGCCCAGAGCGAGACCCAGTCGTGTGCGAGCCGGCTGGTCCATAGGAACCGTGAAGCTTAGCGGGACGACTGCGGGATTGCAAGGGCCTGCGGCCGGGGCCAGCGCCTCACCCGTCCCCTGCCCTCGGCGCGTCCTCTGCGAACGCTGCCGCTCGCCTCTGCGGCAGGATCCAGAGCACGACCGCGGCCAGGCCGTACAGCACAAGGGCCTCCCGTCCGGCCCCGGTGGCCGTGGGGTCCACGTGCGGCACGGGCGCGACCGCGCGCTCCAGCGCCACGAACACACTCGCCGACTCCAGGGCGGCCCCGAGCTCCGCGGCTTCGCGCACGCGGCTCAGCTCGGTGAAGAAGAACACGACGAGCGGACCGCCCACCCCCGCCAGGACCTGGATGAGAAAATACCAGCGCCGGGTGTACTGGAACAAGAGATAGGAGAACACACCGAACGCCGCGAGCAGCACGCCCGCGCGCCACACGCCGGCCTGTGCGAGCGGGACGAGCCGCCAACCAATGGCGAAGAGGAAGGGATACGGCGCCAGAATGCAGAGCACGAGCGTGAGGGCATGCTTGAGGAGCGGCAGCCGGCCGCGCACGTCGTCCCACAGCAGCGGCAGGAGAAAGGCGAGTCCGAAGGCTCCGCCCAGCAACACGAAGACAAAGGCGTTGTCGGGCGCGCCCGGGAACAGCACCCCGAGCCCCCTGGGCACGCCGGCAAGGGCCAGGAGCAGGCATCCGCCCATCCACAGCACCCAGACGCCCGCCATCCAGCGGGAGAACCCCCATTCCCTCGTGTGCGGAGACGGCTCCGACATGCGCGTCATTCCCGGCCGATGGCATACCCCGGCACGCGCGTCCGCACGTCCAGGCAGATCCCGGGCACCGCGATCTCGCGCCGCAAGAGATTGCGGAGCATGGACACCTTCTCGGCGTTCTGGAGCCGGCCGGGGAGCCGTTCGGCATTGACCGTGCCCCAGCGGATCAGAACGCCTTCCTCGGTCTCGATGTCGAGGCGGGGGCGTTTGCGGCGCCGGCAGGCGAGCGTGTCCAGGAAGGAACCGCGGTGGACCAGCACCCGCCGCACGCGGAGGTCCTCGGAGAGCGGCGAGTGGGCCAGGGTCCGCAGGACGTCCAGGCCGTCGGCCACCGCATCGTCCTGCCAGATCGCCCCATAGGCCGGCGGCTTGGAGAGCGTTCGTGGAAGCGTACCCACGATCTCGGGAACCCCGGCGTGCGGCTCCTGCCGTCCGGGCACGCTCAGGAGCACGCCGTCCCGGTCGACCAGCCAGTACCACCCCCGCGCCCGCACCTGGGCGGCCGGCACGCGCAAAATGAACTGGACCGCCAGGCGGTCGGGAAACACGCGCTGGAGCGAGCACACGCGCTTGACCCAGGGGCTCTCCTCATACGCCCGGCGAAGATCCTCGAGCAGCCACGGATCGAGCAGGCTGCGGCCGGCCGCCTTCTGCCCGAGGGCGTGCACGGCACGCCGCGCCTCCTTGCACGAGCCGGCCGCGCCGGTGAGGCGCAAGGTATCGCCCCCGATGCGGAAGTGCGGATCCGCCATGGCCGTCTTCCACAGCACGGTCGCACCCCATCCTGCGCTGCCGAGGATCAGCACCAGCGGCAGCGCTTGCAATCCGAAGCGAAGCCCGCGGCGCGTCCCGGCCGCGACACCGCTCGCCAGCGAACGAAGGCGTCCCCCCGATTTCTTCCCTCGTCTTCGAGCCATGTTCGCGTTCTCCCGTCTGGACATGACCGTCTACCGGTTCTCGCTTCCGCTGCCTGCCGGGCCCCGCTCCCACGCCAGCTCCAGGATGCGCCGGCAGAGCTCCGGGAATCCAACGCCCGCTTCCCGAGCGGCCATGGGCAGCAGGCTGTGGGAGGTGAACCCCGGAATCGTATTGACCTCGAGCACCATGGGGCCGTCCTCTCCCAGGATCATGTCCACGCGTCCCAGATGCTCCACGCCGAGCGCTTCGTTGACCGCGAGCCCCAATCGCTGCAGCGCATCGCTCGCGTCCGCCTCCAATGGCGCCGGACAGCAGTATTCCGTTCGATCGTCCTTGTACTTGGCTTCATAGTCATAGAAATCGCGCGCCGGCTGCAGTTCGATAAGCGGCAGCGCCTCACCGGCCAACATGCCGGCGGTCAGTTCGCAGCCCTCGACAAAAGCTTCCACCAGCCCTTGCCGGTCGACAGCCAGGGCCAGCTCCAGGGCCGCAGCCAACTCGCCGGCCGCGCGGACGATGGTAGTGCCAACGGAGCTCCCGCGACTGGCCGGTTTGACGACCACGGGCAGCGGAAGCGCGCGCGCCGCCTCGATTCCCTCGGCCGGGCTGGCGAAATCCACCCACGCGGGCGTGGGAAGCCCAGCCGCCCGGAGCCGGCGTTTGGTCTCTATCTTGTTTATCGTCAAGGTACAGCACGCAGCTGAAGACCCGGTGTAGGGCATGCGGGCCTCGTCCAGCAGGGCCTGGATTGTTCCGTCTTCCCCGAACTCGCCGTGGAGGGCGAGGAAGACGAGATCGAACGGCAGGGCGCGAATCTCGTCCGCCGCACCCGATACGTCCACCTGCTCCACCGGGATACCGGCCTCGCCAAGCCCCCGGGTCACAGCCGCACCGCTCTGGAGCGAGACCGCCCGCTCGGCGCCCGGCCCGCCGCAGAGCACGCCCACCCGCCGTTCGGAACGGTCTACACCCACAACTGCACCTCCAGCCGCAAGTCGATCTCGTGCACCCGGCGCACCTCGCGCCGGACGTGCGCGATCAGGCGGCGGGTCTGTTCGCAGGTCGCCGCACCCTTGTTGACAATGAAGTTGGCGTGGACGCGGCTCACCTCCGCGTCCCCCACGCGGAACCCATTGAGGCCCAGTCCGCTGATGAGCATGCCCGCGGACTTGAGCCGGGGATTCTTGAACACGCACCCAGCGCTCTTCGCGCCCAGCGGCTGGTGCCGGCGCTTGGCCTCGAGCGCCATGGCCGCCTCGGTCTCGAGCGCGCTCCGTTTCCCTTTCCGCAAACGCAGGGTCACGCCGGTCACGACCAGGTTCCGCAGATTGCTCCATCGATAGGCGAAGCGCATCTGCAGGCGGTCCAGATCCTGACGCCGGCCGGAGAGGTCCACCGCCTCGACCGACTCGACAAAGGCCCCGATGCCCCGCCCCGGGCTTCCGGCGTTCCTGCGCACCGCACCGCCCAACGTACCCGGGATGCCAGCCAGCTCGGGCAGACCAGCCAGTCCCTGGTCCACAGTCTCCCCCACGAGACGGGCGAGCGGCACGGCCGCGCCCGCGTACACCAGGCATGTCTCCCTGTCGATTTTAGCAATGCTGCCGAGCGCCCCCCCGGACGCGAGCCGCAGGACCAAGCCGTCCACCGTCTCGTCCGTGATGAGCAGGTTGCTTCCCCCTCCGAGCACGTACGGCCTGACGCCCTGGCGCTCGGCCTCGCGCAGGAGCACGGAGAGCGCTTCCACATCCGCGGGCTCGGCCAGGTACCGCGCAGGACCACCGATCTTCCATGTGGTCAGCGGACCCAGCGGCTCCTGCTCGCGGACCTCGGTCAGGCAGTGACGCCAGTCAGGCATGGACCGGTTCCTCTCTATCGCCGGTGGGCGGTGTCCACGGGCCCGGCGGACGTCAGGCGCACGTCGCCGATCGATCCCGCGCCCATCAGGATGACGGCTTCCACGTCGGACAGCCGCTCGCGCAGCGCGTCGGGGACCTCGGTCAACGCCAGCGGCCCGCGGACCGGCGTGCCGGCCGTGCGCACAGCCTCCATAACGAGCTCCGCGCTCACACCGGGGATGGGTGCCTCGCGCGCCGGATAGATGTCGGCGACCACCACCTCGTCCGCCGCAGCCAACGCCTGGCCGAACGCCTCGGCATAGTCGCGCGTGCGGCTGTAGAGGTGCGGCTGGAAGGCCACGAGCAAGCGCCCCGCGTGGAGCGTGCGCGCCGCCTGCAGCGCGCAGCGGATCTCGGTGGGGTGATGCGCATAGTCGCTGTAGACCGGGACGCCGTTCACGTCTTCCACGCGCTCCATGCGGCGCTGGAGTCCGGGGCACCCGGCCAGGGCTTCGCGCAAGACATCCGGCTCCCCCCCCAACTCCAGGGCCACGCTCAATGCGCCCAGCGCGTTCGTCACGTTGTGCGTACCCGGCAGGCTCAGCGTGAAACGGCCGAGGTGTTCGCCCCGGTAGAAGAGCGAGAAGGACTGGGACGCGTTCTGCCGCGCCCCCTCCCGGGCCTGCACATCCGCATCGTCTTGCCAGCCGAAGCGCACCATGCGGCCCGCGTGCGCGCGGGCGAGGTCCGCGGCCGCCAGGCTGTCGGTGCCCACGGCGAGGACCCCCTCGTCGGCCACCCCTTCTGCGAAACGTGCGTAGGCATCCCGGACGCGCGCAAACGACCCGTAGTAGTGCAGGTGCTCGGACTCCAGGTTGGTGAGGAGAGCAACGGAGAGGGCGGGCTCGAGGAACGAACCATCGCTCTCGTCCAGTTCGGCCACAAAGAGATCTCCCGCACCGATGCGCACGTTCCCGCCGAGCGCCGGCACCACGCCCCCGACCACCACCGTGGGGTCCCACCCGGCCTCGATCAGCAGATGGGCGAGCATCCAGGTGGACGTGGTCTTGCCATGGGTCCCGCAGACGCCGATGGCGCGGTGCCCCTGCATGCTCTCGGCGAGAAAGGTGCCGCGCCGCACGGCCCGGTCGCCCGCAGCCAGACATTCCGGGTGATTTTCGGGAATCGCGCTCGTGTAGACCAGCCGGTCCATTCCGTGTGCGTGCTGCGGGTCGTGTCCGATCGCGACCTCGACACCGGCCTGGGCCAGGCGCTCGGTGTTCTCGTTCGCAGCCCGGTCGCACCCTGACACGCGGGCGCCCCCGGCCCGGGCGAGCGCGGCCAGGCCGCTCACGCCGATGCCGCCGATCCCCATGAAATGAATGTCTCGGTCCGCCCAGTGCACGAAATCCCTCATTGCAGCAACGGCCGCATGGCCGCTGCGATCGTCTGCGCCGCCCGGGGTCTGGCGGTCCGGCGCATGCCAGCCGCGATTGTACGCCGCCGCCCCTCGTCCTGCCAGAGGGCAATCACGCTCCGGGCAAGCGCCTCGGCCGAGAGATCCGCTTGCTCCTGCACGAGCGCCCCGCCCGCACGCGATACACTGGCCGCATTCCGCAGCTGATGGTCGTCCTTGGCCTCGGGCAGCGGCACCAGCACGGCCGGTAGACCGGCAGCCGCGAACTCGGCCAGACTCCCGGCGCCCGCCCGGGAGACAACCAGGCGCGCGCGGCAATAGAGGCCGGCCATGTCGAGCGCGAATCCATGGACCTCGGCTGCCACGCCCACGTCCTCGTAGGCGTCCCGGACCGAAGCTTCGTTCGCCGCCCCGGCCACGTGGATCACCTCGCACCCCGTGGCTTCGACCACCGGCCCCACGGCCCCCAGCACCAGGGCATTGAGCCGCTCGGCCCCCTGACTCCCGCCCAGGACGAGCAGCGCGGGCCCGCGCACGGGATCAGCTTCAGCCAGCGCAGCGACCGATTGGCGAATCGGGGAGCCGGAATCCAGGATCTGCCCGCGGGTCGGTGCTAACAGACCGCGAGCTTCGGCGAACTGGAGATGCACCTGCCGCGCCCAGCGCGCCAGGGTACGGTTGGTGCGTCCGGGCACGGTGTTCTGCTCGAGCACCACGAGCGGCACGCCGCAGCACCGGGCGGCCACGCCGGGCGCGGCAGCTGCGAATCCGCCGAGGGCCACGACCACGCGCGGCCGGAGACGGCGGATCAGGGCCAGGCTCTGGACGAATCCGAGCAGGAAGCGCGGCGCATTCGTCGGCTTCCGCCAGGAGAGGGGCGCGCCGCGCCCCGCCTGGATGAGCGTCAGGGGAAATCCAGCCGGCGGCACGAGCGCCTGTTCGAGGCCGTTGGGGGTGCCCACGAACGCGATGCGTACTTGCGGTTCGCGTTCCTGCAGCGCTTCCGCCAGCGCCAACCCGGGAAAGAGATGGCCCCCTGTCCCGCCGCCGGCCATGAGCACCTGGCTCACGCCGCTTCCTCCCCGCGAGCGGTCCGCGCTCGCAACCCCGGCACCTCTCCCCGCACCACCCGCTCGCGCCAGGTCAGAATCTCCGCCCCGGACGCGGCCGCCACGGCCGCCTCCGCGGCCCGTCTTTGCCGCGTGATGCTCACGAGCAGGCCCACGCCGGTGAGCGACATGCACAGGCCGCTGCCGCCGAAGCTGACAAAGGGCAGGGAAATGCCCTTGGGGGGAACCACGCCGGTGACCACCGCGATGTTGAACGCCGCCTGCAGGCCGATCAGGGTGACGATCCCGAAGCCGACCAACGCGCCGAAGCGATCGGGCGCGTGCCGGACGACGCGCAGGCCCTCGCTCACAAACACGCTGAAAAGCGCCACAATGGCCAACGTGCCCAGCAACCCCAGTTCCTGGCCGGCGATCGCGAAGATGAAATCGGTATGCGCGTCGGGCAGATAGTACCACTTGGCCGGCCCCTCGCCGAGCCCGAGCCCCGTGGGCCCGCCGCTTCCCAGAGCCACCTTGCTCATGTACGGTTGCCACCCCGCGCCCGCGGTCTCGCCCCCCCACCAGGCGAGCAGCCGCTGGCCGATGTGGCTGAACCGGGTCAGCCCGTAATACACGGCCGGCGGGCCGGCGGCGAGCCCGAGCAGACCCACGTGCCACCAGCGTGCGCCGGCGGCGACCACCATGGCCAGCAGCACGGCTGCGACCAGGGCGGCTGTGCCGAAGTCCGGCTCGGCAGCGATCAGCGCCGACGCCACCCCCACCAGCAGCGCCACGGGCAAGAAGCCGCGCCAGAAACCGAAGTCCCGGTTCGGACGGCGTGCGAGCAACGCAGCCACCACCAGCACGAGCCCGAGCTTGGCCACCTCGGACGCCTGCACGTTGATGCCCCCGACCCGGAACCAGCGGTACGCGCCGCGCACATTCGTGCCAAGGCCGGGGACGAGCACGCCGGCGAGCACGCCGAGAGACGCCAGAAGCATCAGCGGCCACAAGGGCCGGAGCCGGCGGTAGTCGATCCAGCTGGCGCAGGCCAGGCCCCCGAGTCCGATGGCCATCCAGCAGCTCTGCTTGATCAGAAAGTGCAGTTCCCAGCCCGCGTGCTCGGCCTTGACTGCGCTGGCCGAATAGACCAGAACCAGCCCCAGACCGACCAGGGTGAAGACCACCCCCAGGATGCGCCGCCGCGCGCCCTCGAGTTCTGCCGCGTCGTCCCCGTGGGTTGCAACGGCCTCTAACTCGCTCATACCATACCCTTGTCGGTCAGTGCATCTTCAGGGTCGCCACCGCCATGGCCGCCAGGATCACGCCGACCATCCAGAGGCGCACGACCACCTTGTTCTCGTGCCAACCGCAGAATTCCAGATGATGGTGAAAGGGAGCGCATTTCAGAATCCGGCGGCCGGCCGCGCGAAAGCTGACCATCTGGAGCAGGACCGAAGCGGCCTCCAGTACGAAGATCCCGCCCGCGATGACGAGCACCAGCTCATGTTTGATGACCAGCGCAACGTAGGCGATCGAAGCGCCCAGCGCCAGGCTCCCCGTGTCGCCCAGAAAGACCTGCGCCGGATGCGCGTTGAACCAGAGGAACCCCATGACCGCTCCCACCATAACCGCGCAGTAGACGGCGAGTTCTCCGCTGCCGGGCACGAAGGGAATCCGAAAGAACCAGCTCAGGGCCGCGTTCCCGACCACGTAGGCGAGCACCGCGTAGGTGAGGGCCACCATGATGGTGCAGCCCGAAGCCAGGCCGTCCAACCCGTCGGTCAGATTGACCGCATTGGCGCCGGCCACGATGACGAGCACGAAAAAGACATAGTAGGCGGCGCCGAGCGAGGGGCGCACCTTGGCCCATTTGGTGAAGGGGATCAGCAACGACTCCGCCCCCCCGGAAACTTTTTGCAGGCGGTAGGATTCGCCGCCGGCCGCCTCCTGCTTCTCCACGTCCGTCAGTTTGAAGGCTCCGCTCTCCGCACACTGCCAGATCCCCACGGCGGCGACGGCGGCGAGGACGATCTGAACGAGGAGCTTTTGGCGCTTGGTCAACCCCTGGCGACCCTGCCGCCGCAGCTTGATGCGGTCGTCCAGGAATCCGAGGAAGCCGAAACTCAAAAGCACGCCGAGTCCCAGCAGCACGAAGGGATTGGTCGGATCGCAGCTGATCACGATGCCCGCGACCATGGCCGCGAGCACCAGCAGACCGCCCATCGTCGGCGTGCCGCGCTTCCACGCATGGAGCTTCTCGAGCGTCGCGCTGTCGGGCTTGCTCACGTCCTCGAGCGCCTGCAGCCTCAGAAGCCGGCGGATGAAAACGCCGCCGAAGCACAGCGCCAGGAAGAAGGTGAACGCCACACCCACCACCGCCCGAAAGGTGATGCTGTCGAACACCCGCAGCGGTCCGTAGAGGTCGGTGTAGTGCGCGAGGAACTTCAGCACAAGAGGCCTCCGCCTGTTCGAGTCCTTCTAGCGCCGCAGCCGATCCTCGGCCAAGTCGGCGCAACGCCTGCCCCGGAACCGCTTCAGTACGGTTCGCTCGGCTGCCAGGCCTTCAACGTTTTGATCACGTCCTCCATGTGCATGCCCCGGGAGCCCTTGACCAGAATCAGATCCCCGGGCTGCACGTACCGCTCGTCCTTGCGCAGCAACGCGGCCAGCGTGCCGAAATGGCGCACCACGCTCCGCGCGCTGGCGCTGGCGGCGGCTTCGGCCAGGGGCACGGCCTCCCGGCCCACGGCCAGGATCACATCGATCCCCTTGCTGGCGAGGAAGAGGCCGGCCTCCCGGTGCAGCGCCCGGCTCCGCTCGCCCAGTTCCAGCATGTCGCCGATGACCACCACGCGACGAACAGACGGATCGAAGGCCTCCATGACGTCTACCGCCGACCGAAGCGAATCGGGATTCGCGTTGTATGCGTCGTTGATCACGGTGAAGTGCTCCATTCGCAACACCTGGAGCCGGCCGTCGATCGGCTTCATGCGCTGAAGCGCCTCTGCCGACTCCTCCAGCCCCACGCCCAGATGGTCGGCCGCGAGAAGGGCGGCGAGGCAATTGGCCACATTGTGACGGCCCAGCAGACCGAGCCGGAACGCCACGCCGCGCGCGCGGAAGCTCACCCCCTCCGCATCGAACTGCACGTCTTCGGCCACCAGATCGGCCGGTTCCTCAACACCGAAGGTGGCGCACAACCCAGTCACCTGCTCCCGCAGTTGTCCTGCGTACGGGCTGCCCGCCGGAAGAATGGCGAGTCCGTCCTCGGGCAGACGCGAGAACACGGTTGCCTTCTCGCGGGCCACGTTCTCTTCCGAATCCAGCCCCGCCAGGTGGGCCGATCCGATGTTCGTGACGATGGAGATCGTGGGCGTCGCGATCTCGGTCAGCCGCGCGATCTCGCCGGGCGCGTTGGTGCCCATCTCGACCAGCCCGGCCCACGCATCCTCGGGCGCCCCCAGGATGGTGAGGGGCAGGCCGATCAGGTTGTTGTAGTTGCGGGGCGGAACCGCCACCGTGCCGCGCGTGCGCAGGATGCGCCGGAGCATCTCGCGCGTGGTTGTCTTGCCGTTCGAGCCGGTGACGGCGATCCAGGGGATCAGGCGCTGCTCCCAGCGGAAATGGTGGGCGAGATCCCCCAGTGCCTGGAGCGTATCCGCCACCTGCACGCCCGGCCACCCGTGGAGCACGTCCGGCCGGTCGACCACCGCGCCGCAGGCGCCCTTGCCGAGGGCCTGGGCCAGGAAGTCGTGCCCGTCCAGTTCGTCCCCGCGCAGGGCGATGAAGAGCTCGCCGCGGCGCAGGGTACGCGTATCCGTGCTGAAACCGCGCACCGCGCGATCCACATCTTCGCCGACAAGCTGTCCACCGGTCCATCCGGCAATGGTACGCAGGGTGATCGTCATGGGTGTCTCTGCTCCATGGCTTCGCGCACCAGCTGGCGGTCGTCCAGCGGGTAGCGCTCCGTGCCGATGATCTGGTAGTCCTCGTGTCCCTTGCCGGCCACGAGCACCACGTCGCCCGCAGCGGCTTCCCGCAGGGCCGTTCGCACAGCCTCGCCCCGATCGGGGATGCTCCGCACGGTTGCCGGCTTCTGGAGGCCGGTTCGGATCTCGTCCAGGATGGCGCCCGCTTCCTCGGTCCGCGGGTTGTCGTCGGTCAGAATCACGACATCCGCCCCGTCCTCGGCCGCACGCCCCATGATCGGCCGCTTGCCGCGGTCGCGGTCGCCGCCGCACCCGAAGACCACGAACAGCCGACCCCGTGTGAGCGGACGCAGCACCCCCAGGACCGACTGCAAGGCGTCCGGGGTGTGGGCGTAGTCCACGAACGCCGTGACCTCGTCCGGGCCGTCGATGCGTTCGAGCCGGCCGGGAACGCCGGTGTAGGACTCGATGCGGCCGACCGCCGCCTCCAGATTCCCGCCCAGGCAGTGGAGGGCCGCGAGCACGGCCAGACAGTTCGTCACGTTGTGCCGGCCGACCAGGGGCGTGCGTACGGTGAGGCGCCAGGATTCCCGATCTCCACCGCCGACTTCGAACAGCGACCCCGCCAAACCGGTCTCCAGCACGCGACCGCGCACCCGCGTTCCGTCTCCGAACCCGTACCGGCAGACCCGGGCGGGAGTTCCCTCGACCATGTGGGTGCCGGCGGGATCGTCCTGGTTGATCACGGCCCAGCCGTCCTCCGGCAGACCGTCGAACAGGCGCTTTTTCGTCCGCAGATAAGCGCCCATGTCCGCGTGGTAATCCAGGTGATCCCGGGTGAGGTTCGTGAAGATGCCACAGACGAAGCGATGGGGCCACACCCGGAACTGGTCGAGCGCGTGGCTCGAGACCTCGGCCACGGCCCAGTCCATGGAACTGTCGACCATCTCGGCCAGGGACCGCGTGAAGGTGGCAGCGTCCGGCGTGGTCAGGGGCGCGGGCACGGACTGCTTCCCGGTTTCGTAGCGGATCGTACTGAGAAGCCCGACCCTTTCTCCGCTCGCCCGCAGGCACTCGGCCAGAAGGTGCGCCACTGTGGTTTTTCCGTTGGTCCCGGTCACGCCGATCAGCTTGAGCCGCTCGCTCGGACGATCGTGGAGCGCGGCCGCGGCTTCGCCCACCGCGCGGCGTGGTTCGTCGGCCACGACCTGGGGCACGGCGAGTCCGGACGCTTCTCGGCCGGTCAGAACGGCCCGCGCGCCGCGCGCCACCGCTTCGGGCGCAAATTGCACCCCATCGGCCCGGCTCCCGGGCAGCGCGACGAACAGGGCGCCCGGTCCCACGCGACGGCTGTCGGTCTCGATCGACAGAATCTCCGGATCCGCCTCTCCGATCAGGCGAGCCCGTTCGATCCGGCTGGCCAACTCGCGCAAACGCATGGAATCTACCTTCCTTGGATCCCGGACAAGTCCCTATGGATTCTCGGGTGGCACGCGCAGGTAGAGCAAGGCGCGGCGCGCGATCTCGCGCACGGCCGGGGCGGCCACCACGCCGCCGTAATGGGCGCCCCTGGGCTCGCGGACCGAGACGAGCACCACGATGCGCGGAACGTCCCAGGGGGCGATGCCCATGAAGCTGGCCACGTACCGGTCCTCCGAGTAGCCGCGCAGACCCGCCCGGTATTCGGCCGCGTTCACCGGCAGCTGCGAGGTTCCCGTCTTGCCGCCCAAGGCGTACTCCGGCATGCGCGCACGCCGGCCCGTGCCCTCGGCCACCACCTGGCCGAGGAGACGCCGGATCTGGGTCGCGATCTCGCGACTGATCACCTGCCGCTGCGGCCGCGGAGCGCACGGCTGGACCGGCCGGCCCGTGCCGTCCCGCAGCGCCCGCACCACGCGCGGTCGCATGAGCACGCCGCCGTTGGCGAATACGCAGTAGGCGGTCGCGAGCTGGAGCGGGGTGACCGCGACCTCCTGTCCCATGGGCACCGAGCCCATGCTGTAGCTGGTCCATTCCCGCACCGGGCGGAGCATGCCCCCGAGTTCTCCCGGCAGGCCGCTCCCCGTAGGTGCGCCGAAGCCGAAGGCGCGGAGGGTGTCGTGCAGGCGCTGGCGGCCTACCCGGGCAGCCACCTTGGCGATGCCGATGTTGGAGCTCTTGACGATGATGCGTCCGGCCGTCAGCCACCCGTAGCCGTGCGCGTCGTGGAGCACACGGCCGCCGGGCATGCGCCACGCTCCGCGCTCACAGTAGAATTTGTCGCTCACGCGCACGCATCCCTCTCCGAGCGCCGCCGCCATGGTGAAAGGCTTGAAGACGCTGCCCGGTTCGATGACGGCGGCCACCGCGCGATTGAGGCGGTGGTCCGCTGGCACGGCGGTGGGCGCGTTGGGATCGAAGGTGGGCCAGTTGGCCAGCGCGAGCACGTCGCCTGTATAGGGATCCATCACGATGGCGCAGCCCGTGGTCGCCGGGCCGCGGTAGCGCTCCACCGCCTTGGCGAGTTCCTCTTCGGCGATCATCTGGATGGTGCTGTCCAGCGTAAGTTCCAGACCGCGCCCCCTGCGTTCGGCATCAGGAGGCGGGGCGTGAGAGAGCAGGAGCCGGCCGCGGGCGTCGCGTTGGGCCGGACGGATGGCCGGCCGCCCGCGCATGAGCGAGTCGCCCACGAGTTCGAGCCCGCCCGTGCCCCGGCCGTCGATGTCGGACGTCCCGAGCACATGCGCGGCCAGCCGCTTCTGCGGATAGATGCGCTGGTACTCCTTGGGAAAGAGCGCGCCCGCCAGCCCGTGATGCCGCACGGCTTCCCGGAGGCGTTCGTACACGTTGGAAGACAGATGCCGGCGGACCCACACGAAACGGCTTCCTTCGCGGGCGCACCGTTCGTGCAGCCGCTGGCGCTCCCGGGGACTCAAGCCGAGGTGCGCCTCCAGCACGGGAAGAACGTCGGCCAGGTCTTGACCGGCCTCCCGCATGCGGAGGGGATCGAGCGCACACGAATGCACAGGCACCGAGACCGCCAGAGAGCGGCCCTGCCGGTCGACGATGCCGCCGCGCCACGGCTGGTGGCGCGTGCGCGCGGTGACCAACCGGTGCCGGGTGCGGTTGTAGCCGGCGTGCTTGACGTACTGCAACTGCATGAGGCGTGCGGCTACGCCGAGATAGGCCAGCAGCAGGAGCAGCAGAAGCCCGCGTGCCCGTGCGGTGAGAAGCTCCCGGTCCAGGGGGATCGTCGATTCAGCCATGGTTCTGGGCGCTCCTCATGCCCGCGCGGGTCCTGGTGCGCTCCCGCAGGCGTGGAGGGACTACGGGATCAGCGATCCCGCGCACTCATGGACGGATTCTCGAACCCGTGACACGCCAGAGGGCGGAGGGGCCTGAACCGCAGGTCCATCTCCCGGTTGAGTCGCTCCAGTCGGGCCGGATCTTTGAGGGCCGCCAAATCCTTTTGCAACAAGGCGGCCTCCTCCCTGAGTCGCTGTTCGTCCGCCAGCATCCGAGCGATCCGGTAACGCGCTTCGGTCTGACGCGTGACCTCGTGCACCGTGCAGAGGCCGAGCAGGCTGAAGAGTATGATCAGGAGCACGTAGGTTCTCAGGGGCACGTTGCTTCCCTTGCTGGGAGTCTCTCGATTACGCGCAATTTGGCACTCCGGGACCGCGGATTGCGCTCGCACTCCTGTCGGCCGGGTTTGACCACCTTCTTGCGCACGAGCCAGAAATCCCCGGACGCCGCCCATGCGCGAAAGGTTCGCTTGACGATCCGGTCCTCCAGCGAGTGAAACGTTACAACCACGAGTCGTCCGCCAGGCGTTAGAATGCCGCGCGCCCCCTCCAGCCCCCGTTCAAGGTCTCCGAGCTCGTCGTTGACCGCAATCCGCAGGGCCTGAAATACGCGCGTGGCTGGATGCAGCCGGCTGCGTCCACGCACGGAACGCCTTACGAGTTCCGCAAGGCGCCCTGTAGTCTTTATCGTCTCGTTAGCTCTTGCTTCCACAATACTTCTGGCAATCCGGCGGGCGTTGCGCTCCTCTCCATACGCGCGGAACACGCCCACGAGTTCTTGCTCAGAACTGTTGGCAATCAGTTCGGCCGCTGTCAGCGGCTGCCCAGGGTCCATGCGCATGTCGAGCGGCCCGTCACGGCTGTGGCTGAACCCCCGTTCGGGCCGGTCTATCTGCCAGCTCGAGACGCCGAGGTCGAGGAGCGTACGGTCCACAGCCGGCACCCCCAGGCGGGAAAGCACGGCCGGGGCCTCCGAATAGTTTGCATGCAAAAGCGTTACGCGATCCGCCGCCCAGGCGAGCGCCCTGCCCGCCTCTTGGAGCACCTCGGAGTCCCGATCCAACCCGATCAGACGCCCCTGCGGCCCGACTGCCTTGAGGAGGAGCTCTGCATGCCCGCCCATCCCCACCGTACCGTCCAGAACGGTCTCACCGGCCTGCGGCGCCAGCCACGCCAGCACCTCGTCTGGCATCACGGGAATGTGCTGGCCGGCTCGATCGGTTCGTGCCACGGCGGGACCCTCCAACCAAATGGGTCACTCTACCCCGTTCCGGTATGAGTTGCAAGAGGCGGTCCCGGCCTTTTGCCGCACGGTCTGGCCCGTACGCGCCCGTCTTCGGGAAGTGCGAACATTTCTCAAGCGCAGGCCTTGACAGAATGCACATTCCGCGCTAATCCAACCCTAACTGGCATCTGCGAAAAGCGGGCTTAGGGTTTTGGATGGGATAAGTGTGCCATCTCGGCGCGGCCCTTTGGGCTCCCTCCGGACCGCTCAAGCGGATGCGATCCCCGGGTGCGTTCATCGGCCCCCCGACGCGGAAGGACGGGTGCCAGGTGAAAGCCGAAGACATGAAGCCCCTGCTCTCAAACAAGCAGACCGCTGCGCTCTGCCGAGACCTCGGAATCGGCGCGGCCTGCGGCGATCATGCAGCCGCTTTGGCGGACACGATCTTCCAGGCCACTGCGCACCTCCACGGCCTGACCAAGACCGCACGGCCGCTCGTCTCCGTGGCCGGGCTGCTCCAAGCCAAAGGTGCAGACCCGGACCACGCTCCGCGATCAGCGGCCGAGTGGACGCGCGTGCTGCAGCGGCGCGCGCCCATGCTCAGCCCGGATCAACATCGGGTCCTCACCGAGGCGCTCGGACTGCTCGCCGCCTGTGACGCCAGGGCCTGGTCGGAACCGGCTGAACGCCCCCCAGGCGCGCCGCCCTTCGCCATCCCCCAGAGGCTCGCCGCCATCGCCCGCATCGCCGCCGCCCTGGACGAGTCCGGTACCCAGGACACGCGGGTGAGGGGGGTGCGGGACGACGGTCACGCGGTCGAGCTTCTCATCGAGGGCGGCGCAACCGTGTACGACAATGCAGCCGCCGCCTTGGCCGCGGCGCCTCTCTGGAACCGCAACATGCTGCGCCCCGTGGCCGGCGTCCGGGTCTCTAACGGTGGCCCGTCTTCCGCCCTGCTGCTCCCGCGGCACACGCTGGGCGAAGCCCTCTCCCGCATCGTCCAGCGGCAGCTGGAGCAATTCCTCGTGCGCATCTACGGACTGCGGTACCCCGAAGACGCCGAGTACGTGCACGAGATGCGCGTGGCTCTGCGGCGGCTTCGCTCGGCGCTGCGCATCTTCCGGAAGGCCATCGCATCGGGCGACGCCGCGTTCAAGGAGGAGATCAAGACGCTGGCCGATGTGCTCGGAACGGCCCGCGACACCGACGTCTTTCTCGAATTTCTCCGAGCCTACACCGACGGGGCTCCGACCGCGCACCAGCCCTCGCTCGAAATCATGATCCGCAACGAACGCGCCAAGCGGCGGCGGCAGTACCGTCGGGCGGCGGATGTACTGGCGTCGAGCGAGGCCAGGCGCTTTCTCGACCGGCACTACACGCGCGCGCACCGTTGTGGCCGGCTCGAACTCGATCCGCGCAAATCCCGCAAGCTCCTCTGCGATCAGACGCCCCGCCTGCTGGACAAGCGGCTCCGCCGTGTCACGGCCTTTGACCAACCGCTCAAGCGCTACAGCTCCGAAGAGCTCCACGAATTGCGCATTCGCTGCAAGCGCGTGCGCTACATGGCCGAGTTCTTCGCCGAACTCTACCCCGATGGCCTGGCCGAGCTCATCAAGCTCGCCAAGAAGCTGCAGGATGCGCTCGGCGCGGTGCACGACGCAGACGTCTATCGCGAGCGTGTCGCACAGTGGGCCAAACGCCACAAGAAGCGCGGAAGTTCCCGCCGCACCTCCGAAAAGGCTGTTGCGGAGCTCTGCTCCATGCTCGACGCGCAACGCTCCAAATCGCTGCGCAAGGCGGTACGCGAATGGAACCGCTTCACGAGCCCGAAACAGATGACCCGCCTCCGGAAACAGATCGCCTCCCCGCGCATGGATTGAGTCGCGGCAAGATGGGGCCGGCGGGCGTTGCGCCACGGCGGCCCGAAATGCCCCTCCTGCCGGGAGCGCCCCCCGCGTTCTGGAGCAACGTATTGCATGCGCCCCCGCCTCACGCCTCCTCGCCAAGCAGCTTGGCGACCTGTTCGGCCAGAGCGGTCTGGGAGAACGGCTTCTGGAGGAAGCCCCGCACGCCTTCGGCGAGCAGGCCCTCGGCTTTGCCGTTGATGCTGTAACCCGAAGCGAGGAGGACCTTGACGCCCGGGTCGATCTCCTTCATGGCGCGGAAGGTGTCGGCGCCGTCCATGCGCGGCATGATCATGTCCAGGATCACGAGGTCGATCTCCCCTGCGTGCGCGGCAAAGAAATCGACCGCGTCCTTGCCGTTGTCCCGGGTCTCCACCGTGTGCCCGTCCGCTTCGAGCATCTCCCGGGCGAGATCCCGAAAGAGATCCTCGTCGTCGGCCACGAGCACGCGCGCGGCGCGCGGCGGCCGGACCGGCCGATCCGGCGCGGCAGCGGACGGCGCCTGGGCGACGGCCGCCGCCGCCAGCGGCAGGTAAACCCGGATCGTGGTCCCCTCGCCGGGCTCGGAGTAGATGTTGATCGCGCCGCCGTGGTGCTTGACCGTGCCGTAGACGGCGGCCAATCCCATCCCAGTGCCCTGGCTCACCCCCTTGGTCGTGAAGAACGGCTCGAAGGCGTGCTCCTGGGTCTCGGCATCCATGCCGCACCCGGAGTCGGTCACCGATACCCGGACGTACCGGCCGAGCTCGATCCGGTACGGCGCCGCCGCGCAGTAGGCCTCGTCCAGCTCGACGAGGTCGGTCTGGAACAGGAGTTCGCCCCCCTCCGGCATGGCGTCGCGCGCGTTGAGTCCCAGGTTGAGGATCGCGCTCTGGAGCTGGGACGGGTCGCCCGTGGTCACCGCCGGGTTGGCGTCGAGGTGCTGCCGGATCTCGATCCGCCTGTCGATCGTGTGCTGCAGGATCGCCACCACCTCGGCGATCGTCTCGTGGAGATTGACGGGCATCCTGGCGTACTGACCCTTGCGCGCAAAAGCGAGCAGCTGCTTGGTGAGATCGGCCGACCGTCGGCTCGCGACCAGGATGCGGTTGGCGCACTTCTCGAGCATCGGGTCTTCGAGACGCTCGAGCAGCATCTCCGCATATCCCATGATGCCGGCCAACTGGTTGTTGAAGTCGTGCGCGACCCCGCCCGCGAGCTGGCCGATGGCGTCCATCTTCTCCATCTGGCGGAGGCGCTCCTCGAGCAACCGCCGCTCGGTGATGTCCGCGTGCGTGCCGCAGGCACGCACCGGCGCGCCGTTCGCGTCCCGCTCGATCACCTTACCGCGATCCTGGATCCACATCCAGTCGCCGCTCTTGTGCCGCATGCGAACAGCGGCCTCGTACTGCGGCGTTTCCCCGCGCAGATGGGCCGCGAGCTTTTCCTCGGCCCCCGGCAGGTCGTCGGGATGGACGAGTTCCTTCCAGGCGTCAACATGCGGCCGGATTTCGGACGGCTGGTACCCCTTCATGGTGGCCCAGCGGTCGTTCAGGATCGCAGCGTCGGTCTGCAGATCCCAGTCCCACGTGCCGAGCCCCGCGCCCTCCAGCACGAGTTCCAGACGCTGCTCGCTTTCGCGCAACGCCTCCTCGGCCCGGCGCCGCTCGGTGATGTCGCGCGCGACCCCCCAGAGGTACCGGAGCTCTCCGGCCCCGTCCCGCACGGCGTACGACTGGAGCTCCACCGGGAATACGGTGCCGTCTTTGCGAACGTACTCCTTCTCGTACAGGCCGGAGTAGCCTCCGCCGAGCAGCCGCTTGCGCCAGATCTCCTCCTCTTCCCAGGCATGCCAGCGCTCCGGCGTAATCTGGTAAAAGCTCTCGAGGTTTCGCAGTTCTTCCAGAGAATAGCCGAGCATGCTGCAGAACGCCGCGTTCGCTTCGAGAAAACCGCCCTCGCCGTCGACTAGGACGAACCCGTCGCGGCTGCCTTGGAAGATCTCCCGATAGCGCGCCTGCTCCTCACGCAACGCCGCCTCGGCCCGGCGCCGCTCGGTGATGTCGCGCGCGATGGCGATGATCAAGCGCCGGCCGTCCTGGAACAGGGGGCGGAGCAGGACCTCCACGGGAAAGTCCGTGCCATCCGCGCGGCGGTGGAGGCTCTCGATCTTCCCGGTGTCCTTGCGACTCGCGATGACTTCGTCGAATTCGTCCGCGAGTTGCCGCTCGGTATAGGCCGGTTTGATGTGCTGCGGTCCCATCTGCAGCAGCGCCTCGCGCGTGCACCCGAGGGTCGCACACGCGGCGCTGTTCACGTCCACGAACCGCATGGCGTCCCGGTCGATCAGGAAGACCGCGTCCGCGGAGGCCTCTACTGCGGCCCGGAAGCGGGCCAGATGCGCCTCGGTCGCTTTCTGCTCGGTGATGTCGAGCACCACGCCATGGAAGGCCACCGGCCGGCCGTCGGCATCGCGTTCCACAGTGGTCCGGTCGTCCACCCAGCGCACCTTGCCCGCGGCGTCCAGGATCCGGTACTCCTGTTCAAAGGCGTCCTCCTTGCCGGCGGCGTGGGACGCCACCTCGGCGGCCACGCGCTCCCGGTCCTCGGGATGGATGATGTCGGCATACGGGACGCGGCCGGACAGGAAGTCGTCGGGCGCATACCCGAACCGGTCCACGTTCTCGCTCACGTACGCGACGGGCCATCCGGGAGCGGCCTTCCAGCGGAACGCGACGCTCGGGCTCGAGGACACGATGCGGTGCATGCGCGCGAGAGACGCGTGGAGCCGCGCCTGTCCGGCCGCCGCCTCCATGGCGTGGAGGGCGTAGGCCAGATCGCCAGCCACCTCGGCGAGCAGCTCCTGTTCCTCCCGGTCACGAGCCAGCGCCGGCGGCAAGGAGACGGCAAGCACGCCGAAGACGCGCCCCGCGTGGCTCAGACGCGTGGTCAGGCCCGCGCGTCCGCTGTAGGCGGCGGCGAGCGGGCAATCGTTGCAGGCCACGGCCGGATCGGCCGTGACCACCACGCCGTCCGTAGCCAGGGCCTCCCGCGCGCACCGGGTGGGCGAGCCCGCGCGCAGGCGCTCGCGCATGGCGTCGAAGGCCTCGCCCACGCCGGATGCGTAGCCGGCGATCAGCCGTCGTTCTTCGTCCAGGGTGGCGATCCACGCGTTGTAGTAGCCGCGCGTCTCGGTCAGACAGTCGCACGCGCCCTGCAGCAGGGCGTCGGAATCCTTGGCATGGGTGATCAGCTGATTGACGTTGCGGATGGCGCGGAGCACGCGGTTCAGATGCTCGACACGTTCGAACGTACGGTCGTCTGCGGCGTCGGGCGTGGGCATGCATCCTCCTGGAAGCGCGTCCCGCGCGCGGTCGACCCGCTGTACACGTGAAAGCGCGTCGCGATCCTCGGCCCCGATCCTACCCGCCCGGCTTCCGGCCTGTCAAGGCGCGCGGCGCGCGGCAGCCGCGTGTTCGGGACAAATCCGCTGAATCGGCCGATGGAAGTCCGCTTCTCAGGCGTCAAGCCTGCATTGCAGCCCGCGGGTCGACAAGCAGCCGTTGCAGGAGGTGCAGGACGCACGCGCTGTCTCGCCGCGCGCGAACCGATTCACGAGATCGGGCTCGCGCACGAGCGGCCGCGCGAGCGCAACCAGGTCGCACGCGCCCGCGTCCACGACCCGCTCCATGACCGGGCGGCTGCGCAGCCCCCCTACGAGGATGACGGGGATGGCAACCGCCGACCGCACGGCTTTGGCGGCCTCCGCAAAGTAAGCTTCCTTCTCAGGCGCATCAATGGCCTCGGCGATCGCGTTCGCGTGCGACCCGATGGGCCCGCCCGAGATCTCCACCCCGTCCAGCCCGCTTGCGGCAAGAGCGCGGACTGTTTCCACAGACTCGGCCAGGGGCAGGCTGTCCGACTGCCCGTCAACCACGCCGAGCTTGCAGAGAAGCGTCGTGGTCGGGCCAAGGGTGTCGCGCAGCCGCCGCACGATCTCGAGGAGCAGGCGCCGGCGGCCGGCGGCATCCCGACCGTGGGCATCCGCGCGTGCATTCACAGCGGGCGTGAGGAAGCCGCTCAACAGGTAGCCGTGCGCGGCATGGACCTGCACGCCGTCGAAACCGGCGGCCGCGGCGCGTTGCCCCGCATCCACGAACGCGTCCGCAATACATCGTAGCGCATCCTCCGAAAGCTCGGCCGGAGGCGCGGAAGCGTGGTTGAGTTGCGCCACAGCGCATGCGCCGTTGGCCTTGGCGGCCGCGGCCATGCGTTCCAGTCCGGGGAGATGCGCGTCCGACCAGATGCCGGTCTGGCCCGGACTCGCCTTGCCCGCCTCGCGCACGGCCATGTGCCCGCTCACGATCAAGCCCACGCCGCCCGCCGCCAGCCGCTGGTAGATGGGCAAAAGCCGGTCCCGGATCGTGCCGTCCTTGCGGGCCAGGCTCTCGGCCGTGGCCGAACGCACGAAGCGGTTCTTGAGGGACAGAGATCCCAGGCACGTCGATGCGAAGAGATCAGCCATGCGCCCTCCCCCATACTGCGACGCGTCGCGCCGGCACCGATCACGTGTCCAGCCCACCGGCCCACATCTCCAGTCCGCCCTCGAGCACGAAGACCTCCTGCAGGCCGGTCGACTCGAGGACCCGGGCCGCCTCGTAGGCGCGCAGGCCCACCGAACCGATCATGACGATCCGCCGGTCGGTGGGGAGCTCCTCAATGCGGCGGCGCAGGGCCGCAAGGGGCATGTTCCGGCTGCCGGGCAGATGGCCGCCGGCATACTCCTGGGCCGTCCGCACATCGCAGAGGAACGGCGCATCCTCGCTCGCGATCTCGTTGGCCAGATCCCGCGCGTTGATGCCGCGGTAGAGCCCGTCCAGCTTGTTCCGGGCGACATTGGCCGCGGCGATCAGATTGTCCATGGCCGGACTGTAGTGGGGGGCGTATCCGAGATCGAGCTGACTGACCGCGTCCACGGTGAGCTCGCCCGTGAGCGCGACCGCAGCCGCATCCAGGCGCTTGTCGCCCGCGCCCGGTCCGAAGCACTGCAGGCCGAGCAGCCGTCGGGTCGAACGATCCACGACCAGCTTGAGGATGAGCGACGCCGCATGCGCGAGGAAGTGGCTCCGGTCGGGACCGGCCACGTGGACCGTCTCCACGTCGTAGCCCGCGGCGCGCGCCTGCTTCTCGTTGAGCCCCGTCCGGCCCGCGCAGACCCGGAAGACGTTGCAGAGAAACGTGTCCAGGACGCCCGGGAAGCGGTCGGGCACGTCGCAGATTCGATTGGCGGCCACGCGTCCGCCCTTGTTGGCGGTGGTGCCATAGGGGTGCCAGACCCGCTTGCCCGTGACGCGGTGGGGCACAGCCACGCAGTCCCCGGCCGCAAAAATGTCCGGATCGCTCGTGCGCATCTCGTTGTTCACGGCGATCGCGCCGGTACCTTCGTCAATGTCCAGGTCGGCGTCCCGGGCCAGCGTCACGTTGGGACGGACGCCGACGGCCAGGAGGACGAGGTCCGCGGGGATCACTTCGTCGCAGTGGCGCACATGGGTCACGCGGCCCTCGCCGGTCCGGTCAAGAATGGTCTCGACCGTACACCCGGTGCGCACGCGCACGCCGTGGGCGGCGAGTTCCCGTTCCACCAGCGCGGACATCTCCGGATCGAGCGCCGTCAGGATCTGATCGCCTTGCTCGAGCACGGTCACGCGGCAGCCGCATTGGGCGAGGACCTTGGCCATCTCGATGCCGTTGGGCCCGCCGCCGAGCACCACCGCATCGCTCGCCCGCCGGGCTGTCACGGCCGATCGCAGTTCGGCCGCGTCGGAGAGGCTGTAAAGCGAGACCACGCCCTCCAGATCGATGCCGGAGAGCTCCAGATGGTGAGGCGTCGACCCGGTGGAGATCAGGAGTTTGTCATAGGGAAGCGCATCCAGACTCCCGTCCAGGCGATTGCGGACGGTCACGGTGTGCGTAGACCGGTCGATGGCGATCGCCTCCGTGCTGTTGAGCACGCGCACCTGCTTGATCCGCTGGAAGAAGACCGGATCCCGCACCGCGCCCACGGGGGTGCTCATCAGCGTCTTCTCGTCCCGGATCTGCCCGGAGACGTAGTACGGCAGACCGCAGCCGGCATAGGAGAGGAAGCGCTCGCGTTCGACCACGGTCACGTGCGCGTACGGCCGCAGCCGCATGATACGGCTCGCTGCCTTCGGCCCGGCCGTCATCCCGCCGATGACCACCACCTGCAGGGACGGCTGCGCCTCCGCCTCGGCCTCCGCCGGCACGGGCTCGGCCCGCGGCAGGTCCACGAAGAAGACGGCGCCGCCGAGCGGGCTGGCCTCCACGCGGATGTTCCCGTCGAAGCGCTCCACGAGCGCACGCGTGAAGGTCAACCCGAGGCCGATGCCGCTGTGGCTCGACCT
>CAZBZG010000024.1:0-25384 GCA_964496245.1 uncultured Planctomycetaceae bacterium | reverse complement strand
GGGTCGCCCACCGCCGGGCAGGGCATCCAGTAGTGCAGGTACGGCCGCGCGCGTTCCTCCTCGGGCGGCACATCCGAGCGCACGAACGGGTCGTGGTCGTACACGGAAACGTCCGCAGCCGCAGCCGTCCGGGGATCGAACCAGGCCTCGGGCGCGTGCGCGAGATAGGGGGGCACGCCCTCGAGCGCCAGGTTGATGTCGGAGTACGTGTGCCCGCCGCCCAGGCGCACTTCCACGCTCCAGAACCGGCCGTCGCTGCCGGGCTCGACCACGATATCGGCCGTCTCCACGCGCGGCGGCTCGCGGCCGGCTCGGATGGTCCCCTCTTCGACCCGGGGATTGGGCTGGTCCCAGAGCGCGGCCATGGGCTGGCCGCGCGGGGAGCGCACGATCAGGCCGTGATCCTCCCGCTGCGAGCGGGCCACGCAGCTCTGGGCCTTGACGGTGAAACGGTCGGTGCCCTCGGGCACGTAGAAAGTCCACGTGCGCGGCACCATGGGCGTGGCCATGAACCAGGGCTGGTCGCGGTAGGCCACGCCCGTGCCAGGTCCGGTCCAGGCCACGGCCCGCGAAAGCGAGGTCGTCAGGTGCCAGTAGTTGAGCGTGAAGCGTTCGTCCACGTCGACCTTGTACGCGCCGCGGCCGCGGCCCGGCACGCGCAGGGTGACGCCCGCCTCGTCGGTCTCCACGGTCGTGTCGACCACGGGCTTCTGTGCCGGGTCGAGAACCGTGACGTGCAGGTCCCGCCGGTTCCACCCGCCCCGGAACGGCCAGTTGTACCGGTGGAGCGTGATGGTGAAGTCTTTGCCGGTTTCGTTCAGCAGGTACACGATCGTGCCGCCCGTGATGTAGTGCCCGGCGCTGCCGATGTGCGCGCGAGCGGTCGGCGCGTCCTGCGTCTTCCGGGCTTCAGCGTCCTGGGCGGTCTCCGCGCCAGCAGCTGCGGCTCGCACGGGTGCGACCAGGAGCGGCACAACGAGCGCGAGGCGCAGTCCGATCCGACGCGTATGGGAATGCATCCCAGATCCTCCGACACACCGAGACGTTTGGCCCGAGCGTGAGATCGGGAAACCGACCTGCGGGCCACCCGCCCTATAGCACATGCCTCGCGCCAAGTCAAAGCCGTTCCGGGACGTCTTGCGGAAGCAACGCGGCGCAGGCGATGTGGGGTTCGCCTCTCCTTTGCACACAGGAAGCGAATCTCTCGCGTCCCTGCCAAGTATTTTGAAAATCCGTCCCGCGTCAACGGCCGGCACCGCCGGCCAGACGCAGGGCCGCGGGTCGCGTGAGACGAGGCGCCTCCTGCACTGTAAGGGCGTATTGCATACGCCCCCCTGCGCCACCCACGCGCACTGCGGATCGGTCAGCGAATGGCAGGGGCGTACGCAATACGCCGCTACAGGATGGGCGGGCCGTTTGTGGTGGGGCTGGAAATGCGCTAACCCGCATCTGAGAAATGCCTTGGGGTTTTTTCCCCAAATACCGGTTGACAAGAACCGCGTTAAGGTGTATAGGTTATGTATAAGCTCAATACAGGCCAGATATCGGGAGCGAGCCTGCCCATGAAAAGACCCGATCGAATGCGCGAAGTCGATCTCCCTGCCCGCAACAGAACAATACAGACACCCGACCGCACGGTCCCTCTCTGGAGCCGCCTCATGAAGAAGACGTCCTGCCTTCTCGCGTGCCTGCTCACGGGCCTCCTTGCGCTGCCGGGCCTCGCGGCTGAAACCGCGCGCGTGGCGGTCATGGTCCATCGGCCGAGCAACCGGCTCGCCTGGAACTGCCTCGGCGAGGAAGCGGCCTTCATGCTCGCCTGCGACCAGGTGCTCCGCCAGTACGTGGACGCCACCGACCGCATCGCGCTCACCGGCGCGTACAACGTCAACGGCATCTACAGCGCCATGCAGAGCGGGCTCTACTTCCCGGAAGGCGAAGATCTCCACGAGAAGTGGCAGCCCTTCCTCCAGGCGGACATCTACCTCGAGGCCAAGCTCAGCAAGCGGAAGCTGGTCTGGCACGGGGGCACGGCCGAGACCACGACATCCGCAGCGGTCGACGCGCCCTTCCGCAACCCCAAGGCCGGCGCAGCCGCGCTGGTGCGGCTCGTCTTCGAACTCGCCGGGGTGCCCCTGGACGCGGAAGCCGAGAAAGAACTCGCCGACCCCGAAACGCGCGACCCGCAGCTCTGGTTCGAATGGGCCAAGTGGATCGGCTACCGGCCGCACTGGCTCCACCACGCACCGTGGCAGGGCCCGCATGCGTCGAGCAAGAAGATCCTCATGCAGGATCCGACATTCGTGCGGGGTGCGGCCTGGGCCCTCAAGATGGTGCAGAAGCGCGGCAAGAACCAGAAGCAGAGCCCGGCCAGCCCGCGGTATCTGCCGAGCGCCTACCGGGTCCTCGACTCGCCCTACCACGCGCAGGCCTACGGCTTCATCCGCAAGCAGCTCGAAGAAACCGCACTGCTGCGCGAAGCCCTCAAGCTCTTCGATCTGCCCCAGCTCGAGATGCAGCTCGGCATGGACATGACCGACACGTCAAACGACAATCGCATGGGCGCAGCCGGTGAGGAAACAATGGACGAACAGGAGCTCCCGTCCGGTCCGCGCTTCCGCAGCGAGCTCGCGCTCACCCTCGGCGGCATCCGCAAGGAGGCGGTCGGCCGCTGCCTGGCCGTGCTGCTCACGGAGGACGAGAGCGCCGAGGTGCGCGCCGCAGCCGCTCAAGCCCTGGCCGGCTTTCCCACGGATGCCACAGCTGAGCACCTCGGCACAGCGCTCGCGGAGGACAAAGCCCCCGTGGTGCGCGCGGCTGCACTGCAAGCCCTCGCCAAGCAGAAGCGGCTGGCGCTCGCGCAGGCGCAGAAGGCCGCGCGCGGCGAACGCGCCCTCGAGCTCGCGCTCGTGCGCTCGCTGCCGGGCGGCACGTTCGCGCCCGAAGCATCCGCCGCTTTGGTCAGCACGCTCCTCCAGAGCGAACACGCCCAGACGCGCACGGCGTGCCTCCGCCTGCTCCGGGAAACGAACGGGGTGGCAACGCGGGACGACGCCGTACAGACAGCCGTCGCCAAAGCCCTGGCCGACGGCACGGACGAAGAGGCGCTCGCCGCCCTCGCCTGGGTGCGGGCGAACAAGGCTTCTGCGCTCGTCGATCGCGTGGCCTTGCGCCTCGCGGCCGAGACCCCGGCCGTGCGCGCGGCAGCTGCGCGCACGCTCGCACAGCTCGCGCCCGACCGCATCGACGGCATCGTCAAGAACCTCGCGTCCGAGACCGGTTCTATACTGCAGACCGCCCTGGCCGACGTGCTCGCAGCGAGCGGCGAGCGCGAGCAATACCGGGACGCGCTCTTCGCCCTGCTCAAGCGCGCCCGGCCCGCCGCCTACGGCCACATCTGCATGGCCGCCTACGAGCTGCTCGGCCCGGACCGCAAGGCCCTGGCGCGGGCCATGCGCTTCGACCCGTCCCTCCTGGTCAACATGGCCGCCCTGCGCCTGGTCGAGCGGCTGGGCGACCCGGCCCTCGCCCGCGACGTGCTCTCCTGGTGCGCCGAACAGCACCCGAACGAGTACATCCGCGCCCGCGCCCTCCACCAGATGGAGGCCATGCACGTGCCGGGCGTGCGGGAGCTGTGCCGCAAGGGATTGTCCGCACCCTTCTGGGTCGTGCGTCTCGAGGCAGCCGACGTGCTGAGCCGCCAGGCCCAGGCCGAAGACGCGGAGGCCATCCGCCGAGCCCAAGCCAAGGCCGAGGACGAATGGCTGTCTCTGGCGCTCGAGGACGCGCTCTGCAAGGCCGAAGGCCGGCCCGCACCCAGACGCGTCCGCCTGGGGCTGGGCGAACGCGAGCACACCGAGGGCGGCGACACCCCCAACGGCTTCCAGGTCTGGCTCGGCAACTTCCCCAAGGACCTCAAACAGGCCCGCGAACTCGTGGACCAGGGCTACCGCCTGGGCGTGAAGAACAAGGAACCGAACATGCCCGGCGGCACGGTGCTCAACGCCTACAACAGCAACGCGGGCGCGCGCAACACCTACCTCATCCAGAGCATCCTCGATCCGCTCGAGAACTGGAAGAAGAAGCTCCCCTATCTCTACTACATCGCGCTCTTCGACGAACCCTGCACCCTCGGCGGGGGCTTCCATCCCTCGCGCGTGCGCGCCATGCTGCTCGAGGCGGCCCGGCCCGACCTGCTCCACCTCACGCGCACGCACGCGGGCGACGCACTGGGCGAGGCCCTGCCGCCCGAGCTGCGCGAGGCGTTCCAGTACTACAACGCCAAGTTCGGCGGCGAGGCGTCCAACTGGGTGGTGCACATGTACCGCCTGACCGCGCAGCGCAAGTACCCGGACCTGCGGATCTTTCCTCAGAGCCTCACCTACATGCGCCAGCACACCCACGACGCGTTCGACATGATCGACGCGGACGGGGACTACAGCTGGAAGTACCATTACGGGAACTTCTTCCGCGACGGCACCATCGGCGCGGTCAACCGCGTCATCAATCCCGGCAAGCCCGCCTGCATGATCACGTGGATGAGCTGGTACAAGCCGAACATCCTGAAGGGCAACACGCTCTACATCGACAGCGCCTATATCGACGGGCCCTGGCGCTTCCGCAACTACATGGGCACGCGATCGAGCCTGGCCCTGTACGCCACGGGCACGGAGGCCGGCTTCTTCGATCCCATCGGCCTGGGCGTAACCTCGGACAAGGAAGCCCGCGGCGGCCGGTCGCGGGCCTTTGCGCTCAAGCCGTGGTCGAAGGAGGCCGACCGGGCCGTCAACTTCCTGCTCTCGGACAAGGGCTTCTGGAAGGCCATGGAGGGCAAGATCGCGCTCAAGCTCATGAAGGAGAATCCGAAAGAGGACAACGCCAACCTCATGGAAGAGGAGGACACCGGGCTCGGCGACGATCTCGGCCTGGACGAGCTCGAAGACAAGCCGGATCCGCTCGAGGTCGCGCTCAAGGCCAAGCGCGAGGAGCTCTACACCGAGCTCATGGTCGGCATCTCGTACATGAACATCTTCAACACCGATGCCACGCGCGCGCTCAGCAACCTGCCCAAGCCCGATACCCGTCTGCGCGACTCGCTCATCATCGTGGGCCGGGACACCTACTGGTGGGGCGACGGCAAGCACATGTTCATGCCCGCCATCGCCGTGGTCCAGGGCTACGACCTGGTGCCCAACTACGACGCCATCGGGTCTGCCGATCTCATGCACTACGACACCATCCTGCTGCGCGCCTCCGGCCACGGCGTCACCGCCGCACTGGTCGCCAAGGTCAACCAATGGCTTCACGAGAAGGAGAACGGGCTCCTGGTCGTCTGGGGCCCCTGCCACAGCAAGAAGCACCTGTTTCCCATGTTCCACCTCGATCCCGTCAAAGCGCCCTTTCTCTGGGAAAAGAGCGTTCAGTTCCACCCGCGCGAACAGATCACCGAAACGTACAAGGACCGGCGCAAGCGCACGCGCACGCGCCGCACCTGGCCCCACCTCACAGCCTTCCGCACCGCAGGCGGCGAGACGGTCGAGGACGGCGAGACCCGCCTCGCGTGCACCTTCTCCGGCGCGGTCGCGCCGCTCATCGCCACGGGCGACAAGCACGCCGTACTCGCACGCTGGAAGGCGCCGGACGAGGTGAAGAGCGTGGTCCTCTTCGACGGCGCAGCCGGGGCGGGGCCCATCTACACGGGCGCCCTGGAACAGGCGATCCTGGCGATGGACGAAGAGCGGGGCGCGGACGTCCAGCGCAACCGCTGGTGGGGGCACACGCTCTACGAGACGGATCAGTTCGTGGTCGACGTGACCACGAGCCAGCTTCCCACGCTCCACCAAGCCCGGCCGCGCAAGCACAAGGGCGTGGACGTGATCACGGGCGTGATCAACCCCGAGGTCCGCCACGGCCAGTGCGCCATGGTGCTCAAGGACTACGTGGGCCCTTACGCAGGCGGCAAGGGCGACTGGGCGGTCCTCGCGCGCAAAGAGCTCCTCGCCATGGAACGCCTCAGCCCGAAGCGTCTCAAGGTCCACGCCAAGGGCGTCACCCGCGTCAGCCACATCGGCCCCGAAGCCATCCGGCTGGCCGACCCCGACGGCTTCGAACAGGTCGAGAACCAGGTCTTTGTGTGGAAACAAATGCGCGAAGGCAAACGCGCGTTCAGCACCAACGACGTGGACGGCGGCAAGGAACTCCACTTCGTCAGCCCCGACCCGGTGGTCGTGGTGGTCGAGTAGCCGGCGACCCCGCGCGGGGCGGGCGGGCGCCACCAAACTTTGACGCTCATGCATGCAGGAAAGGATCCAGCAATCATGACGGACCTCTCACGACCGAACACATGCGTTCGCACTGGACAAGCGCTCGCCTTGCTCGCCTGCTTCGGAAGCCTGGTGGCAGCCCATCCGGCCCGGAGCGCCGAACCAGCGCTCAACCCGGTCACGCTTCACAAGGCGCCGAGCCACGCGCCCGTGCCTCTCGTCCAGCAGGGCGCTGCCAAGGCCGTGATCTGGGTGATGCCCACGGACAAGGACAAGCATCGCAACCGGCAGATGCTCCGCAAGGCGGTGCAGGAGCTCCAGGCGTGCGTCCAGGCGGCCACGGGCGCCGCGCTCGAGACGGGCGAGGTGCCGGAACGCGGGCCCGCCATCCTGATCGGCGACTGCGAAGCCGCCCGGGCCCAGGGCCTCGACAGCGCCGAACTGCCGCCCGAAGGCTTCCACATCAAGACCGCACCCGACCGCGTCTTCATCGTGGGCCGCGGCATCCAGGGCACGACGTGGGGGATCTACGAGTTTCTCGAACGCTTCGTGGGCGTGCGCTGGTACTGGCCCACGAACCGCGGCGGCCGGTCGGTGCCGCAGACCGCGGACCTGTCCGTACCGCCCACCTGGCTCTCGGACGCGCCCGTCTTTCGCATGCGCACCATCTGGCCGCCGTTCGGGAGCTCGCCCTACTACGAGGGACGGCAGCACCTGACCGCGTTCCATCGCAAGCTCCGCGCCGGCAATTCCTGGCCCCAGCGCCTCGTGGTCCACGGCGACAGCCGGCTGAGCAAGGTCGAGGCCTTCCGCAAGAACGAAGAGATGTGGCAGATGACCAAGGACGGGGGACGCGAGTTCTCCCACCCCTGCTACAGCAGCCCGGCCACGGTCGACGCATTCATGCAGGAGATCCGCCGGCATTACGAAGAGGGCGAGAAGGCCCGCATCGGCATTAGCGGAGATACCATCACGGTCTCCCCCTCGGACATCGGCATCTCCTGCTACTGTCCGGAGTGCCGCAAGCTCTGGAACGCCGAGGCCGGCCAGTACGGTACGGCCTCGGGCATCATGAGCCGGTTCGTCAAGCGCCTGGCCGAACGCGTGCAGCAGGCCTTCCCGGACAAGACCATCCTCTTCCTGCCGTACCAGAACTACACCCTGCCGCCTGCGGAGATGGACTTCCCGGACAACGTCTACGTCCAGATCTGCCACATGCCGGGCATCGCCATGTACAAGGAGCCGGATCTCTGCGAACGCTGGCAGGGCTACATCGACGGCTGGGTAGAGCTCACCGGCCACCCCATCCAGGACTGGCACTACAGCTGCTGGCCGGCCGACCGCACGCGCGCGCCCTACCAGTACCCGCACGCGGTGAACGACTACTACAAACGCAACCGCGACAAGACCGTGGGCTCGTTCATCAACGGCAACGCCAACCACTGGCCCCGGTTCCATCCCACGCACTACTGCTGGCTGAAGTCGCTCTGGAACCCGGCGTTCGACGTGGACGGGGCTCTGGACGAATACTGCCAACGCATGTATGCAGAGGCCGCGGCCAACGTGCGCGAAGTCCTGCGCATCATGATTACCGGGTGGGAGGAGACCGACTGGCCGGGCACGTCGTTCTCGCCCAAGGGGATGTACGAGACGAGCTACCCCAAGGAGACCCTCCAGCGTATCCAGGCGCTCCTGGAGGAAGCCCGCGAACAGGTCGCAGGCGACGAGCAGGCAACGAAACGGCTCGACTACTTCGCCAAGCCCTACGCGCTCCTGTTCGAGGAGTACGCCATGGTGATCGAGGGCAAGGGCAAGCAGGCGCTCGTGGTGCAGAAGGTCGCCGAGAACCCGACCGTGGACGGCAAGCTCGACGAGAAGCTCTGGGAGAGGGCCGAACCCGCAAAGCTCGTGACCCGCCGCAAGGACGAAGAGGTGGCGTGCGAGTACCCCACGCGCGTGCAGGGCGTGTTCACGCTGGAGGGCATCACCTTCGGCTTCCACATGGCCGAGCCCGCGCCCGACAAGCTCGTCACGGGCAAAGGCGCGCCCGACACGGGCGGGCTCTGGCACAACGACTGCGTGGAGATCTTCCTCGATCCGCCGAACGACGACGTGCCGGACTTCTACCAGTGGATCGTGAGCGCGGGGCTCAAGCTGTACGACGCGTGCGGCAGCGACCACACCTGGGACGCCGAGGGCGTCCAGGTGGCCAAGCACGTGGGCGAGGACTTCTGGAGCCTGGAGGTCTTCATCCCGCTCGCAGCCCTTCCCAAGGTCGACCGCCTGGGCACGACCGAGTGGACCGGCCAGATCACGCGCCACCGCGCCCGCACCAAGGAGAAGCCCGGCCGCAGCGAGAACCAGCGGCTCAACTTCGAGAGCGGCGCCCGCAACGCCAGCCGCGCCGACTTCTGCCCGATTCGGTTTCGGGAGTAGCAATTCCGCATGCATCGAAGAGAGGCGCTGCCAAAACCGGCACGCGTCAGACGTTCCCGTCCCCTGCAAGGAGCCGACACATGCACGACCGCCCCACACGCACCGCTGTCGCCGCCATCGCGTTCGCCCTCGCCCTGCTGAACGGCGCGCGCGCCGACGTGCCTCTGACCGAGGACGGCACCCCCGTTGCCGTACTCGTCCACAACGGGCACACCAAGATCGCCAAGCAGATCCCGAGCAAGGCCAACGCGAGGCGACGCGGACACATCAAGCCGGCTGTGGAGGCGCTGCAAAACTACCTCGAACAGATGACCGGCGCCAAGCTGCCGCTGGTCGAGACCGAGGAAGCCGCGGGCGACAAGCCCGCCATCGTACTGCAGCTGGTCGACCATGTGCCCGGCGCAAGCGACAAGGAGACCGGGAAGCAAGCCTACCGCATCACGACCGAAGGCAATCGCGTGTACCTGACGGCCGCCCAGGAGCTGGGCCTCCACCACGCGGTCTTCGGTTTTCTCGAGGATCACCTCGGCTGCCACTTCTATTCGGTCAAGACGAGCTACCACGGACACGGCGTGAGCCGGTACCGGGGTCCGGGCCACGAAGTCGTGCCCGAGCGCAAGACGCTCACGATCCCCGTGATCGACGATCTGCAGGAGCCGGCCCTGCCCAACCGCGGCCTGATCTTCAAGATGGGCCAGTACCCCTGGATCCTCAAGAACCGGGCGGTGGGCGCGCGGGGCGGCCACACGAGCAGCGCGCTGGCCGCGGGCCACACCATGTACCACTGGATCCCGCCCAAGGACAAGAAGCGCGGCGACCGCGTGGTCCAGAAGGGCATTTTCGACGAGCATCCCGAGTTCTTCCCCATGAACAAGGCGGGCAAACGACAGCCCGAGATGTGGAACCAGGGCATCTGCGGCACGGCCGAGAAGCTGCCGGAATACCTCGCTGACAAGATCTTCGCCAAGCTCGGCGACGCGCCCAAGGACACCGAACGGATGTTCAAGATCGGCCAGGGCGACGGCTTTGTCGGATGCCACTGCAAGGCCTGCCGCAAGCTGGTGCGCGAGCAGGGCTCCGAGGCCGCGCCGCTGATTCACGTGTTCAACCGCACGCTCGACATCGTGACCAAGAAGTACCCGAACGTGAACATCATCACCTTCTGCTACTTCAACTCGCTCGAAGCGCCCAAGAAGATGAAGGTCCACGACAACCTCTGGGTCAACGTGGTCTCCAGCGCGCGCAGCAAGAACGCGGCCGGCGACCAGATGGGCCCGATCCAGAACAATCCGGGCAACGCCGACTACGCCCGGGCGCTCAAGGAATGGCCCAGAATCGCACCCGGCCGGGTCATGGTCTGGCACTGGGACACCTACCGGCCGGAGTGGCCGTCCATGTTCTACGTAGAGGAGAACGTCCGCTACATGGCCGACTGCGGGGTCTTTGGCATCAATCCGCAGACCTGCGGCGGCCCCTGGAGCAGCATGCTGAACTGGCTCTACATGAAGCTGAATTGGAATCCCGACCAGGACGGCGACGCCCTGATCCGGCAGTACACGGAGGACACGTACAGCAAGGCCGCCGCCCCGCACCTGGTCGCCTACCTCGAGACGGGCAAGCAGGCCTACGAAGCCGCGCTGCACGTGCCCAGCGCCGTGCGCTGGAGCGGCTGGACGCGCATCACCATGGACAAGCTCTTCCCCGAGTCCGTGCGCCGCAAGATGATCCCGCTCATGGACAAGGCCCAGGCTGCGGCCGAACAAGGCGGCACCGAAGCCCAGCAGAGGAACCTGTTGCGCGCCCGCGTGGGGTCGCTCGACAAGGTGGTGCTGGAAGCGGCCATGCGGATCGGCGACTGGGGGAACGTGACGCACGAAGGCAAAGCGTGGTACGTGCCGGGCACCGAAGAGGAAGTCCCGCCCGTGCTCCAGCGGCTCAAGGCTGTGGCCGGCAACAGCATCCAGTCCATCAGCCGCCGGGTCCGCGGCAAGGGCGGGCCGGTCGTCTCCCTCACGAGCGCGGCCATCACGGCCGAGGTCTGCTCCGAACTCTCCGGCCGGGTGGTGGTTGCTGTGGACAAGAAGAGCGGGGCGGCGCTGCTCGACGCGCGCGACGGCAACGCGGGCTACGGTGATGTCTTCCCCAAAAAGGTCTTCCACCAGATCTGGCTGCCCGCTGGCGTGGACGTCGCAGCAGAGCGGGACGACTGGGCCGCGCTCTGGACCGATTACGAGTGGGCGGAGCCCGCGCGCCTGAAGACCGAGACGGTCCTCTCGCCGCGCAAGTTCCAGGCCGGCTCCACGCTCCTGCGCACAATCACGGCAACCGATCATGGGTTGGCCATCGAACGCGCCTACACGGGCGACACCAAGCTCGCCAGCGCGTTCACCACGAGCTGGCGGCTGGCCATGCCTGCGCCCCGAAAATCGCGCGTCACAATCAAGGGCGGCGGCATCAAGGAGCTCATGGACCTCCGCTACGCCGAGCCGGGCGGCATCCGCACGGTCAAGGCCGGCCAGCGGCCGCCCGGATATGAAGGCTTGGACGCCATGGATGAAAAGTGGGATGCGGTCCAGGCGGTCAGCGACGCCCAGGTGGTAACGTTTGAGGTCAAGGACGACCAGGGCGAGCTCCAGATCCTGCTCGACCGCGGCGACGGCGTGGCCGCAGTGGTGACCACACCGGCTGCCGGCTGGTCGCAGGTCAAGATCAAGCCCGTGGTGGGCGAGCACTACCTCGAGCTCACGCTCGTGGGCGACACGATCGAGGCCGACGCCAAGCGCGTCGAGAACCTCGCACTGCCCCTGCAGGTGCTCGGAGCCAAGACCATGCCCGCGGGCGAGGCCGTGCCCGAGAAGGAACCGCCCGCGCCCAAGATCCGCGTAACCGGCAAGCACACGGCTGTGAACGAAGTCGACGGCGCCGCACTCGTCTGGGTGCCGGCAGGCGCGTTCACGCGCGGCAGCGACGACGACGTGGCCGGCGCAGACGAACAGCCGGTGCGCAAGATCCACCTCGACGGCTACTGGGTCTACAAGACCCCGGTCACCGTGGGACAGTACAAGGCCTTCTGCGAGGCCACGGGCAGGGAGTTCAAACCGCCCTGGCCCCAGGGCATGAAGGCCGATCCCGTGGGCGAGGAGGATGCGTACGCGGTCACGGTCAACTGGTTCCAGGCCCGCGACTACGCCCGCTGGGCGCGCGGCGACCTGCCGACCGAGGCCCAGTGGGAGAAGGCGGCCCGCGGCACGGACGCGCGCGCCTACCCCTGGGGCAACGAGTGGGACCCGGCCAAGTGCGTGAGCATGGAGAATACGCTCTACAAGTTCAACGAGGGCTTCCGGCCGGTGGGCAGCCACCCCCAGGGCGCGAGTCCCTGCGGCGCCCTGGATATGGCTGGCAACGTCTGGGAGTGGACCCGCGACTGGTATTGCTACGAGTACTACGGCGAGAGTCCGGACAAGAACCCGACCGGCCCGGAGGCGGGCGCGAACAAGGTGCTGCGCGGCGGCTGCGCCCTGTACGACTGGCGCTTCAGCCGCACGACCGCGCGCTTTGTCCAGCCGCCGCAGGTCGACAACTGGACGGCCACGGGTTTCCGCTGCGTGATCGAAGGACCTGCGCCGGAGGCCGCCCAGAAGTAGCGCATCGCATTCGTCTCTTGTAGAGGAGTCGCACATGCAGCTGATCGACCGACCGAACGTGCGTACGGGACACGGGCATTTCGTTCTGCGGTGGAGCGCGTGCGTGCTCGCGCTCGCCGCAGGGCTGGCATTCGCCGCGAGCTGCGGAGGCACTGCGGTTGCCGCCGAAGACGGCGCCAACATGCTCTACGAAACCACATTCGCCGACGGTGCCAAGGGCTGGCAGGCGGTCCATCAAGCCGAAGTCTCGGACCTGGCCCGCCGGCCGGGCGGCAAGAGCCTGCTCATCAAGCAGTGGGAGGAGGGCCAGGACGACAGCGCGTGGCTCAGCCCGGTCTTCGAACATCCGGGCACGCCCGTACGCATCTCGGTCTGGGCGGCGGACAACTACATCGACACCAAGGACTTCTCCTTCTCGGCCGCGTTCGAGCTCGTGCCCTGCGATCGAGCGGGCGAGCTGACCGGTTCGGGCGGGGACTGGACCTACATCCCCTGGGAGTCCGAACGCTACATCCCCCAGTTCCGGCACACCTTCACCAAGGAGGGCCTTGTCTGGGAGCATTACGAAGCGGTGAAGCAAGCCAAGGGCGACCATTTCCGCCTGCGCTTCTGCTGGCCCAAGTCGCGCATGAAGGGCGAGTGCTATTTTACGGACCTCCGCCTCACCGCGGTCGAGGGCAAGCAGGTCGCCCCGGACGCAGCCGCCGGGGAGAAGAAGCAGGAGACCGGCTACGGACTGGAGATCAGCACGCCCGCGAACGCCAACCTCTTCTACCGGGACACGCCGCGGCGCTTCGAGTTCCTCGTCTTCCGCAAGGACGAGCCGTTGGGTGACATGGCGGACGCAGCCCTCGCCTACGAGATCACCGACTACGAACACTTCCGGGTCGCCAGTGGTACGCTCCCGCTCGAAGGCGCCAAGCCCTACGAGGTGCCCAAGGGTCTGCAGCGCCGCAGGAAGCACTGGAAGCACAACCTCCACCTCTCGGCCGTGCTCGAGGACGAGGCGGCCAAGGCCGTGGGCCGCGAGTTCTTCATCACCGCCCGCGTCATCAAGGGCGGCCAAACGCTGGCCGAAGACACCGTGACCTACGGCGTGGTCGATCCGCGCCAGACCAAGCCCGAGGAGATCGAGAACTGCCGTTTCATCTCGTTCGACCACGGCGGAGGGGTTCGCAACACCGAATCCGAGCGCAAGGACCAGGCCCTGATCCACAAACTCGGCTGTTCGCTCACCCACACCTGGGACTACAGCGGCTGGAAGAAGGCCCAGCCCGAGAAGGACGGCCCGATCACGATTCCGAAGGGCCCGGAGCATCCCAAGCTCGTCTACTGCCCCAACCTCGAGCAGGTGCGCGGCCGCAAGCCCAACCACCCGTGGGGCGACGTGGCCCGCATGGCGCCGGCCTGGGCGGTGCTCGACGATCCCCTGCGCCCCGGGTGCAAGACCTTCGACATCGACGCCTACGTCGAGTACATCGTGGAATACGTGCGCACCAACCGCCACCGCATCGTGCAGGTGGTGCCCTCGGGGCTGGAGCGGCGCATCGACGCGCGCACGCTGGAGCTGCACCGCAAGGCCTACGCCGCGCTCAAGAAGGAGTTCCCGGATCTGCCCGTGGGCATGATGGTCTGGGGCGTGCTCTCTGAGAACGGGCGCCAGCTCATTCTCAAGGAGAAGCTCTACGAGGTGGCCGACTTTTTCGACACCCACGTCTACCTCTCGGCCGTGGACTGGTCGGAATGGGAGAAGCTGCAGAAGCGATTGAAGAAGATGGGCGAGCCGCGGCGGCTGATCTCCACCGAGTTTGCCCGCGTGGGCGGCACCAACCAGCTCCAGCGCGCCCGGGACGTGCTCACCAGCAACCTCGACGCGCACGCACACGACATGGTCCGCATCACCAATTTCCTGCGGTACGTCAACGGCCGCAGGGACCCGATCCTCCGGGAGGACATGCCGGGCAACAACGTCTTCGCCTTCATGCAGGTGGTCGACCGGCCGCGCATCGCATCGACCATCGAAGCCATGGGCGGCGAGCGCAACCAGCGGTTCCACAAGAGCTGGCGCCGCGGCCGGGGCGCCAACGACTATCGCGGCAGTTCCCTCATGCCCATGCTCCCGGCCATGAGCTACTACAACCTCGTGCAGAACGTGGAGTGCGCGGACTTCAAGAACGTCTTCCAGCCGACCGACCGCAGCATCGCCTACGTGTACGAACGCGACGGCAAGACGATTCTCTATCTCTTCCTGAACGAGCCCTCGGCCCCGGCCACGCTGGCGCTGCAGGACGACACGCCCTATCGCATGCAGGACCTGTACGGCCGCGTCGACCGCGTCACGCCCGACGGCGCGTCGCTCGTCATGGCCACGCTCGACCCGCTGGCCCTGCTCTTCGAGGACGCGGTGCCGGCGCTCTACGACGCCAAGACCGCCAAGGACGCACTCGCGCCTGTCGAGGGCGGGGTGAACCTGCCGGTCCTGGCGCGCGGCGCATCGGGCACGGCTGAGGTCCGTGTCCCCGCGGTCTTCGAAGCGGCAAAAGCCGTGCGCGCAGAAGCTACCGTGGACGGCACCTGGCCGAAGGCCGCGCCGCTCCGTGTTCCCCTGGCCGCAGACGCGCCCGAAGCCATGGACCTGCCGGTCACGGTCTCGGCCGACCGGACGCCGGGGAGTTACACTTTCACGACCCGCGTCTATGCCGGCGACAAGCTCGTCTCGGTCCTCAAGCAGCCGCTCACGGTGAGCGAGGTGCTGACTCTGGAGCTGCGCGGCGCGCCCATGACCAAGACCGAGGACCCGGCCGTGGTCGTCGTGGTCCGGAGCCTCGCGGATCAGCCCATGCAGGGCATGGTGCGCCTGGACAACCGCTTCTTCGGCACAGGTTTCACGCCGGCCGCCATGGAAGGCCGGTACGAAGTCGCACCCCGCGGCACGGCCAAGGTCCGGTTTGCCATCCCGCGCGATCAGGCCAACCTGGCTTCGAGCTACGTGCTCGCCGCCACGCTCACGGACGACGGCGGGTTCTCGGTGCGGACCGAGGACGACGTCTCCTTCCATGCCTGCGAGAAGACGAAGACGCCCATCACCGTGGACGGGGATCTCAAGGACTGGGATCTGGACAACCTGCTTTCCATCCCCTTTGAACGATGGTGCCGCGGCCCGCGCGAGCCGGACGAGTTCAGCGGCCACTTCTACACGCGCTGGGACGACGACAAGCTCTACTTCGCGGCTGTGATCACCGACAGCGTCCCGGTGGTGAACGGCACGGACCAGGTCGTCTGGCACGACGACAACATCATGTTCGGCATCTATCCGTGGCGCTGGCACATGGGCGAACCGCTCAACACCGGCTACTACCGCGAGCACCTCGGCCCCATCCAGAACGGCCCCGGGAGCTTCATGCGCGTCGGCCACGTGCCCAGCGGCCCCTCCACAGCCGAGGGTGCCGAGATCGCGGTCACGCGCACCAAGACGGGATATGTCTACGAATGGGCGTACCCGGCCAAGAGCCTCTATCCGCTGGATCTGAAAACGAGCGGCGGCTTCCGTCTCTCCATGAGCGTCTGGGACCAGCACCAGAAGGACAAGAAGGGCTGGGGCAAGTTCTCCTGGCTCACCTTTGCCGGCTTCAACACCAGCGTCAACGCCCAGCCGGATCTCTGGCGGCAGTTCACGTTCGTGGAGTGAGAAGGAGAACTGGATGGGGACGACGAAGACGGCAGCAGCGGCACTCCTGGCGATTCTGATGACCCTGGCCATGCAGTCGCGAACGACGCACGCCCTGGAAGGCCGGCCGCGCATCACGCGCGCGCACCGCGCCTGGCGCTTCTATGGCGTGCCGTACAAATCCTGGGGCTGGACCTACAAGAACAAACCCCTGCTCGCAGCCGACCGGGCCGTGCAGACGCCGGACCTGGCGTGGCTCGCCGGGCCCATGGACGCCATGCCGGAGAAGGACCACAACTTCTACACGGGCGCAGCCATCCGCAAGAGCGTGGCCCTGGTCCGGGACCGCGTGGGCAAGGCGCGCTGGCGGATCGACTGGACCTTCACGAACGAGACGACGGGCGAAGCGATCGAGACCGGTGCGGCCCAGATCACCATGGGCACGTTCATGCACAAGCAGCACCCCATCGATCTCCAGGCGCCGGACGTTCACGAGGCCACGGCCTTCACGCTGGCCGTGACCGTGCAGGACCTGGACGCCGGCAAGCAGGTGGCGGAAGATTGTTTCACGCTCACCGTCTATCCCCGCCGGCAGGAACCCGAGCCTTTCCTGACCGTGAGCATCCTGGATCCGGAAGGAAAGACGCGGAAGTGGCTCAAGGCCTGCGGCGTGCGGACCAAGCCCTGGACTCCTGCGCTGCCGGCGGAGAACGACATCCTGGTGATCGGACGGGGCGCGCTCACCAAGCGACCGGACCTCCCCTTTACGGCCGAAGGCGTCCGCCAGGGCCTGCGCGTGATCATCTTCGCCCAGCACTGCCCGGCTCTCGGCGGACTGGGCTTCCGTCACGAGGACGTGGGCCCGCGCAACGTCTTCGCACGCGTACCCGACCACGCACTGCTCACGGGGCTCGCCGACGACGGGCTGCGGGACTGGCGCGGCAGCGGCACGCTGTTTCCCGACACCTCCCGCGGCGACCGCCGGCCCGTGGGCAGCCGGCTCTACCACTGCGGCAGCCGCGGCACCGTGGCCTCGGCCGTGATCGAGACGCCGCAGCACGGGCCATTCCAGGCGCTTCTCGACTGCGAGTTCGACCTCGCGTTCGCCCCGCTCATGACCTGGCGCCACGGCAAGGGCGAGGTGCTCTTCTGCCAGCTCGACCTCATCGGACGCGTGGAGCTGGACCCGGTGGCCACCCAGGTCGCCGACCGGCTGGCCGCCTACATGAAGACGCCGCTGCAGGGGACGCAGGAGAAGACCGCGCTCTGTCTCGGTCCGGACACGCGCGAAGCCGTGCAGGGATGGGGCTTCTGCGCGGAACTGCTCGCGCGCCAGACGCCCGCGCCCGCCCAGCACGTGGTCGTCGTCGCTGCGGGCGACGCCAAGGCCCTGGCTGCGCATCGGGACACGCTCGACACGTTCCTGCAGGCGGGCGGCACCTGCCTGGTGCTGTACGCATCTGAAGCGCTACTCGGCGATGCGCTCTTCGGCGAAGGCTGGAAGCTCGAAGAGACCGTGTGCACGCGGGCCGCGCGCGCCGTGGACGCGCACCCCCTGCTCCGGGGCGTGGGCCCGCAGAACATCCACTGGCGCATGCCCGTGGCGCTCCAGACGGTTGCGGCCGCGCCCAAGGGGACCGCGCGCCTGCTCGGCAGCACCCTGGCCGTCCAGCCCCGCGGCAAGGGACGGCTCGTGCTGCTGCAGGTCGATCCCGCTGCCTTCCAGGACGCCAAAGCCGCGCAAGCGGAAGACACGTATTTCAAACGCCAGCAGGCCGCGGCCGAAAAGGGCAAGAAGAAGGGCAAGAAGGCGCCGGAAGAGGCGAAGCCGCTCGAAGCCGGGCGCGTCCTCAGCATGCTCGAACGCAGCCGCTGGCAGGTCGCGCGTCTGCATTCGCTGCTCCTGGGCAACCTCGGCCTTCAGAGCTCGCCCGCGCTCGCCGCGCGCGTGACCTCGGTGCGCCGCGCCATTCCCATGACGCCTGTCAACGCCTGGACCTTCTTCGGGCCGTATCCACCGGTCGGCAAGGAGGGCGATCCCCTGGAGCGGCCCGACCTGAACGAACTCGCTCGCGTGCGCGACCTGCGCCACCGGGCCAAGAACACGCGCGGCGAGGCCATGATGTGGCATGTACCCAGCGACTCCATGAACGGCATGGGCTTGAACGGCCGGATGGACCTCGCCAAGATCTTCGGCGTGCGCCTGCGCGACGCAGCCGTGGCCGTGACCCAGGTCTACAGCAGCCGCGCGCGGGAGGCTGCCATCGAGACGGGCGCGGACTGGTGGCTGCGGATCGAGGTGAACGGCACGGAGGTCTTCCGTTCCGGCAAGGGCAAGTTCGGCGTGCGCTTCGGCCGGCCGGGTTGCCGCCTGTCGGGGAACTGCTTCCTGAGAAGGTTGACCAGGGGTACGGCCTGTACCACAAGATGAAGCTGACCCCGCGCGACGATCCGTACAGCTTCGTGCCCTGGTAGGCGACGGCCGCCCCGCAGGGCGTGGCCATTCTGCAGTGGCGGAGAGCGAGATCATGTGGTAAATTACGGGTAGGGGATCGGCCTTGAAACCCGGTGCGCTGCCCGCGTGTACGTGTTATGCTTCAGACGGAGATGGACATGCGAAGCGAGACCTCAACTTGCCATGGTTTTACCCTGGTCGAACTCTTGGTCGTCATCGCCATCATCAGCATCCTGGCTGCGCTCCTGATGCCGGTGTTGCAGAAGGCATTGCAGGTCGCGCGGCTCATCGCCTGCCAGAACAACGTCAAACAGGTGGGCCTGGGGTATCAGCTCTACGCATCCGACTTCGACGAATACCTGGCCCACGACCCCGCGCTCTCGAGCTGGGCGCTGGAACACCACCAGGGCTGCCTGATCGCGGGCAAGTACATGCTGCGGCCGTACGTGGGCATGCCCATGGCCGTGCACTACTCCGAGCTCGACCAGATGCTCGGCTGCCCCGCCTTCGAGTCGATCCCTGACGGCCTGGGGAACAAACCGTGGGCCCGGACCGTGAACGGGGTCTCCTTCACGACCAACGTGAACTACAACTCGAGCTACGCCCGCTCGTACCGCGGCAACGACTGGATCGGGTGGCTGCCTGCCTCGAGCAACTGGGTCAACCGGGAGAAGCCGCTCGGCCGCATGAGCCAGATCCGGTCGGCCACCGACCTGATCCTTGCCGGGGAAGGGTACAACAAGAAAAGGTTCTGCGAATGGTGGAGCATGTACCACAATCCCAACCACGGGGGGAGGGGGTCGCCGGCCGTGCACGCCGACGGCCACGTGGAGCTCCACCCGATGACCAACCACGACAAGTACGGCCGCCCCGGACAGTTCACGAGCCCAGACGGCGGCCACACCCAGAGCGAATACTCTTTCATGCACTGGGGCGCGTACTTCCATCCGGGATATGCGGACAAGTACAAATGAGCGCCGCACGGATTCCGCAGGCTTCCAGCGTCTGCCCAAGCAAGGAGCACGGAATGCGGCCTTTTCAGGAACGCAGCTACACCTCTCGTCGAGACGGCCGGCGCCTGCCGGGCCACTGCGACGCCGCTTCCGAGCAGTCCCGTGGTTTTACCCTGATGGAGCTCTTGGTCGTCATCGCCATCATCAGCATCCTGGCTGCGCTCCTGATGCCCGTGCTCGCCACAGCCGTGGATGCGGCGCGGACCACGCACTGCCAGAACAACCTCCGCCAGACCGCACTGGTCATGCCCTTGTATGCGGACGTCTATGCAGGCATGCTCCCCACGCGGTACAAGTACGACAAGAACAACGACGGCGTGCTGGACAGCTGGACCAGCTGGAACGGGCTGCTCAAACCGTATCTGGGCGGACATGGCACGTACTTCGCCTGCCACGTCAACAAACTCAACACCAACCGCGAAGCCGCCCTGGGGGCCAACCTCGCGTACTGCCCGGCCTACGACTTCTGCGACTATGTCCGCCACTGGGGTGCGCCCCACCAGGACGTGGGCCGCTCTTCCTACTGGTCGGTCATGACCTATCAGGTGAACGCACGGCTCGACAACGGGGTCCGGCTCAGCCAGGTCCGCTACGCCAGCGAATGCATCCTCGAGATCGAGACCACCTGGCACGACAACGGCGACTGGCGCCGGGTCTATTTCAATCCCCGCCATGGCGCCACGGGCCGGCCGTTCACGGTCAACCACGTCACCGGGGACCCGCTGCTCGCCCCATCCGGCGGCGCGCCAGCGGCGCGCGTGGACACGTCCGTCAAGATCTATACCACCGATGAGGTGGACACCTGGTCGCAGCCCACCTACCCTGGCAGCCCGAGCACGGACCGGGAGAAACGGGCGTGGGGTGTGACCGGGCTGTGAAGGGCGCTACGGATGTTCCGGCACAGAACCGCTCTGCACCCCCGACACCCGCAGATTCCGGTACGCGGCCACGGTCCACTTCATCTGGCGCAGCGCGAACATGCCCGCCCCGAGCACCGGCCCGTAGTGCGCCCCGTCGTCGAACCAGTCGATCACTACCCGGCCGTCCACGGCCACGCGGAGGCGGCCGCCCTGCTTGAGAACCGCGACCGCGTGCACGGCCGTGGACCCGCCGGGGATGCCGATCGGGCCGTTGTCGACGAGATAGAACCCGTGGTTCTTGCGCAGGTTGCTCGTGACCCGGCCCGGCGCGTGCGCAGCCTGGGCGAAGTAGGAGACGTGGTAGCAGTCGATGTCGCCCATGGTGTAGTGCCCGAAGATGCCGGTGCGCTCCGACAGCTTCGGATCGAAGACGTCTTCGCCGTTGCGGCCCCTGGCGCAGAAGAACACGATGTTCAGCCCGTACTCCGAGAGCACCTTGCACTCGAACTCGAGCAGGAAGTCGGCCGGGAGAAGCCGGTCGCACCAGTAGACGATGTGGCCCTTCTTGCCCGGCGCGTCCGGGGTGGTCGACCGCATCTGCATCCAGCCGTCTTCGAACGCGACCGCACCCGGGCCTTCCATGCGCCAGCCCGCAAGGTCGGACGCGTCTTTGAGGGGAAGTTCCAGCAAGGCATCCCCGCGGACCGCGACCGGGTCGAACCCGCCGAGCGCCTGGGCGCCGAGCGTGTGATCGAGCGCGCCCCGGTAGACCGACGGAATGCCGGCCAGGACTTGGTGCGGTTCCAGGTAGCGGTCCGTGACCTGCACATCGGCCAGCGCCCACCGCACGGGGTGGAGGACGAGCTTGTCCGCAGACCCGGCCGTCCAGGGCTGGAACGCCGAACCCGGCACGCGGATGGGCGTGCCGTTCACGGTTCCCTGGAACCGGCCCTGCGCCGCATCCCACGCAAACGCGATGTGCAGCCACTGCGGGCCGGGGAGGCCCGGCACCTCAATGCCGCCCACGCCCGGCGATGCGCCTTCGAGGCCGATGTTGATCCCCGCATAGCCCGTGTACCACCAGAGATTGAGCCGGGCCAGCCCGGGGAGCTCGAGCACCTCGCCGCCGTCCGCTTCGGCCACCTGGGGGCCGTTGGCAATGGGCGCGTCCAGCCGCATCCAGAGCTGGACCGTGCCCGCGGGGCCCAGCGGCTCGGGCAGGGCGAACGCCAGCGGATGTTCCGCGCGGAAGCCCTTGGATGACGGCCAGGGACCGGCCTGGGCGGCCACCGTCCCGCCCGCAACCTGGCGGGCACCTTCGGCCTGCAATCCCGCCGGATCCACTGCAATGCGCGTCTGCATCAGCCTGCCTCCACAACCGGAGTCCAGCATCGAATCTACCCCGACCATCTCCGGGCGTCAAGCCCAAAAGCGTTTATCTCACAAGGAGTTGTGATTCTGATCCTCCGGACCTCACACCCACGCGAGAAAGGGCCTTGACAGGCGCAAAACGTGCTGTATATTGGCAGTATATAGGCAAGAACAGGCGTTTGGCTGCTGGAGCTCCCCCCATGGCACCCCTCTCCCTCAAGCACGACACCAAGCGCACGCAGATCAAGGACCGCATCCGCCACTGGATCCGGGAGCAGGGTCTTCAGCCCGGCGACCGGATCCTCTCACAGAACCGGCTCGCCGAGATCTTCCGCGTCACGCCCGTGACCGTCTACCATGCGCTCACCGAGCTGGCGGCAGAGGGCGTGATCTACCGGGTCAAGGGGCGCGGCACGTTCGTGGGCGAGCGCGACCTGGACACGGCCCTGCGCAGCGTCTGCCTGGTGCTGCCGGGCGAGGGGCTGGACCGGCCGGACCGCAATCCGGGCTCCTGGCTCTACGTGCAGAGCCTGATGCGCGCCTTCCTGGAGAACGCGGGCGACACCTGGTCCTTTGCCGCCCTGCCCGTGGATCCGGAAGCCGCCCCGGAGGAGAGCGCCCTCTCTGCTGAACGCCACGATGTGGTCTTCTTCCATTACAATCAACAGCCCCGCGCACTCCTCTGCTGTCTCGCCGAGCGCAAGCGCACGGCCGTCGTCAGCCTGAGCCTGCCGCCCGACGATCTCGACTGCCTGACCGTGGACCACGACCGCGTAGCCGGCTCCCGGCTCGGCGTGCAGCATCTGATCGCCCAGGGCCATCGCCGCATCGGATTCGTGGGAGACGCGCGCTTCTGGGGAGAGCTCTCGTTCGAGGGGTACACCCAGGCCCTCAAAGACGCCAAATTCGATCTCGAGCGCGACCGGGTCGTCCGCTACACGCACGGCCGCGGCGACATGGCGCGCGCAGCCGCCGTGCTCAAGGAGCAGAGGTGCGACGCCGTGTTCGTGGACTCAGACCTGAGCGGCCTGGAATTGCTCGACACGCTCCGGGAGGAAGGCCTGAGCGTGCCCGCCCACATCGGACTTCTCAGCTACGACGGGCTCGACTGGACCGTGGAGCAGCCTCCGTATCTGACGGCTGTCCGTATTCCGTTCCGCCGCATGATCGGGGCGGCCCTGCGCGAGATCGCGCAGCAGGACTTCGGCCCGACGCCGCGCCGGCACATGAATTTCCTGGGCGCGGTCGCGCCGGGCCGCACATGCGCGCGCGTACGCGTCCAGCCTCCGTCGGCTGCGTCGTGAGGGCGGCACGTCCGGCGACATCGACTCCGATTGCGACAACGACAACCAACGCCGGCTTTGCGACAAGGACGGCGAGAAAGCCTACAGGTCGGAACGCCACAATGGAGAATCGGAGGGACGCGCTCCTGCGCGTCCGCAACGCTTCACGGACGCGCCGGTCCGGTCGGAGGGACGCGCTCCTGCGCGTCCGCAACGCTTCACGTGCGCGCCGGTCCGGTCGGAGGGACGCGCTCCTGCGCGTCCACAACGCTTCACGTGCGCGCCGGTCCGGCAGGAGCCGGCCCCTCCGACGAACCTCCGGCTGTCTCGCGGACCGGGGGCGGATGCCTCCCACGCAAAGCGACTTGACAACCCACACCGCGCGAAGTATACTGGCGCTACATAAGTGATATACAGGAGCCCGGATGAAGCCGCCCGATCTCAAGCAGGTGACCAAACGCCAGGCCATCAAGGACCAGATCGTGGAGTGGATCCGCGAGCAGAACCTTGCGCCCGGCGATCAGATCCTCAGCCAGAATCAGCTCGCCAAGCTCTTTGGCACGACCACGGTCACCGTGCACCGCGCCCTTACGGAACTGGCTGGCGAGGGCGTGCTCGTACGCCACAAGGGCAAGGGCACCTTTGTCGGCCAACTCGACGACGACCAGACCGTGCGCAACGTCTGCCTGGTGCTGCCCGGCCAGGACCTCGACCGGCCCGAGCAGAACCCCTACTACTGGCCGTACGTCCAATGCATCCTGCGCGCCTTCATGCAGCAGGCGGGCGACCGGTGGGGATTCGCCACGCGCGCGGTCCTGCCCGACAGCGATCCCGCGAAAGCAGCCGCCAGCCTGCAGCCGTACGACGTGATCTTCTTCCACTACTCCCATCGCCCGCTGAACTTCATCCAGCACCTTATCAAAGCCAGGCAGAAGCCCGTGGTCTGCATGCGCCTGCCAGAGCCCAAACTCGCGTGTCTGACCGTGGACCATGACCGGGTGGCTGGCGCACGCCGCGGCGTGGCCTACCTGATCGATCTGGGCTACCGGCGCATCGGCTTCGTGGGCAGCCGGGAGTACTGGGGCGACCTCTCCTTCGAAGGCTACAGCAAGGCGCTAGCCGATTTCGGCCTGACCGAGCCGGAGGGCGCGGTTCTGCGCACGGGCGACCCCCGGCAGGCCGGTCCGTCGGCTGCCGCGCAGCTCGCCGAACGCGATCTTGCCTGCGACGCCGTGTTCGTGGATTCCGACATCGGCGCGCTCAGCCTGCTCGACGCGCTCCGCCAGCAGGGCATCGAAGTGCCCTCCGACCTCGGGCTCATGAGCTACGATGGACTCGACTACACCACCGAGCAGCCCCCGTTTCTGACGAGCGTTCGCATCCCCTTCAACCGCATGATCGCGGCTGCGCTCAAGGAGGTCGAGGAGCTGGGATTCACGCCCACCCCCAAACGCCACATCGGCCTCGTCGGCGACGTCGTACCCGGCCGCACCTGCATCCCCCAGCAAGGCCGCGCGGGCCGCGGCGCCACCGCGCGGTAGGGGGTGGCATGCCCACCCAAGGGTGGGCATGGCACCCGCGCTCACATCGCTTCCGCGGTGGCCAGCGCCTGGCCGGGCACGCCCTGCTCTCCCAACGCCGCCGCCACGGATCGCTTCTCCGCCGCAGCCGACCAGAGCTCGTAGCCGGGGCTCACGCGGTAGCCGTTCTTGGGAAAGTCCACGGCGCCGAGGTCGACCAGATGCCGCTTCACGAGGTCTTCCGCGATCACGTCGGCCAGGCGCGGTCGGTTGGAATGGGCGGTGGTGTTTGCGGCCAAGACCACCTTGGCGACCTCCGCACGCCGCGCCCACGCGATCACCGCTTCTTTCACGCCAGCATAGAACGCGCGCGCATCCACGTAATCGATGTAGGACATCTTCGGCTCGATCCCGGCGAGGAGAAAGACCGGGCCGATTCCCCGCGCGCGGACCTGCAGCAAATGCACGTACCCCTCGATCCGGTCGTTGTCCGCGTCCACGATGCGTACAGGAATAAACGCGGGGCGCGCGATCTCGTCGAAATCAAAGCATGTGCAGTTCTCGCCCACGGCCCCGAAGAAGCGGTCGAGGCTCCGCCGTGCGCACACGAGGGTGACCGCGCGCGCGGAAGACGCGCCGCCGTAGCGCTTGCGCAGGTGATCCTTCTCTTGGTCGAAGAGGTCGAGCGACTGGTACTTGCGGAAGGCCTGATAGCAGAACTGCGCGCGCGCCTGCGCCCCCTCGCCGACCAGGTGATCGAGGCCGAGTGCATCGAGCAGCGTGTCGAGCATCGCCGACACCCGCGGCGTGGCCCCGCGCCCTACCGTACCAAAGAGCGTGAGGAAGTACTGCTCGGCATGCGTGCCGTACGCGGC
>CAZBZG010000023.1:0-25737 GCA_964496245.1 uncultured Planctomycetaceae bacterium | reverse complement strand
GGCGCCCAGGGCCCGGCGGATGCCGATCTCCTTGGTGCGTTCGTACACGTTGGCGGTCATGATGTTCATGATGCCGATGCCGCCGACCAGGAGCGAAATGGCCGCGATCGAGGCCATGACGATCGTGAAGATGCGCTGCTGGGCCTCCTTCTGCTTGAGCAGCTCGTAGGGTACCTGCACCTCCCAGTCGCTTTGGGCGTGGGACTGGTTGAGGTAGGTGCGCAGGCGCGCGGCCGTGTTCTCGATCTGCTCCTTGTCCTGGACACGGATGTAGAGGAAATCGGCTTCGACCTTGGTGGACTGGAACGACCCGGCGGAGCGCTCGCGCGACGTCTTGCCGAAGACCGCATCCGTGGTGGTCAGGGGAATGTAGATCATGCCGTTCAGGTCGTAGCCGCCGGCGAGCTTGACGTCGTTCGGGTTCCGGATGAGCCCCACCACCGAGAAGGGCGTGCCGTCGATGTGCACGTGCTCGCCGAGCGGGTCGCGGAAGCTGAAGAGCTTGCGCGCCGCTGCCGTGCCCAGCACGCAGACGGGCTGGGCGTTGTCCATGTCGAGTTCCGTGAGGAAGCGGCCGCGTGGGTCGTGATTGCGGCTGCGCGTCAGCTCCAGGAAATCGGGGGTGGTGGCGAGCACCCGCAGGTTCGTGCGCATGCCGTGGAGGTAGACCGCCTTCCGGGCGTTGCGGAGGGGCACCACGATCGAGATGTTCTGGAAGACCTTTCGGATGTGGCGGATGTCGGGCGCCGTGACGCCGAACTCGAGCGCCGACCACGCACGCCCCTTGGTGATCTTCTCGCCCTCCACCGGGCGGACCGAGCGCACGACGATGTTGTCGATGCCGAGGGCTTCGATTTGACTCAGCGACTCGCGCCGGGCGCCCTCGCTAATGGCCATCATGGCCACCACCGCGCCCACGCCGAAGATGACCCCGAGCGCGGTGAGCACGCTGCGGAAGGTGTGACTCAGGAGGTCGCGTCCGGCGATGCGTGCGGTGTGCGAGAGGCGCATGTCAGATCCTCGCGCCGGTATCTTCGGCCACTTCACCGTCGTGGAGCCGGATGGTCCGCTCGACCACCTCGGCGTAGCTCTCGTCGTGCGTGACCATGATTACGGTCCGACCCTTGTCCCGCAGGTCCTGGAAGATGCGGATGATCTCCAGTCCGGTCTTCTCGTCGAGATTGCCCGTGGGTTCGTCGGCCAGGAGAAACGCCGGATCGTTCGCGAGCGCGCGGGCGATGGCCACGCGCTGGCACTGCCCGCCCGAGAGCTGCGTGGGTCGGTGATCGATGCGGTCGGCCAGCCCCACCGAGGCCAGCAGTTCGGCCGCGCGGGCGCGCATGACGGCGCTCTCCACCTCGGCGTAGCGCATGGGCACGCACACGTTCTCCAGGACCGTGAAGTTCGGGAAGAGGTTGAAGCTCTGAAAGATCATGCCCACGCGGCGGCAGCGGATCTCGGAGAGCGCGTTGTCGTCGAGCCGGCTCACGTCTTCTCCATCCAGCTCGAAGGCGCCCTCGGTGGGGCGGTCGAGAAGGCCGAGGAGGTTGAGCAAGGTCGACTTGCCCGAGCCCGACGGTCCCATGACGGCCGCGAAATGGGCCTCGCCAAAGGCGAGGTCGATGCCCCGCAGCGCATGCACGGCCGCGGCCTGGGTGTGGTAGGTCTTGCAGATGTTGCGGAGTTCGATGATGGCCATGGGGCTTGCGTGTGACTCCCGGGACGGAGGCAGGTCCTTCGACCCTTGTTCGCGGGCGTCGGCGTGGTACGCCCACGTACCGGCGCCTCACTCCCCCCGTTCGGCGGTCCGCCGCGAGAGCAGGACTTCGTCGCCTTCTTCCAGGCCCGAGGTGACCTCCACGTAGTGGATCGAGGCCCTGCCCGTTTCGATCTCCCGCTCCTCCGGGCCGGTCAGGGTGCGCACGCGGCAGAGGGTCCTGCCCTCCTGGTTGAACGCCGCTTCCACGGGCAGGAAGAGCACGTCTACGACCGTCTCGACGACGATCTCCACCTTGACGGTCATGCCGGGCATGAGGCGCGGGTCGCTCGTATCGGTCTCGATCTTTGTGTCGTAGACCTTGGGGCTGTTCTTGTCCCAGCGGACGATGTGGCTGGCCATGGGGGCGATGCTCTCGATCTTCCCCTCCATGGCGAGGTCGGGGATGGCGGGGCTCTGCAGCTTGGCCGGCAGCCCGACGCTCACGCGCGACCGGTACTCCTCCGGAATCTGCAGGGTGACCTCGAATTTCGACAGGTCCGGGATCGAGGCGATGATCTGCCGGCTGTGGACGGTCTCGCCGACCTTGATCTCCTTGGGCTCCTGCCAGTGCCGGCGGCGGGGGTTGCCGAGCGTGACGATGCCGTCCACGGGCGCGCGGATCTCGAGCTTCTCGATGTCCTCCCTCAACTTCTCGATGCGTTCGGTCAGCGACTCGATGCGGCGTTCGTGGCTCTGGATCTGGCGTTCGGCCTGGATGATCTTGCCTTTGGCGTCCACGCAGGCCTTGCGGAAATTGAGCCGCGCTTGGACCACGGCCTCCTTGAGCTCCCGCATCTTCTGGGGAAAGTCGTATTGCTTGAAGACCCGGTAGTCGTGGTTGGCCTTGTCGAGGGCACGCTGCGCCTCGACCACCTTCTTGTCGGCGTCCTTGACCTTCTTCTCGAGCTCCGCCTCCTTCTCCGGTTCCAGGGCCTCCGATTCGGTCTCGGCCTCCTTGGCGAGCGAAAGCTCAGCCTCCGCCGCGTCCAGCTTGGCCCGCGCATCGTCGATGGCGGCCTGCTTGGCCTTCCGCTCGCGCGGGGCGTCCAGATCCCGGTACTTCTCCAGGACTTCCTGGACGTTGCGCAGCTTGTCGAGTGCGGACTTGATGCTGCTGCGATTGTTGGCCTTGCGCATGGCCAGATCCTCCCGCGACAAGGCCAGGTCGCGCTGGGTGTTTTCCAGTTCGAGTTCGAGCTTCTCCAGCTGCTCCTCGGCCTTCTCGGAGGAGAACTTGATGACGAGGTCGTCCTTCTTGACCTCGGTCTTGTCTTCCACCACCTCGACGATGCGCAGCTCGAAGTTTCCTTTGGCTTCGCATCGCAGATCGTGGCGCTTGATGGGGTTGAGCGTGCCGTCGGCGAGCACGGTGATGTGGAAGTCGCCCCGTTCGACCTTGTGGTACTTGTCCATCGAGTCGCTGCTTGCGGCCTTCTCGTCGGCGGGTGCGCTCCAGAGGGCTGCGAGCCGGTCGCCGTAGGTCACAAAGCCCGCCCCGCCTGCGGCGATGAGCGCCAGGAGGAGCGCGGGCAGGGTCCATCGGCGTCTGCGTTGGGGGTTGGCTGCTGTCATGCGCTCTGTCTGCAAATGAGTCGTCACGGACCTCGCCTGCCGATGTGCGCGTCCGTCTCGCGTACGGGTTGCGAACGACGCGCATCCGCGCATCCGCGCGTCGGCATCGCCGGAACGGCCGGCCCTACTCCTCACTTTCGTCGAGGAAGCGGTCGAGGTCGCGGAGGATCTGGGCCCGTGGTTTGGCCTCGCGTTCGGCTTCGCGCAGGGCGTCCATCTCCTCGTGGACAGCGGGCGGCAGGTCCTGGGGACGATGGATGCGCGTGCCGTTCCGCTTTCCTTCCTTGAGAATACGCAAGGTCAGGAAGATGACGAGATGCGTCTTGACCTCTTCGACGCGGGTGGCGCGGAAGAAATGGCCGAGAATCGGGATGGCGCTGGCCACGGGAACGCGCTTCCGCACCGTGCGCTTCTCGCTGCGCAGCAGTCCGCCCATACTCAGGAGTTCGCCGTCCTTGAGCTCGAGTTCCGTGGTGGCGTTGCGCAGGGCGATGATCGGGTTCTCGTTGCTGAAGCCCGTGACCGTGGAGACCTCGGGGTTGACGCGGAGCCGTACCGTGTCGTCGCGGATCATGAGCGGTTCGACTTTGAGTTTGATGCCCACCCGCTTGAAGGTCGTCGAGATGCTGGTGGTGCCGGACGTGACGGTCTTCTCCTGAATGGGCACGTCCTGCCCGGTCACGATGCTGCCCTCGCTCCCCCGGCGGAGGATGAGGTTGGGGGCGGACAGGATCTCGGCCTTGCCGTTCGTTTCCAGGTACCGGAGGAAGGTCGCGAGCTGGTTTCGCTTCCCGTCGCGGTAATTGCGCACGTACGGCCGGAGCGTGCCGCTCGCCCCTTCGCCGGTGGTGGCCTGCGCGCCCGGGGTGCTGAGCGCCACGAGCAGGTTCTTGACAAAGGAGAGCTGCGACGGGCTCGTATGCTCGAAGTGGAGCCGCAACTCCTTCTCGAAGTCGGAATCCAAGGTCAATTCCACGATCTGGGCCTGGACGAGGACCTGGGGCACGGGCTGATCCACGTTCTCGGCGATCTCGCGCAACTGCTGGATGTTGCGTTTGAGGTCCCAGACCACGACGATGTCCGACTCTTCGCTGCTCGCCACCGTACCGCTCGAGGTGATAAAGCTGTCGAGCACGCGTTTCATGGTGGCACTCGAGACGTGGCGGCAGCGGTAGTAGAGGATCTCCTTGTCCTCGTCGTCGATGCCCCCGTAGGCGGCGGCCAGCTCCGCGTATTCGTCGAGCACGCTTCCGGACTCGCGCTCCTTGGGCTCCTCCGTCTCTTTGGCTGGCGTGCTGGCGCCCAGCATGCCCCGGATCTGCTCGAGGAGCGCCTCGCACTCGGCCGGGCTCATGTCCTCGGCCTGTTCGGCGGTCGTGAGCCCGCGGATCTTCTCGTAGAGCGCCCGCTGGTTTGCCGCGGCTGCGCCCTCGGCTTCCTCGGGCTGAGCCTTGTCCCCGCGGGCTGCTGTCTCGGCCGTCTCAGCGTTGCGCTCGGTCGTCTCAGCCTCGGCTGCCCGCACCTGCGGCAGAAGGCTCCCGCAGGCCCAGGCAAGCGCGAGCACGAGAACCGGCTTTGGGATTCGGCACAAGCCACAGCGCATGAACGGCCACTCCAGACGAAATCAAGATCATCGTCGCCCCTTATCCACGGAGAATCCCCGAGAAATCCTCCATGCATCGGGCATGCCGAAAAGCTAGCGCACAGGCCCTGTTTTTGCAAGCGATTTCGGCCAGTCCGATTTTTCTTTGGCCTGCAAACGATTGATTCCGCAGGGATGAATGCCCCGGAATCCGCTCTTGACTCTGTCCAGGCCATACGCGAGAATGGAGGGTGCAGGTCCCGAGACCGCCTGCCCGGGGACGGCCCATGGAGCAACCCTCCCACGACTGCGACCTGATCTTCGAAGAAGCCCGCCAGCTCCTCGAGGAGCAGCGGTACGAGGACGCGGTCCAGGCCTTCAGCGATTTCATCACTCTCGTGCCGGAATCCGAAGGCGCTTACGGCAACCGGGGCCTGGCCCACATGCACCTCGGGGACGACAACCAGGCCATCCAGGACTTCGAGATGGTCCTGCGCCTCAACCAGGACGATGCCATGGGCTACGCCATGCTGGCCGAAGCCCTGCGCAATCAGGGCCGCTGGGCGGAGGCGCTGGCGGCGGCCGTCAACGCCATGGAGCGCGACGATGAGGTGCCTGAAGCCTACTTCGTACGCGGCTGGCTCTTCGCCCGCGCCGGCCAGTACGCCCCGGCCTGCGAGGATCTCGAGCGGTTTGTGGAGCAGATCGATGAGCCGGGGGAAGGGGAAGATCTGCTCGATGCCTGCCGCACTCTGGCCGAGCCGGGGGCGGTGGACGACGAGGGCCAGCCCCTGGACGATCCTCCCGAGCGGGAACGCTTTCTCCGGGAGCTGGGTCTCTCCTTTGACTTCGATTACAACGTGGACTACGAGGGCGACGAACTCTTCTGTCCGTATGCCCACTGCATCCGCAACATGCCCCGCCGCGCACTCGAGGCCGCGCCCGCCTGTCCGCTGACCGGCCACGAATGTCCCGGCGGCGCCGAGCAGGCCGACGTCTGCCGCGAATACCCGCCCGAAACCTGAACGCCCCAAGCGCGTCTCTGACACGACACATGCGTTTGCCGTTCGCGTACCCGTACACGTGCCGTACACGACGTGCCGAGGTTTCGGTTGGGCGCACGTGCGCGTGTGCGAGGTACATGTACGGATACGCGCCTCGGCGAAGCGTTCTACAGGAATCGCAGGGAGAGCGGGTAGCGGTAGCACCGTCCCTTGTGCGCGTCCACGGCAGCCAGGATGGTGCAGATGATATCCCCCACCCAGAGGGTGACGCCCAGCAGGCCGAAGAGCACGAGGAAGGGAAGCCCGATCAGGACGACGGAGAAGATCGATGAGATGAAGATGGCCACGCTCAGCATGGCCCCGCAGATCGAGACCGAGATCTGGAAATTGAGGGATTCGCGGCCCTGGTCGTCTACGAACGGATCCCGGTCCTTGCGCACCAGCCAGACGATGAGCGGGCCCACGATCTGCCCGACCGTGGGGATTGCGAACATACCGATCAGGGCAGATAAATGGCAGAGCATGCCCCAGGTCCGCTGTTCTGGCGTGGTTTCCTCGATGAAAAGGTCCACGATGTCTCCTCGGCGTCTAAGCCTCACGGATGCGCCGGTCCCAGTCGAACTCCCGGGAGGTGACCACGCTCTCGAGCCGCTGGATGCGGCGCTGGAGGCGGTCGTAGGTGCGCTTGAGCCGGTGGATGGCGAGACGACGGTTCTGGGCGGCCGAGCTGTAGAACTCGGCATCCGCCTCCGAGCGGAACGCGACCACAGGCTCGGGCTTCATGAGAAGCGCAGCCAGGAAGTAGATGAAGACGATGGGCCAGAAGCCCGTGAACAGGAAGACGAGCAACCAGAGCACCCGCATCCAGAAGGTGGACATGTCGAAGTGCCGGGCCAGTCCCGCGCACACGCCGAGAATCAGGCCGCGGCGCGACCGGTAGGGGCCGCCGGGTTGCCGTTGGGATTTCATGGGATGGTCTCCTCCTACGTGGACCTCGCCGTTTTTGTCGCGGATGCGGATGCCGTGCCGGCCGATCTGCACCTCGCTCTTGCCGTCGTTGACGTACAGTCCGTGGCGGCCGAGGCGCACCTCCTCCTCGCCGTCGCGGGCCACGACCCACTCGTCGTTGTCGCGCGGGGGGACTTGGTTGCTCATGGGGTGGATCCCTCCCCGTCCGTCCGTCCGCCGACCTTCTTGGGGGCTTCCTCCTTGAGGAGCACGGTCTCCAGCACCTCGATACGCGACTCCAGGCGCTCGAGCGCCTGGTGGATCTCCTGCATCAGGCGTGCTTCTGCTTCGGCATCGCCGGGATTCGAGGGGCGGCGCATCGCATAGACGATCAGAACGAACAGGCCCAGCGCGACCAGGAACACGAACATCCCGAGTACCACGAGCAGGCTGACTGTCGGCGCCAGAACGGTCATGACGACTCCCTCGTGGTCGATGAGGTGGCGGCGGAATCCCGCGCGTCCGGTCTGTCGGTGGCGAGGAGGATGGTCTCCAGGGCCTCGACGCGGTTGTCCAGCTTCGACAGGCCGTCGCGCAGGCCGCGCAGGAGCTCGGCGTCCTCCGCCTGCAGGAGCCGGCGCTGCGGGGCCGAGCGCCGCTGGATCAGGACGATCGCCAGGACAGCCACCGCTCCCAAGAGGAGGGGCAGGCCGATCACCACGAGTCCCCACGTGGAAAGGTCCAGGGTCAGGTCGCGCGCATGGGCTGGGGTGGAACTCCTGCCGCGGGTCTGCCAGGTGACTGTGTCGGGTCCGTCGTACACCCGGAACGAGGGAGCCGAAGCCTGCTCAGGCGAAACGAGCAGGAAGACGGCTCCTGCTGCCAGCAGGAGGAGCACCACCAACCCAAGGAGCAGGACGCCCAGGCACCCTCGCATGGTTTCACGTTCCTTTCCGGGGCTGCGGGAACTTGTCGTGCCGGCCGCGCAGGAGCCTGTCGACATACGCCGGGCACACGAAGCCCGCCGGGCGGTCGGGACGTGCCACCCAAGTGATTCCCTCCTGCGGCGGGAGCAGACGCTGGACCGCAAGCGAGCCAACGACCGACTGCAAGCCACTATAACCGGATCGAGCCATCACGCAACCCTCCATAGGAGTAGGTGCGGAGCTGCCGCGGCCGAACGGATGCGACAGCGCGCCGCGCCAGACGATGGCGCGGTCTACTGCTGCTGACGCTGCTGCCTGTCCTTGAGCGCCTGGAGTTCGGCTTCGATCTCTTCGTCGCCCTGGAGCGCGTCGAACGCCTCTTCGATCGACGGCTTGCGGCCGTAGTTCACCAGGTCCGCCTCCGACTCCATGCGCTCGATGCGGTTCTCGAACTGCTCGAACCGGGTGAAGGCGTCGGTGGTCTCGGCCTTGCGGATCTGGCCCTGGGCGCGCTTGCGGTCGTGGGCGTGGCGGTGTCGCTGGACCAGGATGCGCTGCTTCTCGCGCGCGGCCGCGAGCTTCTCCTCGATCTGGCGGATGTCGCTCTGGTACTGCTCCACCAGCTCGTCGGTCTGACCGATCTCCTGCTCGAGGCTCTGCACGCGCGCTTTGGCCGAGCGCTTCTCCACGAGCGCCTCGCGGGCGAGGTCCTCGCGGCCCTTGCTTACAGCCAGCGTAGCCTTGTCCTCCCACTCCCGGGCCTTGGTCTGCGCCTCGTCCAGAGCCCGTCGCAACTTCTTGCCCGTGGCCATGGAGCTCGCGCAGCTCGCCTTAATCTCGACCAGGGTGTCCTCCATCTCCTGGATCATCAGGCGGACGAGCTTCTGCGGGTCCTCGGCCTTCTCCAGCATGGCGTTGAGATTGGAGTTTACGATGTCCCGCAGCCTTGTGAAGATGCCCATGACTGTTCCTCCTGTCTATGCGTTCCGGGTTTCCAAGATTCTCCAGCTTGCGCACGAGTGTGCGAGCAAGGGCGGGGCCAGAACCCAGAAAAGCCATAAGCGATTTTAGCACAATGGATTACGCGATGTTCGTCTCAAAGGCGCCTTGCACAAGTCGGCGAAACATGCTATGCTATGGCATACAGCGCCACATGTAGGCTGAATCGACTGATTCGGCCGCGTCGGCTGCATTCTTGCCCGGCCTGGGATTGTTGATGTCGCCACACGCTTGAGGTGCTTGTTGTCACGGAGCCTTTGATGCCCGACTTCGATCCAGATACCAGGATCCCCGAAGCTCTCGGGCAGTCCGAGGCCTTTCTCACGTTCCAGCAGAGGCTGAGCCGCGTGGCGGGCGTGGACCGGCCCGTGCTCATCCTGGGCGAGCGGGGCACGGGCAAGGAGCTGGCCGCCCGGCGGCTCCACTATCTCTCCTCGCGCTGGGAGGAGCCGCTGGTCACGCTCAACTGCGCAGCGCTCAGCCCCACGCTCATCGAAGCCGAGCTCTTCGGCCACGAGGCCGGCGCCTTCACAGGCGCAACGCGCCAGCGCGTCGGACGGTTCGAGGCGGCTGACCGGGGCACCCTCTTTCTCGACGAAATCGGGAACATCCCCGTGGTAACGCAGGAGAAGATCCTGCGCGTGGTGGAGTACCATACGTTCGAACGCGTGGGAAGCTCGGAGCGCACGGAAGTGGACGCGCGCATCGTGGGCGCCACCAACAGGGATCTGCGTGCGCGCGCCCGGGAGGGCCGGTTCAAGCAGGATCTCCTGGACCGGTTGTCGTTCGAGGTGCTCCTGCTGCCGCCTCTCCGGGAACGGGAGGGCGATGTCTTGCTCCTGGCCCATCATTTTGCCGCGCGCATGGCGCACGAGCTGGGGCGGGAGGAACTCCCCGAGTTCTCCTTGAATGTGGCGCGCGCGCTCGAAGCGTACGACTGGCCAGGAAACGTGCGCGAGCTCAAGAATGTGGTGGAACGGGCCGTGTACGCCGCGGACGGGCCGGCGATCCGCGACATCGTCTTTGATCCGTTTGCCTCAGCCGGCAGCCTGGCGACCGCGGCCGTACCGGACGCCATGCGCGAATCGGACGCGCACGCCCCGACAGCACCAGAGGCAAGCGGTGCAGCGGCGCGATCAGCTGAATCGGTTGAGGCGGGCGAGGCCTGCGAGGCCTGCGAGGCGCAGCCGGATCCGTTCGCCCGTCCGTTTCCCGAGGCTGTGCAGGAGCTTGAGGTGGCGCTCCTCAAACAAGCGCTGGCTGTCACCCGCTACAACCAGCGGCAGGCCGCGCGCAGGTTGGGACTTACCTACCACCAGTTCCGGGGGCTGTATCGGAAGTACAAGGACGCTGTGGCCGGGAGCTGACGGGCCGAGCGGAGAGCGCCCGCTGCGGGGGAAGGCCGGGCGACGGGCACCGGTCGGGCGTGCACGCTTGATGCGGCTACGACGCGCGCCGGAGAGCTGCGGTCGGGTTGTCGAAGACCGAGTACACCACCGGCACGATCACGAGCACCAGGAACGTGCCTCGAGCAGGCCGGTGTTCGCGACAATCGCCAACGGCCTGCCCGACCCGGCCGATTCGCTCGAACCCAGCCGCAAGACGCTGGCAGCTGAAGCGTAACTCCGGGCGTATCCCGGTCCTGCTCGGCGGGCGGATTCCCGTCCGTCGCGCAGGCCGAAAGCTCACAACCCGTTTTTTGGTAATGGTTTGCGTTCTGCATTGCGCGAAGAATCGCCGCTAAAGGCCTGCGGGGGGGCCGTCGATAATACAACCGGAAGCCCAACCGGAAGCCGAAGCCGCGCAGGGGAATGTGAAGACCTATGGCCCATCAACAGCAGCACAAGCAATATCTCCGCACCCAGATCCAGACCGCCAGCCGCGAGCAACTCGTGCTCATGCTCTTCGATGGCGCTTTGCGGTTCTGTGAACAGGGCAAGAAGGCCCTGGAGCAGGGGGACCTCGAGCCCGGCCACGTGGCGCTTACGCGCGCCCAGGAGGTGGTCATGGAGCTGCTCTACGGCGTGGACCGCGACAAGGGCGGGGAGCTTGCGGACAATCTCGTGCGACTCTACGGGTACATGCTCACCTGCCTGGTCGAGGCGAACATGCGCCGGAATATGTCCAAAGTGGACGAGGTCAAGAAGATCCTGAACGAACTGCGCGACGGCTGGCTCCAGTCCATGAATCAAATGAAGGAGGCGCCGTCGCCTCAGGCGCCGTCCCTTCAGGAGGTGCCAGCCCCTCAGCAGAATCCATCCTCCGCCGGGCAACAGGAAGGCACGCAGGGCTCGGATGTGGTCGCTCTGTCCAAAGATAGCGAGGAGGGGGCGGTGAAGGAGCCCTCCCCATCTGCACCAGCCCCTGCAAAGGCACGGCCTCCGGCTCCGTCACTCGGCTCGCCGCTTGCCGGCGGGCTCCAGCCGCGCTTGAGCGTGCAGGGCTGACCAGCTCTTCATCGCTTTCCCTTGTACGTTTCTTTGTTCTTCCCCCACCACTCGTTCCATTCCTTCATCTCGTACCCGAAGCGCTGGCCGGTGAGGCGGCGCAGTGGGTTGAGCACCCAGTGGGTCTTGGGCCGCTTCCGCATGGCCTCCATGAGGGGTTCGATCGCGCGCTCGGTGCCGATGATGCCCAGGGTCTCGGATGCGGCGCGGGCTACGTGGTCCTTGTCGCTTCCGAGGTAGTCGATCAGGGTGGTCTCGATCTTCGGGTCGGGCGCGGCTTCCCGAAAGAGATTCAGCAGGTTCGCCTTGCGGCGCTCGTCCTCTTGGTTGCTGATCGTGACGAGCACGGCCGTGACCGCCTGGTCGCCCCCGAACCGCACGAGCGCCCGGCAGCACTCCTCCTTCATGGTCCAGTCCTTCTCGTGCTTCTTCATGGCGGAGAGGATCGGGGAGATGGACTGCCGGTCGCCGAGGGTGGCGAGCGCGAGCACGGATTCCCGGCGAAAGGCGGCATCCTTGTGATCGATCCACTCGCGCAAGAGGGGCACGGATTCGGTGTCCCCCAGCCGGGCCAGGGAGCGGATCAGGTGGCGTCGGGCCCAGTGGTCGCGAACCGCCATCTTTTCGGCAGAAAGTGCTTCGCGGATGGCCGCGGCCGCATCCGGCGTGCCCGTCTGTCCGAGCAGCGACGCCGCTCGCTTGGCGATCTCCCGGTCGTCGCGCTGGGTGCACGCGATCAACTGCGGCACGAGGTTGGGCGCTGCCAGGCGGGAGGCGAGCGCGTCCAGGCTGGCCTCTTGAACCGCGCGGACAGGATCCTGCAAGGCGGCGAAGAGCGTGTCCAGCACCAGCGGATCGCGGAACAGGTTGAGGGCCAGAACGGCCGCCAGGCGCACCCGGGGGCTCTCCTGCTTGGCGGCCCGGCAGAGCTCGCCCACGGCCCCGACCGCTCCGAGACAGCCGAGGGCGGACGCCGCCTGCACGCGATCCTCGACCGCGCTGTCGTTCAAGGCTTCAATCAGGATGTTCTCCGTGGTCGGACCGATGCCGATCTTGCGGCTGTAGACGACCAGGCCCTTGGGGGTATCCATGTGCTGGAGGTTGAGCGGGCCGAGAATGCCGTTCAGCGCGGACTCGGCCGTGACGTTGTCTTTCTCGTACTCGATCACCGGCCGCTTGTCCCGCGGGGCGGTGCGGAGCTTGTCGGCGAGCTTGTCGTCGAGCGTGATGTCCATGTCGGCTGCGCGGCCGAGACGCGTCAAGGCCACTGACAAGCCGAGCTTCTTGATGCGGACCGAGATCGTTCCCTCGAGTTGCTCGCCCCGCAGTTCCACGAGCTTCTCGTCGGCCTGAGCCTTGAGATCCGGGTCGAACTTGGACGCGTTCTTGTAGCAGCGCTCGGCCTGGGGCAGGAGCCCGTGCTTGAGACAGTAGTCCCCGAGGACCAGCCAGCCCTTGCCGTTCTCCTTGCCCAGGAAGCGCGCACTGATCTCGTAGCGGCTGATGGGTTCGATCTGGTCCCACGCGATCAGGCTCTCGCCCTCGCCGACCTTGACGCGGATGCCTTTGGCTGTGGGGGCGATCACGGTCATGGGCTTGGTCTTCCCGCTGGTGAGCTCGACCTCCAGGGATTCGGCCGCGCGGGCGGACGCACCGTCTGCAGCGAGTCCGAGGAGCAGCACAACCACCAGCTTTCGCATGCAACGTATCATCCTGACCTCCTGCATAGGGGATTGCACGATTCGAGATGCCGGAAGTCAGAGGAGCAGGGGTCCTGATGTCCGACGGATTTTACTCTACCGCGATGGTAGGGGAGAGGCAAGGGGAATCAGGCCCGATCGCCGGAGAGCGGCTGGATGCGTGAGGACGCGGAACGGCGCAAAGGAGCACGAGCGCGGGCCGCGCTCAGTACGGATTGCCGTTGATGTCCTGCTCCACATGGAAGCTGTGCGCCCGGTCCATGGGCACGTGCAGGTTGATGGTGCAGTTGGCAGGACTGCCGGCGTCGCGGCGTTTCGACATGGCCTGTCCTTTCAAGATCGGTCCAGGTACGACGGTTCGCTTGCGCTGCGTCCGTCACGCCTACTGCCCCGCATACGAGCTGGGAAGCTGATACCGGTAGTCGAAGAGCCGGGCGCGTTTCGCATCCGACTCTTTCGGCCAGGGTTCGCTGTTTTTCCGCCGCAGCATGGAGACCGGCATCCACGCCACGTGACCGTCGCAGAAAAGCACGTGGCCGCCGGGCATGGTCTGCTCGTGGCGCGTGGGGCCTACGCGGTGGTAGCTCGACCAGTTCTTGTGGAAGATCGAGGTGTTGACGTGTCCGCCGAGGGAGAGCGCGTCCAGGGTGCCGTGCCCTCCGCGGTCGCCCGAGTCGCTCGCGAGCAGCGTGCCTTCGGGCGCTCGGAGGGTCACCAGTCCTTTCCTCTTCGAACGCTGCGGTTACTCTTCCTTGTTGTTCTTGAGCCGGTGCGTCTTGATGAACTTCCAGAAGTGATGGTCTTGAAAGCCCCCGCCCATCCCCTTGGCCTTGGTATCGGCCTTGACGATCTGCTCCAACCGGTCCTCGTAGCGCTTGTACGGGGTGAGGCCGCAGCCGTGCAGGAGTTCCATGGTCCAGAAGAGCGGGCGCATGGTATAGGTCTGGTAGTTCTTGCGGATTTGCACGCCGTCGTCATCGAAGCACCACTCCAGGATGTCGTGCATGCCGTGGCCCGACGAATAGGCGTAGGAGACGAGCGGCCAGTTGCGTGTGACCAGGCCCGCGTACAGCGCGGTCACGTTGGCCGTGGCCTGCTGGTTGCCGTCGCCGATGAGATGGTTGCGCGCCTGAATGCCGGCTGGCACGAAGAACGCTTGGACGATGTGCTGCCGTGTCTCCTCGTCCAGCTTGGGCGCGACGATGTCGAAGGCATAGGCCAGGGAACTCATGCCGCCGCCCGCGCCGTTTCCGCCCGTTCCGTAGTAGTACGGCGAGCGCTGCGTGCCCATGACCAGCCACCCGAGGCTGAGTACGTAGTGATTCTTGTCGTTCCATCGGCAGACGATGCCCGAGGAGATCTCCCGGATGCTCCGCTTTTCGTATTCCGCGAAGAACTTCTCCCAAATGTCGGGGAGCGCCTTGAGCAGCGTGGTCGCGGTCTCCAGGTACTCCTTCTTGCCGGTGAAGTCGTACAGATAGGCCGACGCGATGAGCGTCTTGCGGAACTGTCCCACGCCGTGCTTGGACTTGCCGTACTGATAGAGTCCGTGGGCCATGGCGTTGTCGATCAGCTGTTTGGGTGTCTTTGCCTTGGCATTCCGCTTGGCCATCTCCTGGTCGTACTGGAGGACGAGGCCCGGCAGTTCGCTCGGCCGGGCGAGCAGAGGGAACGCGAGATTCTCCTCCGGGATCGGCACGGTCACGGTGAGGTGGATCGGATCGGACGAGCGGAGGATCGTGACTTCAGAGTCTGTGACGCCCTTCGCGCTCGCGAAGACCGAGAAGCGCTCGCAGTAGAGCGGGTCCTGCTTGGACGCCACGGCGGCCGGGAGGGTGAGCGTGGCCGCGACCGTCTTGGTCTCGCCGGCCGCGAGCGGCACGCTCGCCGGCGCAAGGGCGGCTTTTGCGTGTTCGGCATCGAATGGTTCGACGCGCAGCTCGGCGGTTGCGGCCTTGTCGAGCCGGTTGGTCACGGTCAGGGGGTAGGTGAAAACGAGATCCGCGCCGTCTCCCCAGGTGTAGGGGGCTTTGCGCTGGTCCCAATCGAGATGCACGGCCTCTTTGACGAAGCGGATGGGGCCGAGTGCGATCTTTCGCCCGCTTCCCTGGTCTTTGCTGCCGAGATCCTTGACCCGCCCCGTGATCTGCACGCCGCGAGCGCCAGCGCTGTCGGTGTCCATGCCCTTGCGCCAACGCGCGCGCGAGGAGTCGTTGCCGCGCTTGATTTCCTCGGGGCGCTTCAGGTCCACCCAGATCGTTCTCCAGCCGAAGCCCGCGCGCATGGTGTCCAGCACGTACCAGTAGGAGATGTCCCCCTGCGCGGGATGATTCTCCACACCCACACGCAGGAATGCGCCGCGGTCGGCCTTGACCGCGAGCTTGATCAGGTCGTAGTCCTTGGGATCCACGCCCTTGGCCTTGAGGTCGATGCGTCCCTGGAACGGAGAGGTGAAGAGGAGTGCCTTGGCGCCGCCGGGCCCGGTCGTCTGTTTGGGTTTGCCTTGCTTGAGGTTGAGCGACGCGGCCTCTTCCATTGTGGTCACGGTCGTGGAGAGCTCGCCGGCGGAAAGCGAAGGGATGAGGGCCGCGCAGAGGAAGCCGGTCCACCCTAGCCATATGAATCGGTATGCTCGTCTCATGTTGTCTGCTCCTTTTCGGTCGTCTGGCTCTACTTGGTCGCGTAGTCTGTCGCAAACCGCTCCCGCGTCTCAAGGTCCCCCAGTAGGACCTCTGTGCCTTCGGCTTCGTGATTGACGATGGCGTGGATGGTCGTCCCGTCCTCGAGCGCGATCTTCACGCCCACGGCCTCGGCGATGCGGTCGGCTCCACCGGCTTCGGCAGCGCTCGCAGCCGCTGTCGAGACGGTTGCGGCCAGGCCTGCCAGAAGCGTGGACAAGCACACACGGACATGGAAGCCAGATTTCGGCGCGTGGATGCTCATGCGCGTCCCTCCTCTTGAGGCCGTCGGGTCTGCTTCCGCCTTCCGGCAGGGTGCGTGGCGGGGCCGGAGGCGCCTTCTGTCAGGCTGCAGGCTGGATGGGGCCCTCTCTTGCATCTACCTGTAGATGTAAGTGTACCACGGGAACGCGTCTCCTGTCAACCTATTTTCGAGAGCATGCCTTGCGATTTCGGCGCACTCGCCCCAATGGATCCTGATCCTGGAAGTCGAGAGAGCACGACCAACAACATCGGTCGCGAGATGTTTAGGTGCGACGGGGCGTCTGTATTCTCCCAGATGTCTCGATGGCTGGGCGGTGGCAACGCGTCTGCTGCGTTTCGGCTCGTCAACGATCTCCCCGGATCGCCTCCTCCCCGCGCCTCCTCCCCGCGCCTCCTCCCCGCGCCTCCTCCCCGCGCCTCGCATCCGCGTCACCGGCGCTCCGGCACGTGGTAACCTGCTTGCGATGGGCTGTACTTAGAAAGCCGCTGCCTCGCGCAAAGAGCGCTACCGCACGGTGCTCGAGCAGCCCCTGTCCGCGGACGACTTCAACGCGCAAGCAATGCGCCGGGAGTTCGGGGATACGGTGGCGGATGCCGCTGCGCCCCGCAAACGGTCCAAACTGCTGGACAACATCATGCTCGGCCGGGCGCCGGAGGCCGACATCCAGGTCGACGGCGAGCGGTCAGGCTTCTTTCCGCTTCTTCCGCCGGCTGCGCCAGCGGCTGAAGGCGGCCGGGCAGGAGAAGCCGAGCACCTCGGCGATCTCCTGGTGTTGCAGGCCCTCCGCGATCAGCGCCTCCATGCGGCGTTCCCGCGCGCGGTCGATATACTGGTGGATCGTGCAGCTCCGGTGGCGCTTGAAAAGGCGCAGAAGGTGGTACTTGCTGTAGCCGGCCAGGCGTGCGAGGCCCGCGAGGGTCAATCCCTTGCCGGCGGTGCGGTCGATGTGGCGCGCGATCGAGTCCACGATCCGGCGCTGGAAGCGCTGGCTGTCGGTCCGCTCGTCTGTGGGCTGAAAGCCCTGCTCCGCGAGCTTGGCCACGAGCATGTGGAGCAGCGCCAGCCGCTTCTGCCGGCGCCAGGCGGGCGGGAGCTCTTCGGCGTCGTCGAGCACGATCTCGGGTGAGATGCCGAGTCGGCTGCGCTCGAGCACGTGCCGCCCGCCGCGGCAGGGCACCTCCCGCCCGTGTGCGACCGCGTACACGAAGAAGAGCACGTCTTCGCCGGCCAGGCTGATCCAGAGATGGCTGAGAGCGGGGCTCTTCGGCGGTACGCCTGTGTCGTGCGGCTCCAAGGCATCGAAGAAGAAGGCATGCCCCGGCGCCGTGGGGTAGATCTCCTTGTGCGCACCGTGCCAGCTTCTGCCCGCCAGCACCAGCAGATACTCGCGGTGGGGATGGCCGTGCGCATTCCGGCGGGACCATTCCCGCCGTTGTGTGGGGCAGCGACGGGAAGCAGCGGGCGGCCGGTCGTCGCTGCAGAAAAAGCGCCAGTCTTCGGGGGCGCTGAGGATCTTCAGGGCTGTGGGATCAAAGTACCGGTTCTGCACAGACGTGGCCCCAGGAAAGCAATATCGGTTAACCGGCCGCAACTTCGGCCATTGCGCGATTCTCTTCTGTAGGCTACTCTGACAGTCGAATGATGTCAAGGCCTGTGCATTGGGACAACGTTGGCCCGACCGCAGACCGCAATTCCAGTCAGGAGACCCCCATGTCCGCTTCCACGCTGTCCCAGGCCCGCCCCGCCATTCTCGATGGCGAGAAGACCGTGACAATGACTGCACCTGCCTGGCCGGTGTCCGGCAAGCAGGAGCAGGCGTGGATGGCCGAGGTCGTGGCTTCCGGCCAGTGGAGTTGGCTGGGCGAACACGAACGCGCCTTCTGCCGCGACTATGCTGCGTTCATCGGCAGCCAGTACTGCATGTGTCTGGCCAACGGCACAGTCACGCTCCAGTGCGCGCTCCAGGCCGTGGGGGTGGAGGCCGGGCACGAAGTCATCGTGCCGGGCCTCACCTGGGTGGCCACAGCCCAGGCGGCACTGGACATCGGCGCGAACGTGGTGCTCGTGGACATCGATCCAGAAACCCTGTGCATCAGCCCTGAAGCGATCCGGGCGGCGATTACGCCCAAGACCAAGGCCATCATTCCGGTCCACCTCTACGGTTGCATGTGCGACATGGACGCGATCCTCGAGATTGCCCGCGAGCACGATCTCAAGATCGTCGAAGATGTCGCTCATCAGCACGGGAGCCAATGGCGCGGCCGGGGCGCGGGCGCGATCGGCGATGCGGGGAGCTTCTCCTTCCAGCAGAGCAAGGTGCTGACCTGCGGGGAAGGCGGGGCGGTCACCTGCAACTCCCAGGACGTAGCCGACACGATCCACGCGCTCAAGCACGTGGGCTTCATGCCCGACCGCACGCAGGCGTGGGAGGCCGATGCCAAACCGCCGTTGACGCCGGCGGGCCGTTATGCCCACAACTACCGCTTCACCGAGATGCAGGCCGTACTGCTGCGGGGCGGGCTCTCCCGCCTGCCCGAGCAGACGCGCATCCGGGAGGAGAACGTGGCGTATCTCACCGAACGCATCAACGCGTTGGGCGGGCCCCTCCGCGCGGTCGAGCGCGATCCCCGCGTGACCCGGCAGGCTTACTACGGAATGAATTTCATCTTCGACCCTTCGCAGGCGCGCGGTCTCCACCGGGATCAGTACCGCCAGGCGCTCAGCGCAGAGGGATGCTCCTTTGGCACGCCCTATCCGCCCGTCTACCGCCATCCGCTTCTCAACCTCTACGACCGCACGAGCCCCGTGCCCTATCGGGACCCGGCCGTCATGCAGAACTACGCCGCGCTCCATTTGCCCGAGGTCGAGAAGGCGTTCACCGAGACCGGTGTGATCGTCAGCCAGCAGCACCTGCTCGGGAGCCGGGCGTATCTGAACGAGTGGATCGAGGCCATGGAGAAGGTGAACGGGAATCTGGACGAGATCCGCGAACATTTCGAGGCGGAGGCCCGGGAAGCGGAAGGCCAGGCTTGACAGAACCGCACGCTTGGCGTACGCACAGGGCGTGAGAAGCCCGCAACCGGATCCTGGATCTGTCCATGGCGAGTTCACCACCGACAGCGACGATCACACCGCAAGCCATCCGCTGCGTCATCCCTTCGCGTCTCGGCGTGGGCGAAGCCTTTTCCGCCAAGGCCCGGGTCCTGGGGCCGGTGTACCCCGTCCCGTGCAAGGGTGCCTGGAACACGCGGAAGCCCGGCCTGGGGAGCCCTTTCAATCTGAACGTCCAGCGCCAGATCCAGTACGTGGACAACTGCCTGCCCGAGTGGCAGGGCGCGCTCGAGGTGACCGAGGCAACGGGCCTGAGCGGGCCCACGTCGCTCGCTTTTGATGGCAAAGGCCAGGGCGCCTTCCCCGGCGACAAACGACCCATCAAGATCTTTGACGGGTTCGCCTGGCAGTCAGATGGCTTCCACTTCCTCAAGCTCAGGGACCCGGTCTCGGGCGTCGAAGTCTGGAGCAATCCGTGTTATGTCACGGAAGCTCCGCCCGAGCGCCGCCTCGTGTGGGGCGATCCGCACTGGCAGACGTTCTTCAGCGACGGCGTCCGGTGCCCCGAAGAGCTCTACGCGTTCGCGCGCGATCAGGCCTTTCTCGACTTCGGCGCGCTCTCGGATCACATGGAAGGCGTGACCGACCGGCAGTGGGATTACTTCCAGGCGGTGACGAACGATTTCAACGCGCCCGGCCGGTTCGCCACGCTCCATGGACAGGAGTGGACGCACCACGACAAGGCCCGCGGCGCGCCCGGCCACCGCAACATCTACTATCGCGGCGATGGCGGGCCGGTGCTGCGCAGCACCGATCCCGCATGCGACACGCTCGACAAGCTGTGGGCGCGGCTCGACGCCATCGGTCTGGAAGCCGTCGCCATCCCGCATCATCCCGCCAACACGGTCATGGGCGTGGACTGGACGCTGGGGTGGAACGCCGAATACGAGAAGGCGGTGGAGATCTACTCGGTGTGGGGGAGTTCCGAAAAGCCTGCGGGCCAGGGCAATCCCCGCCCCCTTGCGCCCGAGAATCTGGGCGGCGAGTGCGACGGCCGGCACGTGGTCGACGCGCTCAATATGCGCTATCGTCTCGGGTTCGTGGGCGGGGGGGACATTCACGACGGCCGGCCCGGCGACGCGCTGCACGAGGAAAGCTATCCCGCGCGCACGCACCGCAGCCCCGATCAGGGACTGACCGCGGCCTGGGTGCCCGCACTCACGCGGGAACACGTGTTCGACGCCATCGGCAATCACCAGACCTATGCCACGACCCTGAGCCGCATCTATCTCGATACGGAGCTCGTCGGGAGCGGACAGGAACGCGCCCTCTGCGTGCGCGCGGCGTCCGAGGACGGCATCCGCGCGGTCGTGCTCGTGCTGAACGGCGAAGAGCCTGAACAGGCCACCCCTGAAACGGTCCCGCACACGTGCGAGCCGCGCTTTGCCCTTCCCGCTTTCGGCGCAGACGACTTCGCCTACGTCCGCGTGGAGACCGAGGGGGGCGATCTCGCCTGGTCGAGCCCGGTCTGGGGGGATGAACGCTGATCATGGCTTCGTCCCGGCCCAACATCCTCGTCTTCATCCCCCACGACCTGGGCGTGCACCTCGGCTGCTACGGCCACGCGAGCGTGCAGTCGCCGCGCCTTGATCGGCTCGCCGCGCAGGGCGTGCGCTTCGCCAATTGCTTCACGCCCGCACCCGAATGCACGCCGAGCCGCGGCTGCCTCATGACCGGGCTGTATCCGCACCAGAACGGTCTCGTGGGGCTCTCCAATTTCGGCTGGAACCTGCGGCCCGAGGCCCCGCATCTGGCTGCGCGCCTGGCCGAAGCAGGCTACGCCACCCACCTCTTCGGCTTCCAGCACGAAGTGCACGGCGCGCCCGAGCGGCTCGGGTATCAGCAGACCCACTCCCAGGAGAAGGGCGGGTTCCACGTGGACCGCGTCTGCAATGCGCTCGCCGCGTTCTTGCAGAGTTCTGAGGCGCAGCAGAAGCCGTGGTTCGCCTACGCCGGGTTCAAGCACGTGCACCGGCCGTGGTCGGACGACACGAGCTTTGCGCCCGACGAAATGGATGTGCCCGCGTATCTGCCGGACACACCGGCCATCCGCGAGGATCTCACGCACTTCCATCAGGACATCCTGGACATGGACACGGCCATCGGGCGCGCGCTCGACGCCCTGCATACGAACGGCCTGGATGCGAACACGTGGGTCCTCTTCACCACCGACCACGGGGCGGCGTTTCCCGGCGCCAAAGCCACGCTCTACGATCCAGGCGTGCACGTGTCGCTCATCCTGCGTCGTCCGGGCCAAGGGCGGGGGGGGCGGACAGTCGACGATCTCATCAGCAATCTGGATGTGACGCCCACTCTCCTCGAGGCGGCGGGCATCGAGGTGCCGGCGACGCTGGCCGGGCAGAGCTTCCTCCCGTTGCTCGACGGAAGACCCTACACGCCGCGCGACCAGGTCTGCGGGGCGCTCTTCTATGACGTGGCGTACGACCCCATGCACTACGTACGCACGGCCACGCACAAGTACATCCGCTCGTTCGCGGTCACCCCCGAGGACGCGGCCGGCGCGGATCCGGAGGTCCTCTCCACCTTTGCGGCCGGCCGGTGGGTGCGGGTGGACGATTTCGACGTACTCACGAGCCCGGCGTGGCAGGCACTGAAAGGACCGAGTTCCAAGCCGCCGCGCGAAGAGCTCTATGATCTCGTGCGTGATCCGCTCGAGCGGACCAATCTGGCGGACGAGCCGGCGTCGCAAGCGGTGCTGGACGAACTGCGGATGCGCATGGAGCGTATGATGCAGGAAACGGCCTCGCCTCTGCAGAGCGGGCACGTGCTGCCGCCGCCTGAGCAGCGCGAGGCGGCCCGCGCCTATCGGCCGGGTGGTCCCAAGTACGCAGCAAAGGGGCTGTGATGCTGAAGGCCGGTACGGCTGTCGTAGACATCACACCGGCCGCGGGATCGCTCATGGCCGCGTTTCCCAAACGGCCCGAGGGCATTCCGCGCCGCGCGCGGGGTGCGCACGATCCCATCCAGGCCCGGGTGCTGGTGCTCGCAGACGGCCGGACCGCGGTGGCGATCTGCACGTTCGACCTGACGGCCGTGCAGGCCGGGGATGTGGCGCGCCTGCGCGAGGCGATCGCTGCGCGCGTGCCCGCGCTCGAGGGCCGACAGGTTCTCGTGACCGCGACGCACACGCATTCCGGGCCGGAGACCACCTACCGCTTCGGCAACACGCCCGAGGATCCTTGGATCGAGGACATGATCGGCCGCGCGGCCGATGCTGTGGCCCGTGCGCACGCCGACCTGGAAACGGTCGACGCTTTCCTCGCCCGACCGCGCTTGGAGCTCACCCACAACCGCCGCGTGCAGGGGCCTGACGGCAAGGCGCGCATGCAGATGGAATACGAAGACGGCGTGACCACAGGCGTCGTGGATCCGGAGGCGCTGGTGCTGCGCTTTGAGGCGACGTCCGGCACCAAGGCTGTGCTCTTCTCGTTCGCAGCGCATGCGCTCACCCTGGGCCCGAAGAACGATCAATATTCGGCCGATTTCCCCGGCGTGGCCAACGCGCATATCGAAGGAGCCTTTCCGGGCGCGGTCAGCCTCTTCTGCAACGGCGCGGCCGGCAACGTGCATCCGCGCGCATGCATGCGGGATACTCTCACGGCATGCGCGTCCGTGGGACAGGCTCTGGGCGAGGGCGTCGCAGCAGCGGCCGCGCACGCCGAAGCCATTCCCGATCCGTGCTTGGCGTTCAAGTCGTCGCGTTTGACGTTTGCCAATCGCGTGGACGATTCGCTCGGGGTCGCCCTCGAGGTCGATTGTCTGGCGCTCGGCCCGGTGGTCCTCGGCTTTGTGCCGGGCGAGTTCTTCATCGAGTTCCAGCTCGACTTCAAGGCGCGGCTTGCGCCGCAGCCGGCTGCGCTCATCGGGTATGCGAACGGATCGGTTGGGTACGTACCTACGCGCGAGGCCTACGCAACGGGCGGGTATGGCGTGGACCTGTATGCAGAGGATTCGCCGGCCATCAGCCGTACGGCTGTACCACCCGGGGCAGGGGAGGAGGCGATCGACGCGCTCGTGGGCATGGCTCATTCCCTTATTGAGCAGGGAGGGCTGACATGAAGATCGGATGCGCCAAACAGGACATCACGCCGCGGGTGGGCGTGGAGCTCCAGGGCTATGGGCCGTACCTCTGCCGGCATTCGGACGGCGTGCGGGATCCCCTCTACGCGCGCGCCATGGCCTTTGACGTGGACGGCGAACGCGCGGTGCTGGTGAGCTGCGATCTCGTGGGCGTGTGCGCGTTCATGACCGAAGAAGCGCGCAAGCTCGTGGGCGAAGCCACGGCCCTGCCTGCCGACCGGATCCTGATCCACGGCATTCACACCCACAGCGGCCCGGCCCTCCGCGTCTACGGCGGCTGGGGCACGCCCGATCCGCCGTACTTGGAGCTGCTCCCGCGGCGCATCGCGCGCGCCTGTGTGCAGGCTGTAGAGAACCTGCAGGACGCGACGCTCGCACACGCCGAGGTGCCGTGCCGCGGCATTGCCATCAACCGCGTGTACGACAAGTTCCGTGCCGAGACCGTGGAGGAGGTGCTGGACGACGACTGGCAGCCGGACAAGCCCGAAGAGACCGATCCCTTCTGCCACGTGCTGCGCGTGGATGCGGGCGGCCAGATGATCGGATTCGCTTCCTACTACGGCTGCCATCCGGTCATCGGCGGCAGCGGGTCGCGCAAGATCCACGGCGACTGGCCGGGCGTGGCCACCAACCTGATCGAGCGGCTCCACCCAGGGGCAAACGGCCTCTTCCTCCAGGGCGCGCAGGGTGACATCAACGCGTGCGTGGTCTGTCCGGACGAGGGCGAGGCGCTCCGCGCGCTGGACGCCGTGGCTGCGCGCTACGCCCGTTCTGTGCTCCAGGGCCTCGAGCAGGCCCGGCCCGTCGAGGTGGACACGCTGCGCACCGTGCAGAAGCGCGTGGCGTTCAGTCGCAAGCCGTGGGATCGGAGAAAGCTGGCGGCGCTGCTCGCCGAGCAGGAAGAGATCCTGCACGCGCCGGATGCGCGCGACGCAGACCGAGAGGTGCGCATGGCCATGGTCTATGCCGACGCGTTGCGCTCCCTTCTCGCGCGCCTCGACGCGGGCGAGAGTCTGATCCCGGAGAGCGAGCTCCAGGGGTTGCGCGTGGGGCCGGTTTCATTTCTCGGCTGTCCCTTCGAGGTCTTCCGCGCCATCAAGAACGAGGTGGTCGCCGGCGCCAGGGCCCGGATCCCGCTCGTCATGGGCTTCACCAACGACAGCCAGGGGTATGCCACGGACAAGACCGCGGCCGCCAAGGGCGGATACGAAGCCGACCGCGTGCCGTTCATCTGCCGCCAGCTCCCGTTTGCCGACATCCACACGGAGCTCGTGCGCGAACTGCTCGATCTGGATGCGTCGCTGCAGGAAGCGTGAGGGGTGTTGCTCCGGGGGCGGGCTGCTATGTGCGGGAATCCTCCCGGTGGGGCGGTGCCGATCGGGCGGTGAAGAGGTCGTAGAGTACGGGCATGACGATCAGGGTCAGCATGCCCGACACCAGGATGCCTACGGACATGCCAATGGCAATCAGGGTCGAAGTATTGAGGGAGAGGTCCATCGTCTGCATGAAAAAGGCGGGGTGGTAGCGGGGTGGTAGGGTCGGACCACAGTAACGCCTGATATGCGAGAAGGTTAGCGCCATTTTGGCGACCGATCCCCCCCTTAGCGCTCTTTTTTGAGGTCGAAAAGGACATCCAGCCCCCGCTTCCTTCGCGTACGGAGCGCTCCGTCCATCCAATTGGCAAACCGGGGCTGACGAGTCGCCCCAGAGTCTTGCCTTTGCTGTGGAAGATGGGTACCCTGTCCCCATGCCGCGATCAAACCGCTATATGCTACCGGACCACATCTACCACCTGACCCACCGGTGTCACGATCGCAGCTTCCTCCTGCGCTTTGCGCGTGACCGGTCGGAGTACCGTCATCGCCTCCGAGAGGGACTCGAGCAATATCGGGTCGCGCTGCTCGGCTATTGCATTACGTCCAATCACATCCATGTGATCGCCCGTGCGAAAGAGCCGACGGCGATCAGCCGGATGATGCAGAAGGTGCAAGGAGAGTTCGCGCAGTCCTACAACACGCGCAAAGCTCGTTCCGGGGCTTTCTGGGGAGATCGCTTCCACTGCACCATGATCGACAGCGAGACCTATCTCTGGAACTGCCTGAGGTACATCGATACGAATATGGTGCGCGCGCAGGCCGTCCCGCATCCCCGCGACTGGCAGTGGTGTGGGTATCATGAACTGGTCGGCCAGCGCACACGCTATCGCCTGCTGGACATTCCCACGGTCCTCGAATGTAGCGGCTGCACCTCTGAAGAAGAGCTGCGGACAAATTATGAGCAGATGATCGACGAGATCTGCCGCAGAGGCGCAAACGCGCGCGAGCCCGAGTGGACCGAGAGCATCGCTGTGGGGAGCGAGGCGTTTGTCCGCAGCATCGAGGAGCAGACGCGGGGGCGGGTCACACTCACGGTCGAAGAACTCGCATCCCAGCATTGGATGCTGCGTGAGGTCGGAGCGCCTTACGCCTGATTTTCGGGCATGAAAATCCCGTGTAAGGAGGGATGGGGGGCGCCCAGAGCAGCCCATGTCCATTGATGGCAACGCGTTTGCGTGGTCCGACCCTGCCGACGTGGGATCTTCCCGAGAAGACCCACGGTTCGCTCCAGGATGCGCTGATCCGAAGCCCGCTCGTCATCAAGCCCCA
>CAZBZG010000022.1:5175-25869 GCA_964496245.1 uncultured Planctomycetaceae bacterium | reverse complement strand
TGAGCCTCCACGCCCTGCTTTTGCGCTTCCGCCTGGCCCGCCACCACCGCTGGGAGGCCCAGGCGCTCCAAATCCTGCGCAAGCTCGTCAAGCACTTCCCCTCGTCCCTGGAGGCCCGCCTGCACGCGGGACGCTTCGCGCTCCAGCGCAATGCCACGGAGGACGCCCTGGCCGCCTACACGGCCGCTTTGGGTATCGACGCCACGGACCAGGAGGCCCTAAACGGCCGGATCATCGCCCTCCAGCGACTCGGCCGTCTCCCTGCGATTCGCAAGAGCTTCCAGGCTTATCTCCGCGTCCGCCCCTACAGCGGCTGGGCGCACCAGAAGCGGATCGCGTGGCTCCGCAATCGAAATCGTCTGGACGCGGCCATCGCAGCTGCCGAGGCGCACCTCGCCTTCTGCCCCGAGGACCACGAGACCCTCTCCCGCAAGGCCCACTGCCTCCACGAAGCCGGACGCACGTCCGCTGCGCGGGCTCTCTGGACGCGGGCTCTCGAACTCCAGCCCGCGTTTCCCGCACTCAAGCGCTACCTCCGCTTCCTCGGTCACGGTCGACAGCCGGAAGCAACCGACGACAATCTCGCCGCGTTTGTCCGCGACTGCGAGGACTACTCCATCCCCGCGGGCCAGCCCCTGGCCTACCTCCTGCGCGAGCAGATCGACGACGTCCACGGCGACGGCACGCGCAGCCGCACCATCCGGATGGTCGTGCGCATCGCCGACCGCGAGGGCGCCGAGTCCTTGCGGCACCGGCCGATCTACTACGACACGGAAAATGAAAGCATCGACATCCGTCAGGCCCGCGTGCTCCACGCCGACGGGCGGCGCCGCAACGCGCGCACGATCGACCGCTACCAGGCTTCGGGCGGACCACTCGTCATCGCCTACCCGCCACTCGTGCCGGGGGACGTGGTCGAGCTCTACTACACGGTCGAACGCTTTCGCGCGAACTTCTTCGGCGACTACTTCGGGCACATCCACCGCTTCCGCCGCACCGAACCTGTCCGCAGGGCGCGCTACGTGCTCAAGGCGCCCGAGGGGCGTCCGCTCTATTTCCACCGCACGGGCGGCGCGCCCGCGGCCACGGTCGAGCGAGACGCAACGCGCGTCATCCGCACGTGGGAAATGCGGAACCTGGCTCCCATCGCCAAGGAACCCTACGCGCCTCCGGAACGCGACCTCAGCCCCGCCCTCCAGGTCTCCACCTTCCAGGACTGGGACGCGCTCGCCAAGTGGTACTGGCACCTCATCAAGCAGCAGAACGTGCCCACCCCCCGCATTCGGAGCAAGGTGCAGGAGCTGACCAAGGGCCTCGCCACCGACGAGGAGAGGATCAAGGCCATCTACCATTGGGTGACCCGGTCCATCCGCAACGAGGCGTGGGAGTTCGGGGTGCACGGTTACAAGCCCTACAACGCCAACGCCGTCTTCACCCGGGGATTCGGCGACTGCAAGGACAAGGCCACCCTGATCAACGTCATGGCCCGCGAAGTCGGCCTGGAGGCATGGCCGGTTCTGCTGACCGCCATTGATCCGACCGAGCCCGTGGCCGGCCGCGGCCGGGAAGATCTGACGCTGCCGCTGCTCGCCCACTTCAACCACTGCATCTCGCAGGTCCGGCTCGCCGACCAGGTCCTCTTCCTCGACGGAACCGTGCTCTATCGCACGATCGAGAGCATTCCCGCCAGCATCGCCGGCGCAGCCGCACTGGTGGTCACGCCCGAAGGCGCCCGCCGCACCACGGTTCCCCCACACACGGCCGAGGACAACCTCTGGTCGGATACGCTCGAACTCGCCGTCGACGCCAACGGCGACGCGGAACTCGCGCAGGAGCTGACCGGCCGCGGACAGGTCGCCCTCTACCTGCGTGCCTACTTCGGCGTGCCCGAAGGCAGCGCCATCAACCGCGAGCGCTACTGGGGCATCAAGATGGAGCGCGTGGCCGCGCGCGCCTACGGCCCCACGCCGCGCGCCACCGCCACGTACACGGCCAGCGGCCCCACGCCGGATACGGTCTCCCTCACGAGCCGCGTCCAGGTCAAACCCTATGCCCAGCCGCGGAGGGACCGCATGCGCGTCCCGCTGCCCAAGGCCTTTCTCCGCGGCCCCCTGGCCGAAGGGCACGCTTTGCCCGCGCCCATGGGCGTCTTCGCCCCCTACTCGACGCGCAAGCATGACCTGATCCTGCCCATGGCCTTCTGCGTCAGGCGGCGGATCACGATCACCTGGCCCGCGGGATGGCGTCTCGTCAATGCGCTCGATCCCGTTGCAGTGCGCGAGGACTTCGGCCGTTGCGAAGTCACCTACCGCAGCAGCGCCAACACCCTCGCCATCGATTTCCGGCTGCAACTCGACACGCCGGGCATCCCGCGCGAGGCGTACGCACGCTTCCGCCGGCTCTGCACCCTGGCCGACCGCGTGGACGATACGGTTCTCGTGCTGGAGAAGGAATGATGCGCTTCGCGCTCGCAGGGCTCTGCGCGCTCTGGGCCGGCCTCACGGCTTCGGCAGCCGACATCGATCCGGGCCGCGCTGGGGCGCTCCTGTCTCACCCGGCCGCGGCACGCGGGGACGCCGACGCCAAGGTCCGAGCCTGGATCGAGCAGGCAAAGACCCATCCGGATTCGCCGCTGGCCGAGGTGGCCCTGCGGCTCGCCGCAACCACGCCGCCCGAAGCCTTGCGCACGCCTTCCGCGGGCACCAAGGAGCTCCGGTCCTTCCTGGCCGGCAACCGAGGCGATCCCGTGGCCACGGACGTGGCCCGGGCCGCGCTCGCCGCGCGCCTGGCCATGCGAGGCGAGCAAGAGCAGGCGGATGGTCTCCTCCACGCGCGTGCGCTCGCGCGCCACTGGTTCGTGATCGGACCGTTCGGCCGCTACGCCCACGCCAACTTCTACACCCGGTTCGGTCCTGACGACGATCCGGACTTGACCGCGCGGCACGCGGGCACCACCGGGGAGGTCGCCTGGCGGCCAATCGGCCCCGACGCCTGCCTGCCCGCCCTCGACCCATGGGATCACGTCCACCCGCGCGCGGGCGTGGTCTTCCTCCTCGCGCAATTTCGTTTGCAGGAAGACCGGGAGGTCGTGTTCCACGTGCGCACGGGGTGCGCTTATGCCCTGCGGGTGGATGGACGCGCGCACGCCCAAAACGACCGGCTCGCCCAGTCGCTCCCGCTCGAACGCTTCTGGGGCCCCTGCCGCCTGTCGGCGGGCTGGCATCGCCTGCTCATCAAGGCCTATCCGGCGGGCGCCGACCGCATGTTCAGCCTCCGTCTGCTGGACGCAGACAGCCGGCCGCTCGAGCACGCAACGTGGGAGCCGGATCGCACGCTCCATCCCGTCGGGGCGGGCGCCCCAACAACGGGGGCGTCCTCCCTGTCGGCCCGTCCCACACCCGCTCTGGCGGCTCTGCGCCAAGCGTACCAGCGGGCCCCCAGTGAAGCCGGCCTGCACGCTGCGCTGGGCGCCCTCTGCGCCGAACAGGACCGTCCCGAGGAAGCGCTCCGCCACAGCCGTCGGGCTGCCGCGCTCGCGCCCGACACAGCCGCCTTTCATGTGCTCCACGCGCGGGCCATCCAGTCGGCCCGCCACCTCGCCGAGGGCCAGCGCGAGAACCAGTCGCACGAGGCGTACGCGCGCGCGGCCGCTCTCGAGCCGGGGTACGTGCCCGCCCTTCTCGGACTGGCCTCCTACGAGCAGGACCGCAAGCGTTTTCACGAGGCCCTGGCCTGCTGCCGCCGCGCGCTCAAGGCGAACGATCGCTCTCTGCCAGCCCTCGCTTTCCGTGCGCGTCTGGCCATCCGGCAGAACTGGATCACCGAAGCGCGGACCTGGACAGAGGCCTTGCGCCGGGCCCATCCGGAGGCCCTCGAGACCTGGGCGCTGGACGCCATGCTGGCCGCGCAGCTCGACGACCACGCCCGGCTCGAGGCCGCCTACCGCCGCGTGGCCGAGGCCCGCCTTGACCGTCCCGCGTTTCGCCTCCGAAGGGCCCGGGCCCTCGCGCGCATCGGTCAGCTGCCGCAGGCCCGATCGCTCCTCGACGCCCTTCCGCCCCGCGTTGACCTGTTCGCCGACGCGGCCGAGCTGTACGCCCAGATGGGCGCCCTCGAGCAGGCCGAGGCGTGCCTTCGGCAAGCCATCGACATTCTCCCCGACCGTGCGCAGACGTGGCGGGATCTCGGCGACGTCCTGTTCCTCGCCAGCGACCCGGACGCAGCGCGCGAAACCTACCGCGCCAGCCTCGCCCGCGAACCCGGTCAGCACGACCTGCGCCGACTCGTGGCCACGCTCGAAGGCGCGTCCGCGGACTTCTGGCAACCCTATGCCCAGGATGCCCGACTGGCGCTGGCGGCAGCCAGGAGCGCGGGCGGCAACGGCGGAACCGTTCGGCTGATCGACCAGGCCGTGATTCAAGTCTATGCCGACGGATCCTACGCCTGCCTCACCCATGAACTCCAGAAGATCCTCCACCGCAGCGGCATCAAGGACGCGGGCACGGTCGAACTGTACGGCCACCTCATCGAGGCTCGCACGATGCTCCCGGACGGGCGCGTGCTGGAGCCCGTACGCCTGCCGGGACGCAACAGCCTGACCATGCCCAACCTCGCCCCGGGCGCGGCCGTGGACTACAAGTACCTCGCCGAGTCGCAGGGGCATTACGACCAGATCTTCCGGTTCCCCAAGTGGTACTTCCGCAGCCCGAATACCGAAGAGGCGTTCCGCTTCTCCGAGCTGATCGTACGCACGCCCACCACCTACCCGCTCGTATTCGCCGAGCGCAATTTCGAGGGCTATGACATCCGATTCAGTCAGACCACCGACGGCGACCAGACGGTCTACAAGTGGACCGGCCGGGACATGCCACGCGCCGTGCACGAACCCGGCTGCCCGCACATCGACGAGATGCTGCCCTTCGTGGAGGTGGGGGGGCGTCGGTCCTGGCAGGACATCAACCACCTCTTGATGAACGCCTACCTGAGCCGGCTTCGCCTCACGCCCAGCCTGCGCGACGAGGTTGCCCGGCTCACGGAGACTTCGGACACCTCCCGCGACAAGGTCGCGCGCCTGCATGCGTTCGTCTGTACCGAAATCGAGGCCCGCACCGGACCGCATCAGGCCAGCCAGATTCTCCACCAGCGCACGGGCGATCGCAACATCCTGCTCATGGCTCTGCTGCGCGCAGCGGGTCTGGAGCCCCTGTACGCGGCCGTGCGCCCGAGCCCCCGGCTTTTGTACGAACCCGCCTGGGAAATGCCCCAGTCGCGGCACTTCCCTCTCCGCCTGGTCACGGTCTGCCCGGACGGCAAGGATGATCGCCTCTGGCTCGACACGCGCTACCGCACCCTGGGCTGCGGCGAACTCGTGGAAGACGTGGCCGGCGCCACCGCGTTCCTCGTGGGGCAACATGCCGGCACCTTCCGCACCATCCCGCCGCGTCCGCCCGAGGCATTCGCGACTGTGGAGGAACGCCGCATCCACGTACCGCCGGGTACAGGCCCCCTGCGCATCCACGGCACCCGCCTCGTGCGCGGCCGCGCCGCCCACGAGAAGAAGACGGCGTGCATGCACGCGACCCAGCGGGAGCTGCGCAACCGTCTCGAGGATCACCTGACGCGCAGCCTGCCTGGTGTGGTCACCGTGCAGCTCGACCTGCCGGATCTCCAGGCCAGCGGCACGCCGTTCCGTCAGACCTACGAGGCCGAGGTGCCGCTCATGCTCCGCAAGCGCCAGCACGGCGGATGCGCCGTTCCCCTTTGTCTGACGCCGCTCCAGCTGCTCCCCGCAGGCGAAGACGACCCGGACAACCGCGAGACCCCGTACCACCTGAAGGAGGTCCAGGCGGGCACCGACCGCGTCCTCTTCGTTCTGCCCCCGGAGAGCCGCATCCGGCGCCTGCCCCGCCCGCTCCTCGTCCAGCGCACCTTCGGATCGTACCACCTCCAGGCGAGGAGCACGCCGGACGGGGTGCTGGTCGAGCGCCACTACGCGTTCGAACCCCAGCGCATTTCGCTGACCGACTGGCCCTCTTTCCTCGAGACGGTCCGCCGCATCGAGGCCGCTGAGGAGCAGCTCCTCGAGTGGGCCGCCCCTCCAGCGGACGCGCCCGGTAACACGGCGGCGCACGCGGGACAGGAGCCGGAATGACCCCCCTGGACGCCGCGTTCGCGGATCTCGCCAGCCTCTACGATGCGCTCGACCTCCGCATCCGGCGCATGGGCCTCGTCTGCCAAGGCTGCGGGCAGTGCTGCCACTTCGACACCGCACCGTACGTGCTCTACGGGTCCACCCTGGAAGCAGCCTATCTGGTGGCCCACACCGGACCGCCTGCTGCGCAAGGGCGGGCCCTGCGCTGCCCGTATCAGAAGGCGGAAGCGTGTACCGCCCGCTCGAGCCGCCCCCTTGGCTGCCGCCTCCACTTCTGCGAAGTCCCGCCTGCCGTTTTATCGCGCCTGGACGACCTGTCTGCAGACGCGCATGCCAGGCTCAAGGCCCTGCACGAGCGTTTCGACGTGCCCTGGAACTATCGCCCCCTGCTCGCCGCCCTGGCCGACTCGCCACCGCCCGCCGCAGCCCCGCCCGCGCGCCCCTGCGGCGACCGCGCCTCCTAGGTCGGACCAGGAGAGGAGCTCCCCGTGTCCCAGGCTGTAGCCGACCGTGTCGCGCAGGCGCTCCACACCCTGGCCGGGCAGCCCGGGCCGCACGTACTCGTCACAGGCGGTCCGACCTGCGAGGACATCGACAGCGTGCGCTTCCTCACCAACCGCTCGACCGGCCGCATGGGCATCGCGCTCGCGGCCGCGGCGGTCCAGCGCCGCTGTAGTGTGCTGCTCGTTCTCGGGCCCACCCCGCTCGCGCCGCCCGACGGAGCCGCGTGCGTACGCGTGCGCTCGGCCCAGGAGATGTGCGGAGCCGTGCTCGCCGGCCTGCCCTGGTGCCAGGCGCTCCTCATGGCAGCTGCGGTAGCGGACTACGCCCCCGCGCACACGCTGCCCGCCAAGCGCGCCAAAGACGATGCGGAATGGGTTCTGCGGCTCCGGCGCACGCCCGACGTTCTGGCTGCGGTCCGCGACCATCCGGACCGTACCGGCAAGACGGTGCTCGGGTTCGCGCTTCAGGATAAGCTCGATGTGGACGCGGGGACCCGCAAACTTCGGCAGAAGGGCCTGGACGCCATCGTGGTCAACACCACGGCGGCCTTTGGTGCAGGGACCTCCCCTGCCTGCCTCATCCGGCCCGACGGCACGCAGCGCCGCCTCGACTGTGCGTCCAAGAGCGACCTGGCGGCCGCCATTCTCGATGAAGTGGGTGTGGCGTAGAGCCTAAACCGACGAAACGCCTTCCGCCTCGCTGATCTAGAAGTGCACGGCAGCGCCCAGGTAGATGCCCATCCGGTTGCTGTCGACCCGGTTGAATTCCGCGCCGTCCGCCGACCACCCGTGCCGACCTTCCAGCCAAATCCACTCGTAGCCGCCGGAAAAGGAGACGGGGCCGCGCTGGTACTGCAGGCCGAGGCGAAGGTTGACTCCCTCGCCGTTGGACGTATCCGTGAAATGCTGCTGCCGAACGTTCCACCAGCCTCGCCCCTCGTACTCGCCCCACAAGTACGTGAAATCGGCCAGGCCGCTGAGACCTTCCAGCATGTCCTCGAAGCCGAGGCGGGCCCGCAGCCCGAGCATGATCAGGTTGTACTCGAACTTGTAGGTCCGGTCCACGCCGAAGATCTCGCCCACGCCGAACTCGTACTCGTCGGTCATGGTGATGTCTTCGGAGTAGTGACGCCACCCCGAGTACAGCGTCAGCGAGCTGCGCGACGGCTTCTTGTGCCAGAACGCGTCCTGTCCCAGCACGCGCAGGCCGAGACCGAGCTTGAAGTAGTCCAGGTCCTGGATCTTGGACCGGCCGATGACCGACCGCCAAGGGCCGTTGGGATCGTCCTCGTCCCAGTCCACATCCGCATAGGTCCCCGCCTTGGTCTCCACCTCCTTGATGCTGGCTTCCCCGAGAATGCGCAGAAACCGCACGTGAGGTACGCGCAGTTCGCCTTCCAGGATCAGGAGGTTGATTTCGGTGTCGTCGCTCTCGAGCTCGGACTTGCCCCTGCCCGTGGGCCAGAAAAGGGCAGGAAACGTGATATCGAAGCGGCTCTTGCCCTTGGTGAACCAGACCCGCGCGCCGAATTCCAGGATCTCCTCGCCCGGACAGCCCCAGCTTTCCCGGAACTGCTCGCGCACGGACTTCTCCTCCCCGGTCCCTTCGTCCCCCGCTCGCGCCTGCAAGCCCAGCAGCATGCAGGTCACCACGACCCCTAGGATCTTCCCGCGCATGGGTGTGCCCCTTTTCTTGCGTCGTACGTCAACGGACCCGCCGCCCGCACCGTGCGGCACCGGCCATACAAGTCTTACGTAGTTATCGGCTTGAGCCGGGGCAGACTCCACACCGTTTCGCCCCGCTCAGCGACCCACGTCTCACGAATCCCCTGCAGCCACACGGTTTGCCTCCATTCACCCCCGGCGCAGTGCCGATAATGTATATGGTTGTGCGGTCTGCTGGCCCGCGGGCAGACGTGGATTTGCGTGATCGCCCGTCTTCGGACGGCATGCGTTGGGGACGCGCCATGGATCAGATCGAGATGCAGGTGACCCGGGACCCGGGGACCGCGGACATCGAGCTGCCCGTGTACAAGAGCGAAGCAGCCAGCGGCATGGACGTGCGCGCGGCTGTGGACGAACCTGTCGACCTTGGACCCGGCGAGATCCGGCTGATCCCCACGGGCCTGCGCGTGGCCGTGCCCGCGGGGTACGAAGTCCAGATCCGTCCGCGATCCGGCCTCGCCCTCAAGCACGGGATCACGGTCGTCAACGCACCGGGGACCATCGACGCCGACTACCGCGGGCCCGTGGGCATCATCCTCGGCAACGTTGGCAAGGAACCGTTCACCATTGCGCGCGGCGACCGCATCGCCCAGATGGTGGTCCAGCGCGTGGTCCATGCAGCCGTGCAGGTGGTCGATGCGCTCGACGAGACCGACCGCGGCGCAGGAGGCTTTGGCTCGAGTGGCATCCGTTGAACCGCAGGAGATCGGCTACGCGTGGAGCGCAGCCCTCGGGCTCCTCCAGGGGCTGACCGAGTTCCTGCCCGTCAGCTCGAGCGGCCACCTCGCCCTGGCCGGCCATCTCGCAGGCCGGGCGAACGGCCAGCCGCCCCAGAGCGTGGCCTTCGACTTGCTCCTGCACCTCGCGACCGTGCTGGTGGTGGTCCAGGCGTTCTGGCACCGCTTTCTGGCTTTGTGGCGCCAGCAGCGCATGGTCATCGGCTACCTCGTGGCGGGCAGCCTGCCGGCAGTGGTCGTGGGCCTGCTCTTCCGGCACGAGTTCAAGGCGCTGCGTCTCGAGCCGCGCCTCGTGTGCGCCGCCCTGCTCGTGACCGCGGTGGCGCTCTTCCTGGCCGACCAGGTCGCGGTCGACCGGCGCGCGCTGGTCCGTCTCGGCTGGGCCGGCAGCCTGCTCGTGGGCCTCTGCCAGGCTCTGGCCATCGTGCCCGGCATCAGCCGCAGCGGCGCCACGATCAGCGGCGGCCTGCTCTGCGGACTCGAACGGGAGGATGCGGTGACCTTCAGCTTCCTGCTCATGGTGCCCGTGCTCCTCGGCGCGCCGTTGGTGGAGGCGTTCGACCACCCCGAAGCGTTCGCCCGGTTGCCCCTCGGACCGAGCCTGGTCGGCTTTGCCACCGCCCTGGTGAGCGGCGCGATCGCGCTCGCCGTACTGGTGCGCGCCGTCCGAAGCCGGAAACTGGTCTACTTTGCCGGGTACTGCGCCGTTGCAGGCATCGGCGGATTCATCCTCGTGTCGATCTACGCCTGAATGCATCCTGGAGGACTCGGACATGCCGCGCTCGCGCCCGAAGACGTCGGACAAGTCCACGCCAACCGCCCCAGGCCCGCTCACGGTCTTCCTGGGCCTGTTTCTCATCGGATCCGGCGTGTTCCTCCTCGTCTCCTTTGCCACGTCCGACATCACCATCGATCCCGCATCAGCCGCCCGCGCCTGCCCCACGGGGCTCGTGGGCGCCTGGGCCGCGTACCTCGGCATTCTGACCCTGGGGGCGGCCAGCGCCTACACCCTCGCCCTGCTCCTCATCGCCTGGGGCGCGCACCTGGCGCACGGCGCCGGCCTCTGGCGCTCCTGGCCCCAGGTCCTCGGCGGGCTCATCCTCCTCCCTGCGCTCGCAGCCACCGTGCATCTCCTCTTCGGTCTGGATGCGGCATGCGGAGGCGGACTCGTGGCGCACGTGCTCTGTCCGCCCGCCCAGGTCTACCTCGGCCAGCTCGGCCTGCTCATCCTGTCGCTGGGCACCCTGTTCTGCGGCGCGGTGCTCTGCTTCGGCGACGTGGTCTTCGACCTCGGCGCCCGCGCGGGCCGCGGCCTCTGGCACGCCGCCTGCACCGCGGCAGCCTGGATCGCTTCGGCCATCTCCTTCCTCATGCTCATAACCCGCCCCCGCCTGGCCGCGCTCTGGGTCACGAGCGCCGACCGCGCGCTCGTGGCCATCAAACAGCACCGCGCCTACGTCCGGCAGTCATCGCATCCGGAGGAGGCCCGGGACTTCGACGAAGCCGCGGACGCGGACGACGCCACAGAGCCCGAGGGAACCCTCGAGGTGGAGGCCGCCGTGGTCGACGAGCCGGCCACCCCAGCGGGTACGCCCGCACCCCGGTTCGACACAGACACGTCTGACGCGGACGCTGGTTTTGGCGACGAGGACGAGCAACCGTCCCGCACCAGGACCGATCGGCCTGTCCGCGCCTCGGCAGCCGGACGCACAGAGCGCGCGGCCGGGCGCGCCGCAGCCGCGCACCACGCAGGCCTGCCGAACGAGGACAACCCCGACTACCAGCTCCCGCCCCTCAACCTCCTCGACCGCCGCCAACCAAGCCACCGTCCGGGCAGCAACATGCAGCGTCGCGCCCAAGTGCTCGAGAAGACGCTGGCCGAGTTCAAGATCGACGGGCGGGTGGTCCAGGTCCAGCGCGGCCCCCGCGTCACGCTCTACGAGATGACCCTGGCCCCGGGTATCCGCCTGACCCGGGTGATCAATCTGGCCGACAACATCGCCATGGCCCTCAAGGCGTCGAACGTGCGCATCATCGCGCCCATCCCGGGCAAGGACACCATCGGCATCGAGGTCCCGAACGTCAGCAAGGAGCTCGTCACGCTCCGGGAGATCATCGAGGCGGTCAACCGCGAGGACCGGGAGCAGATCCTGCCCGTCTGCCTCGCCAAGGACGTGGGCGGCCAGCCCTTGATCGGGGACCTTACGGTCATGCCCCACCTCCTGATCGCCGGGGCCACGGGCAGCGGCAAGTCGGTCTGCATCAACTCGATCATCCTGTCGCTGCTCATGTGCTGCAAGCCGCACGAGGTCAAGCTGATCCTCGTCGACCCCAAGGTGGTCGAGTTGAGTCGCTTCAAGGACGTGCCGCACCTCATGAGTCCCGTGGTCACGGACATGAAGCGCGCCGTCTCGGTCCTCGAGTGGGCCTGCCAGAAGATGGACGAGCGCTACGAGCAGCTCTTCATGGTGAACGTCAACCACATCGCCAAGTTCAACGCGCTTGGCCCGGACGCGATTGCCGATCGGCTGGCGGGCGTGTGCGAGCCCGACGAGCTCGACCTCTTCCCCAAGCAACTGCCGTACATCGTGATCGTGATCGACGAACTCGCGGACCTCATGCTGGTGGCCGGCAAGGAGGTGGAGACCTTGATCACGCGCCTGGCCGCCAAGAGCCGGGCTGTAGGCATCCACGTCATCTTCGCCACCCAGCGACCGTCCGTGGACGTGATCACCGGCCTGATCAAGGCCAACATGCCCTGCCGTATCGCGTTTCAGGTCGCGAGCAAGGTGGACAGCCGCACCATTCTCGACCAGAACGGGGCCGAGACCCTGCTCGGCGCAGGGGACATGCTCTACCTGCCGCCGGGCATCGGCAAGGTGGTACGCGCGCAGGGCGTGTTCGTGACCGACGAGGAGCTCTTCCGGGTCAAGGACTTCTGCAAGGACCAGCAGCCGCCCGTGTTCCATGCAGACCTCGAGACCCTGGCGTCCGGCGTGGGCAACCAGACCGATGTCAGCGACTTCGACGAGCTCTTCGCGGAAGCGGGCGCAGCGATCATCGAATCGGGCCGCGGCTCGGTCTCCCTGCTGCAGCGCAAGCTCGGCATCGGCTACGGCCGCGCCAGCCGCATCATCGACCAGCTCGCCTCCGTAGCCGTACTCGGCCCCTTCCGCGAAGGCAAGGCCCGCGAGATTTTCATGACGCTGGACGAGTTCAACACCAAGTTCGCAGGCGGGCAGAGTTCGCTCGGGTTCCAGGATACAGGGGAGGCGGATGAGGACTGGGACCCGCCGGAGAGCGGGGAAGACTTCGAGGACGCGAACAGCTGACGCAGGAACGCAACCCGCCACGCAAACGACGAGGCCGGGCAGATGCGTCTGCCCGGCCTCTGGATCTGACAGACCACGCGCATGGGCTCATCGAACTCCTCGGGCCAGGTAGTAGTCGGCCCGGTTGGCGTAGATCCGGCCGAGTCTGCTGAAGCGCCACGCCCGATAGGCATGCCTGTAGTACGCCACCTGTCTCCCCTTCACGTAGCCCTGTCGCGCCTCAGCTTCCGCTTCCTGGGCTTCCCACAGGGCGAGATGCGAATAGCGGATCGCCAGTCTCGTGTATCGCCTGACGCCTCCCATGCGGCCGCGCCGCATCTGGCGGTACGCCAGGAGCGCATAGCGCCGCGTCAGCAGGGAGAAGCGACGTGCCCGCCACGCACGCCACCTGGCGCGGTTGAACATGCGGTAGGCTTCCAGCGCATCTGCCCGCTGTTCGTCGGTGTAGTTGATCTCATCGTCCTGCATAGTGCGGTACAGCCCGAGGTAGTAGTTCCGGCTCCACACACTGTATCGATAGGCCCGATGGGAGTATCGGTAGCCACGCCACGCATCCCGCTGGGCGCGGCTGAAGAAACGCACCACATACCCCCCGCCCCCGCGCCACATGGTATGGTGCCGCCAGCGCATGCGATAGGTGATGTTGCTCCAGTTGCTGTAGTTGCCACCGCGGAAGGCGCGCACGGCCCACCGGTAGCGCCGGAACCGTCGGAAGCGCTTCTCCAGCTTCTTGGGTACCCGAATCACCTGTCCCCAGGTATACCCCCGCCAGATCACCACCCAGCGTCCGCCGCGACGCTCCCACACCCGCACCTCGTATTTCGGCCGCGGGCTGCCCCGGGCCGGGGTCGTCCACCGGAACCGCGGCCGCGGCTCCGGGTACGTCCGGCATCCGCCCGGCTTGGTATAGGGCACGATGCAGAAATTCGTCCAGCCGCTCCACTCGCCCCAATCCTGGTCGCCCACAGCATCCGTGCGCGCACGTACGCGCCAGCGGTAGCAGTGGTTGACCTGAAGAGCGGGATTGCTCGTCCACGCGGTCGACGTCAGGTTATCGCGATCGATCACCATCACGCCGTCGGTCGTGTCGTATACCTGGATATGATACACATCGCCGCCTGGATCCGAGTCGGACGGCATATCCCATCGAAACCGCGGGCTGGTTTCGAGAATCTCGCCGCTCGGCGAGTCCAGGATCGGCACCTCGGGCACCATGGGGTGCTGTTCGTCGCAGAGAACTGCATACGCCTGGGGCGCGGACTCGGGCACGGACGTTCCGCGCACGTCCACGCGCCAGACACCCGTGTCCGCGTTGCTCACCACCACCTGTTCCACCGTGTCCACGGTGTTCCGGCTGGTATTCGTGGCTGGCTGGTCCGGGTTGTCCGGGTCCAGGCTGTAAGCGTAGTGCTTGGTACCGTCTGGGGCCGTGAGTACGACGTCCAGGTCGTTGATCAGGACCGGGTCGTCAAGACCGTCGTTCACGTCACCGTCACCCGGCGTCCCGTCCGTACTTGGGTCAACGGGGTTGCCCTGCGGATCAAGCCAGCAGAGAGTGATCTTGAGATCCGTACCCGCGGCAGATACGAGGACGTAAAAGTCCTCGCTGCCGCCATTGCTGACAGCGCCTTCGTGGATCTGGTAGTGGCCGTCCACCGCTTGCGCCGCCATGAGATCAACGGCAGCCTGGGCATCCACGCGGCCGTATCCGTAGATCGGGTCGGGCCCGACGAATCCCGGTCCCGTAGCCGTGCCAAGATCGACAGCCGTCTCGACCAGCAACCCCTTGACCAAGGCGGCACTCGGCACGCCGCCCAGCTCGTTCTTGTGGTACTCGATGAGGAGAGCCGTGATGCCCGTCGTGGTGGGGCTGGCCATGCTGGTGCCGTCCATGGAGTCGTATTGATCGACTCCATCGTCCACCGAGGACTCCACACTGACACCCACAGCCACTACATCGGGTTTGATGCGTCCGTCATTGGTCGGACCGGTGCTGCTGAAATTGCTGATGGTATCGCCGACCTCGTTGAGAGCGCCGACCGTGATCACGTTCTTGGCAGATGCATGGTCCGTCGCACAGTCGAGATAGGGGTTGACGATGCCGATCCCCGGGTACTCCGTGCCATCATGGTCCCACTCATCTGGCGGACCTCCCAGCCCCGCATCATTCCGATCATTGGCTGACGAAAAGCAGACCACCACGTCGTTGTCGTAGATGACCCCATCCCAGACGTAGCTCTCCTGCGTGTAGGCGCCGAAGTACTCCTCATTCACGCCCGCACCGATCCCGCGCCCCCATGAGTTGTTGTTGGTTACGGCGTCGTGGGCGGTCACCGCTTCCTGCAATTTGTACGCCGGGTCGCTCTCCAACGGAGCCCCCTCGAAATCGTATGCGTGAAGCGTGGCCGCCGGCGCCATGCCCTCGTATTGCGCCCCGCCAGTATCGTCGCCGATCATCGTACCCGCCACGTGTGTTGCGTGCCTGGCATAGTCGAGTTCGAGTTCGTATTCATCCTCATGATTCGTGACGCGTCCCGTGAGAATCTCATGGTTAGCGAGAACCTGGCCTCCGTCGATCTCGCATATCACAACATTCTGCCCCGAAAGGCCGTACGGCGCAGCCTGCAGATCATCCACATTATGTACCTGCTGATTCTCGTCATTCATTGGCTCGATTGGCAGATCGCCCGCGCTCATCACCCCCGACTCGCCAGTTGCGACACCGCCTTCAGCGCCACCCTCAAGACCGGTCGCCTTCCCCCCCCAACTCTCATCACTCATGAGGATGAAACTCGGTCGCTTGTACCCCAGAACGGTAACGACCTCGTCCAGCTTGGCCAGCCTGTCGACTTCGCCCGCAGTCGTCCTGACCACCGCCATCTCACCGCCGGCGAGGTCTCCCGCACCATCTACGCCTTGGTCCTTCAAGAACTCGGACGCCGACCATCCCAGCCCTCGGGCCACCCGCACGGACACGCTCACCGTGGCGTCCGGATCCTCGCCGAGCTTCTCCCGCAGCCCAGGACTCATCTTGTCCCGCCGCCCCACGGGCGCGGCGCCGACGATGCCGCTGCGGTTCTTGATCCGGTCCCAGGCGCCGGGGTCGAGGAGCGCGCGGTAGGCATGGCGCTTCTGCGAGGCGCCGAGCTCCACGCCCTGTTCGGCGAGCGCCCGCTTCTCGGCATTGCTCGGCCAGTCCTCGAACTGGAGATACACGAGTTGCCGGTCGTCCTTCTGCTCGAAGTCCTTGGTCGGCAAGACCCATCGGCTCTTGGTCTTGATGAGCCGGCTGCGCTGGGCCGCCGTCAGGTCCTCGAGGGCGGGGGCGTCGAAGTCGAAGGCGACCGTGGGCAGGTCGGGCTCAGCCGCGGTCGGGCCTTCGGGCTCGGTCACTGCCTCGCGAACGGATGCGGGCTGCGCCTCAGGCAGCGCTGGCTCGCTCGCCCGCTCCCACGGGTAGAAGAACACGCCCGCCAGCACGCCCAGCGCCAACACCATCCCAGCAATGCCGAATGCCCGGTGCGCACGAATCGTTGCACCATACCGCATGGCCATCCCCCTTTTTTGGTTGTATCGAAGCAACGCCCCGTATGGAGGCCCGAAGTCCATATTACATTAATAGGCCTGCCGAGCGCCTACGCAAGGCAAAATCCGCGGATTTTCCGGTTCCTGACCCGGAAGCCGGATTCGCATCACGGGTCACTTGCCCCCGCGCCATGGATCGTTTCGGCGAAACGCTGCCATTTCAAGAAGATGCGTCGCCTACATCCCGTTATCGGACGCAGCCTGCGCACCGGAACGCCAAGCCTGCCTGCCGGACTGCCCTTGTCCCGACAGAGGAGCCACCCCCTAGCTCACGTCCTTGCGGTAGAAGAGCAGATTGGCCACGCCCACGGCCGCCAGCGCATAGGCGATGCCGTAGAGCACGCCATAGCCCACGAACGCGCTCGGCACCTCTACGCCGTTAGGGGTATCCTATTGACTCCACCTGCCCCAAGATGTAGTGTTCTAAGCCATGAAGGAAGACTACCCCATGAACGTTCTGGAGCTCGAAGACAGGTTCTCCACCGAGGAAGCCTGCCGCCAGTATCTGGCACAATTGCGCTGGCCGGATGGGTTCCTGTGCCCCCAATGCAAAGGCACAGAGAGTTGGCTCGCCTCCCGTGGGCGGATGGTATGCCGCTGCTGTCGTCATCAGACGTCGGCAATGGTCGGCACCATTTTCCAGGGTTCACACAAGCCGCTTCGGCTGTGGTTCAGGGCGATCTGGTATGTCATCAGCCAGAAGAATGGAGTAAGCGCGATTGGTCTGCAGCGGGCATTGGGCTTGGGCAGTTATCAGACCGCCTGGACATGGCTGCACAAGCTTCGGCGAGCCATGGTTAGGCCTGGTCGTGACCGGCTCCATGGCCGGGTTGAGGTAGACGAGACCATGATTGGTGGTTTGGAGTCTTACGTGGACGGCAAACAGCTGGAACGCAAGGAAACGGTGGCTATTGCGGCTGAGGAGGATGGCCGTGGGATCGGCAGAATACGAATGGCTTGCGTCTCAGGACGGACGAAAGCCGCTTTGCGTGGGTTCGTCAAAGAGGTCATAGAGCCCGGCAGTGTCGTGCACACCGATGGTGCTCCTGGGTACGATGACATTGAAAAGGATGGCTACGGACACGAAGTAACCGTTTTGAGTGATGAGAAGGAGAAGGATGCCGCTGTCAGGCTTCTCCCCAGAGTACATCGTGTAGCCTCTCTGGTGAAAAGGTGGCTGCTGGGCACCCACCAGGGGGCTGTTCAAGCTGAGCATCTGGACTACTATCTGGACGAATTCACATTCCGATTCAATCGGAGGAAGTCAAAATCGCGCGGGAAGCTCTTCTATCGACTCATCCAGCAGGCAGTCCAGGTAGAGCCGGCCCCGTACAAGACAATGATTGGTGGGAAAGATGGCCCTGAGATGGACCACCAGATATAGTGGACGGTGGAGTCAATAGGATACCCCTATACGCCGTGGGACAGCTCGGTCTTGATGTCCAGGTTGTAGAAGTTGGGCAGGATGTAGGTGACGGCCCGGGTCACGGCATTCTCCGACACCCGCGGCAGCATCTCGATGGCGTGGCTCACGGCAAAGATCACAAAGACCGCAATGGCCGAGACCGTGTCGCTCAAGTGCACGCTCAGGGCTAGGCCGATGCCTACGAGCACCAGGGCTTCGGCGCCGACCAGCGCAGCCCCGCCCAACAGCTCCCACGGCGCCTCGCCGAACTCCATGCGGTAGACCGCCACCGAACCCACGGCCACGATCGCGATATTGAACAGGCAGAGCGCGCCGATCCCGAAAAACTTGCCCCACACAAAGCTGCTGCGGCCACCGGGCCTGGAGAGGATCATGGTGGCCGTCTTCTCCCGCAGCTCCCGCGGCAGCTCGAAGGCTGCGATCAGCGCGGAGATCAGGCCCACGATCAGACAAAGCGCAAGCGCGCAGTCGATCATCAGCTCCTTCTCGATGCCGAGCGAGATCTCGTGGTACCGGCTCATGGCCCACACATCCAGGATGCAGTTCACCAGCATCACGTACAGCGCCTTGAGTCGGGCGATCCGATAGAACGTGCTCTGTGCGATCGTAATGATATCGCGCATGCCTCCCCCTTCCTGTGCGGTCTGACTGCCTGATTTTGCGCGAAGCAGTCCTTAGTATGGTGGTTTCCGCCCCGCCGGTCAAGCGGAAAGCCCGGCAAACCCCGATCCCCGCAGGGCCCTCCACCGGACCATGAACCGCGCCCCTACCCCTTGATGCAGCCAAGCGGTCGGATCCGGGCCACGATGCGGCTGAGCCCAGCCCGCTCGCACACAGCCACCACCTCGTTCACGTCCTTGTACGCCTCGGGCATCTCCTCGGCCAGGGTTCGCTTGCTCCGGCTCTGCACCCGGACCCCGCGGTCCCCGAGTTCGCGGACGATGTTGCGGCCGCGCGCCGCCTTGGCCGCTTTCTTGCGGCTGAGCGCCCGGCCCGCGCCGTGGCAGGTGCTCCCGAACGTCTCGGCCATGGCCGTGTCCGTGCCCGCCAGCACGTACGAGCAACGGCCCATGTCCCCGGGGACGAGCACCGGCTGGCCCACGGTTCGGTAGGCCTCGGGCACCTCCGGCCGGGCGGGCGCGAACGCCCGCGTGGCGCCCTTGCGGTGGACGCAAAGCTCCTGCGCGCGGCCGTCCACGGTATGCGTCTCCAGCTTGGCGATGTTGTGCGCCACCTCGTAGACCGTGCGCAGCCCCCTCTCCCCGTTCTCCATCCCCAGCACGCGATTGAACACCTGGCGGGCGCGGTGCGCGATGGCCTGGCGGTTGGCGAACGCGTAGTTCACCGCGCACGCCATGGCGCCGAGATACGCCCGCCCTTCGTCGGAGCGCACGGGCGCACACGCCAGCTGCCGGTCGGGCAAGTCCACCCCGTGCGCGGCAGCAGCGCCCACCATGTCCGCCAGGAAGTCGTCGCAGACCTGGTGTCCGAAACCGCGCGATCCGCAATGAATCAGAAGAGTGACCTGATCCCGGGCGAGACCGAAGGCCTCAGCCGCGTCCTCGGCCAGTACCTCGTCCACGCTTCCGAGTTCCAGGAAATGGTTGCCCGAGCCCAGCGTGCCGACCTGATCGGCGCCGCGCTTCCAGGCGCGGTCCGAGATGGCCGCAGGCGCAGCCCCGGCCAGGCACCCGCTCTCTTCGATGCACGCGAGATCCGCCTCGCTGCCCCAGCCCTGGGCCACGGCCCAGCGCGCGCCCTCGGTCGCGACACGGCCGAGCGCCTTCCGGGAGAGCTTGTCCGCACCGCCCGCGCCCACGCCCGCGGGAACGGCCTTGTAGAGCGCCTGGAGGAGCGCTTGGACGTGCGGCTCGACCTCGGCCCGCGTCACATTCGCTGTCATCAACCGCACCCCGCAGTTGATATCATACCCGACCCCGCCCGGGCTGATCACGCCCTCCTCGCAGTCGAACGCCGCCACCCCGCCGATCGGAAATCCATACCCCCAGTGGATGTCCGGCATGGCGAGCGAGGCCTTGACGATGCCCGGCAGGCACGCCACGTTCACAGCCTGCTCGGGCGCATTGTCCGCCAGGATCGTGTCGATCATGGCCTCGCTCGCGTAGATCCGCGCAGGCACGCGCATCCGCCCGGTCGCCGGGATCTCCCAGACGCACCGACTCACTTCACGCAGTTGCTTGCGCTGCATGGTTCGCTCCTCAGAGATCGAAGATGACCTGCGCACGCCATCCGTCCCCCTCGCGCGCCACCTGCAAGCCGTGATAGGTCACAGCCTTGATCTCCATGCCAAGCACGTGCCGCTCGGGGTCGACGGGTTCTCCCCACACCACCGCCTGGAGTTCGGTGTCCGCTACTTCGCACACGTCGAATCGACCGAACACCAGGTGCTCGGTCTCGTGCAAGAACAGAAGCTCCGAGAGCCACCGCACGAGAAGCGCCTCGCGGTCAGGGGCCTTCGCGTGCACGAGATTCTCACGCGCAAGCTCCACCGCATCCGGATCGCTGATGAGCGAAAACATGGCCCAGGCCGCGCGCGCGTACAGGTTTTCGACCCGTTCAGCGCGCACCTGGATGCCCGCGTCCCCGGTGTGGTCCATCACCGTCAGCCACGCCGGCGTCTCCCTGGCGCTCACCCCTGCCCTCCCCGTCCGCCCGGACTGCCACAAACAAGCCCTCGAAAACCTGCGGCCTTCGAGGGCGGGATGCTCTGGTTACCCCCCAGGGATTCGAACCCCGACCGGCTGATCCAGAGTCAGCTGTCCTACCATTAGACGAGGGGGTATCTCTTTTTGCGACACCCTGTTGTAACGCTCGGTCCCGCGATGTCAATCAAAATCGCGCACTCCACTCGAGACCGCACAGGTTGCTCGGCGTCATAGGGCCTCCGGCCTGCGGGCCAACCCCACCCCAACGTTCTTGATCCGTCACTGAGCACGACCCACAGGCCAAACGCCGCAAGGCGGAGTCGGAGGGACGCGCTCCTGCGCGTCCGCAACGCTGGAGGTGTGCGCGGTCCGGCAGGAGCCGGACCCTCCGCCCCTGGGGCAGACGTCTGGCGGTTGTTGTGCGGATGGGTCAACACCCACACACCACCACGCCCCAAGACGCCTACTCCCGGAGCTTGAGCGCCAGGTTCTGGTGCGGCAGCAGCTGGATGCGGATGAAGTGGCCGCGGGCGTCGACCGACCAGTACGGGTCGTGGCGGTTGTACTCC
>CAZBZG010000022.1:0-5165 GCA_964496245.1 uncultured Planctomycetaceae bacterium | reverse complement strand
GAACTATCCCCTCCACGCGGCGCTGGATTTCGCGCCGGATCCGGACGAACTGGCCGTCGGAACGGACGCGCCAGTAGGGGTCGTGCCGGTTGTAGTCCTGCACGCCGATGTAGCGCTCGTCCGCCGAGTTGTAGATGACCTGGTACGCACCGTCAGCCGGCACGTAGATCTCGGCGAGCCCGTCAGTCGCGACCGGCGCTTCGTTGCGCACGAACACGATGTCGTCCACGTGATCCTCCGGTCGGTCCGCGTCCCAGCGCGTCTCGCCCGCCCACCGGATGAACGCGAAATACTTGCGTTCGTTGTCCGACCCGTTCCGCTCCATGGAATGGGACTCTTGCCGACGCAAGGCCGGCTCGCGGCTGAGCAGCGCATTGAGATCGTGGATGTTGTGCGTCATCTGCTGTTGATGGAGCGCGGCGTCCGGACCGGTCTTCGCCCAGTCGAACGGATGCCACACGTCGAAGTAGGCTTGCTCTCCGCACTCGTCGCCCTGGAAGAGCATGGGCGCGCCCGGCCGGAACCAGCAGAGCGCAGCCAGGCCGATCAGCTGGATGTGGCTCCCCATCTCGGTGATGAGCCGCGGCCGGCCGTTGGCGCACTCGTCGTGCGTGTTCATGGGGTTGACGAACATCTCCTCGTGCGGCTGATACAGGATGCCCTCCACCTGCTCGATCTTGCGTTCTTCAAGCGGCAGGGAGAGGTAGCGCCGGATGCGGTGCATCTCTCCCATGTGCTGAGCATAGGTGAATCCGAGGCCCCCCTGCTCCACGGGCACGGCCAGACGCGAAAAGACGCGTCGACTCTCCTCCGCAATGGTGAAGAGCCCGGCCGCGGTCCGGGCAAGCCGCGTGTGAAACGCGCGCAGGAAGCGCAGTGCGTCGAAGTCCGTGGCCTCCGAGAGCCAGTACCCGCGGTCGGCCAGGTGCATGTCCCCCCCGAGGCTGTTGAAGAGCTCCCAGTCCTCCGCAGGAATGGCCTCCCGGTCGGTGCGCGGCCAGTCCCAAAAGCCGCGGTCGTAGTCGAGGAAGATCTGCGACGCGACCGCGTCCACGCGGATCCCGTCGATCCCGAGCTCATTGTAGAGATAGGTGCCGATGCCGGTCAGGTAGTCGCGTACGTAGGGCGAGGTGTGATTGTAGACGCGGCTCTGCCACTGATTGTTCCAGCCCCGCGCGCCCGCGTGGTGATAGAGGTCAGTGCCATCGTAGTTGGCCAGGCCGCAGTCCCAGTCCTTGACGCCGAACCCGAGCGGCACATCCACGATCACGCCGATGCCGGCCTCATGGAGGCGGTTCACCATCCACTGGAAGTCCGCGACCGAGCCGTACCGTTCGTTCAACGCATAGGGACACCCCACGAGATACCCCCAGGACTCGTGAATGGGCGTCTGCAACGGCGGCATGATCTGCACGTGCGTGAACCCGAGAAACCCGACGTGCGCCGCGACCTTCTCGGCGATCTCGCGGTACGTCCCGGGCCAGAAGGTCCCCAGGTGCAGCTCGTAAATGCTCATGGGCGCCGGCGGCCGATCGATGTGCTTCCGGGTCCAGGCGAACGGCTCCGCAGACGGGACCAGGCTGTTGTACGTGCGGCTCCCGCCCGGCCCGTATTCGACCGCCAGCTGGCGGCTGAAGGGATCGATGCGGGCCATCTCGTAGGGCCGCACGAGATACGGCCGGTCGTTGCGCACCAGGTACTTGTAGGCCGTGCCCGCAAGATCCTCCTCCACAACGCACGTCCACACACCGTCGGCCTGCCGCTCGAGCGGCTCGGCTGCGGCATCCCACTGGTTTCCGGGCCGCACCAGCCGCACGTCCGTGGCCTCCGGCGCCATCACCCGGAAGACCGTGCGCCCGCGCTCCGGTTGGGCGCCAAAGTACCGGTAGGGATGCGCGCCGCAGAGGCGGTCGGGGTCCTCGTTCGTCTTTGTCGCGTGGCTGCCGCGCATGCGCGTCTCCTCGCCGCCTGGTGTACCATGCCGGCCGCGCCCCGGCTACCCAAAAACCGCATCCACCTTCCCGATTTCCCTTGCTCTGGCAGCACGATCCGGTACAAGTCCGGTCGGATGGCGCCGTGCCTGGAGCGTTCCGCACCACGAGGAGCTGGCCATGACTTCCCGCGAGCTGTTTCGAGCCATCATGTTCTACGGCGACTTCGACCGCATGCCGGTCATTCACTGGACCGGCTGGCCCGAAACCCTGGAGCGCTGGTACGGGGAGGGCCTCCCGCGCGACGTCAACATCCATGAATTTCTCGGCACCGTCCCCCACTGGACCGGCGTCGGCGCCACACTGGACCTCTATCCCCCCTTTGAGGAGCAGGTGCTTGAGGAAACCGACGAGTACCGCATCTTCCGCGGGGGCGACGGCGTGGTCTGCCAGGACTGGAAGCAGAAGAGCTGCATTCCCCACTATATCGATTTCACGCTCAAGGAGGCCAGCGACTGGCCGGCCTACAAGAAGCGCCTCCAGCCCGACCCCGCCCGCATCCCCGACAACCTGGACGAGCGGATCGCCAACGCCGAGGCATCGGGACTGCCCATCGCCGTAGGCACCGCCTCCCTGATGGGCTGGATCCGCAACTGGATGGGCGTGGAGAACATGAGCTTCCTCATGTACGACGACCGCGACTGCTACAAGGACATGGTCATGACACTGGCCGACCTCACCTGCTGGTCGCTCGACCAGATCCTGCCCAAGGTCCAGGTCGACATGGGCTTCGGGTGGGAGGACATCTGCGGCCGCAGCGGCCCGCTCGTCAGCCCACACATTTTCGAGGAATGCGTGGTCCCCGGCTACCGCAAGATCCGCAACAAGCTCGAGGAATACGGGGTCACGCTCTACGGCATCGACTCGGACGGTGACGTCACCGACCTCCTCGGCCCGTGGCTCGACGCCGGGGTCAACGTGCAGTTTCCCATCGAAGTCGGACCGTGGAAGGGGGACGCCCGCGTCCACCGACAGCGATACGGCAAGGAACTGCGCGTGGTCGGGAACTTCGACAAGCTGACGCTCGAAACGAGCCGCGACGCGGTCGCAGCCGAACTCGAGCGCCTCAAGCCCCTCATGCGGGAGGGCGGCTACATCATCATGCCCGACCACCTGATCACGCCGGGCGTGGCGCTGGACGATTACCGATGGTACCTGGATCAAGTGCGCGCCCTGCGGCTGTGAGCTGAGGCGCCCCATGCCTGAGGCGTGCGTACCCGACTACCGCACTTCCGCATTCAGCAGATAAATGACCCGGCTGTGCCTGTCTCCGGTGTGGGCTGCCGCTACCGCCGCAGCCGGCGCAGCCTTCTTCCCTGCAGCAGCCGCCGACCTGGGCCGGGCCTCTTCGCGCTTGGCTGGCGCACCCGCGGGCTCGAGCAGGCTGAATCCGACCGCTGGGTCGGGCACGCGTACAGCCGCGGTGCCCGTGATTTCGTACAGGATCACCTCGCCGGTCACCCAGGTCGCCACCCCCTTGCGGAAGCAACCGCTGACCGTACTGCCCGAGCGCCCCAGCGCACCGTGGATGTGGAGGACCGGGGTCCCCTCCTCGTCCGGTGCGAGCACCCCCACGGCCGCCACCTCGTGCGCATCCTCGATCGCCCGTTCCATAGGCTCCGGGGGCCGCGCGTCGGACTCCCGCGGACCGACCACCACGCGGCCGCCGCCCACACCGCCGACGAACAGGGCGTACCCGGCCGAGACCTGTTTCTCGGCGGCAAAGCGTTCGATGCTCCCGGGCACCTCGTCCCCGTCCTCCAGACGGATGAGGAATACGCGGCCCATCTTGCCTTCTGCAGCTTTCATGGCGTCTCCCCCGCTCTCGGTCCGCTCGTACGCCCGCCGGCCCCGGCGCGCGAATGGAACTCGATCATGCTCACCCCCAGCTGGACGTCAAGGCGTTTCTTGCCATCGCCGGTCTTGACACAGCCCCGCCCGCCCGTATGCTCGTAGATCTGTCCTCATGCGGCGGCTGCGGATGCGGAGAGATGCCCGAGTGGCCGAAGGGGCACGCTTGGAAAGCGTGTGTGCGCCTAGCGTACCCGGGGTTCGAATCCCCGTCTCTCCGCCAGCCTTTCCTCGTACGCCCGAGCCGGGCTCCTGGTGTTTTGGTTTCCGCTCGCCCAGGAAGGCACAAGCCCATGCCGGATGCGCCAGTGCCGAGCTCTCATCCCGAAACCGCACCGCCCCCACAGCAGCGCGCGGCGTCCCCGGCCCCCCCCGCCCGCCGCCCCGGCGGGGCCTTCCGCCTCTCCGTACTGCTCCCCCTCGGCCTGCTCGCGCTCCTCGGCATGGCCGGACTGGCCTACCTCGCCAACAAGGGGTTGCTCCAGGCCGAGGCCATCGCCGTCCAGACCATGCACGGCGTCCGATCCAGTGCTACGGACCAGAGCACCGACGCCCTGACCGCAACCGCCGAGCGCACCATCCGCCAGCACGCGCAGCACGTGGCCGCCCAGGTAGCCACCTACATCGCCATACACCCCCGCATGACAATGGCCGACCTCCAACAGGATGACACGTTTCGAAGCATCGCCGTCCAGCCCGTGGGCAACACCGGCTATTCAGCCCTCACGGACACGTCCACGCTCGTCTGCCGCTTCCACGACAGCCCCCGCATCGTGGATCTCGATCTCCATACGCTCGCGGACGAGCTCCCCGGCTTCTGGCGCATCATGTCGGCCACGCAGGGCGGTCACCCGGCCGACGGCTACTACGACTGGGAAGACGATGACGGGCGGATCCGCAAGAAGTACATGGCGATCACCATCGCACCCCAACGAACGGCTGACGGCGTCCTCTTCAGCGTGGCATCCACCACATATCTCGACGAGTTCCTCCGGCCCGTCGCCCAATTGGAGCAGCGTCTCACCGACTCCATCGGCGCCGCTGCTACCGAGCTCCGCGAGACGAACGCGGCCACGCGGCGTGGACTCATGACAGGCATGATCCTGTTGAGCGTACTGGTACTCGCCATCTTCGCCGGCATGCTCCTGCTCGTGTGGAACGCGCGATCGGCCGAGAAGCAACGCGCCGAGGAGCTCCTCCGCGAAGTCGCCGAGCGCGAGCGCGCGCAGGAAGCCTTGGTCGAAAGCGAGAAGCGCCTGCGGCAATCCGAGAAGATGGAGGCCATCGGCCAGCTGGCCGGCGGCGTGGCCCACGACTTCAACA
>CAZBZG010000021.1:25672-27531 GCA_964496245.1 uncultured Planctomycetaceae bacterium | reverse complement strand
CGAGCACGAGGCGGGCCGGGCCCGCCAGGACCGGCTCGTCCTGGCTGACGATCTGCAGGGGCAGCCCCAGGGCATTGAGCGTGTAGGCCCGGCCCCAGCATCCAACGGTCGCATCCTTGGCCGACAAGGCCGTGTAGGGCGGCAGGACCCGGTCGATATCACCGTAGTCCTTGCCCCACCATGCGGGGAACGCCTCGGCCTCGTTCTTCTTCTCGAAACGTCCCGTCCGGGGACCGAGCTGCGTGCCGTCCTTCAAGCGGATGGCGGCCGTCACGCCATAGGTCCCATGGGACAGATCGGGCAGGCTGACGAGCGTGCGGAAGTACCAGTCCACGATCTGGGTCAGTTCCTCCTCGTGGATGACCTTGCCGCTCTTCTCCTCCTTGACTGTGACCACCAGAGCTTCGGCGGCATCCGGATCGGGGAGGTAGTAGGTATCCGCCTTGAGCAGCAGACGCATGCTCACGGGGTTGAAGCGCGTGGTGAAGTCGAATTCGTTCGGATCGCGCGCCTTGACCGGGGCCAGCATGTGATTGTACTTGCCGACTGCGAAGTAGGCCACGTAGCGCAAGAGCTCCTGCTCGCCCTGGACGGCGCGCACCGCGACTTTTCCCTGTTTCACGTCTTCGGGCAGGGATTCGGTCAGCGCAAAGGACTTCTCCCCGCCAGGCGGCACGGCCAGGGTCTCCTGCTTCGCGATCTTGTCGGCCACGTTGACGTCGAGCGCCACCTCGGCCGGTTTGGGGCCGGGGTTGTAGACCGCCAGCGTCAGGTCGGCGGTGCCCGTGCTCGACAGGTTCTCCAGGCTGTCCATGCAAAGCTGCACGCACGGCGTCCGGTCGACGAGCGTGAGGCGCGTGTAGCCCGAGGGCTCGAAGTAGGGTCCCACGCAGGGAATGCGGGTCTGCATGAACCCCGGCATGTGGTTGAAGCCCAACATCACGCGCCACTCGTCTCCTGCCTGGTGATCGCCGTCGAGCTGAAAATCCTTCGGGGTCGTGGCCACTTCGAGTTCCCACCACCAGCCGCCCTCGGGCGCGCTGCCGGGTTCGGTGAGGCGGGTGGCGATCTCGAAGTCGGGTGCCCAGTCCTTGAGCTGCTGGCCCAGGGCCAGCCGCGTGAGGTCGCCGACATTGCCCAGGCAGTTGAGGAAGAGCTTGTAGGCCATGTCCGCGTACTCGGCCCGCCGGTTCTTGCCGAGCGGCCGGAAGACGAGTTCGGGTCCGTCGTCGAACACGTAGGCCAGGCCTGGCGAGCGGCCCTCCCTGATCCTGGGCTTGTACCCCTTTCGCACGTACGTGCGGCAGGCGAAGTAGAGATGCCCCGCGTCCCAGGCGACGAAAAAGGTGGTCGGCCGGGGGATGAGGATGTTGTTCTGCTGCGCGCCGGGGCCGCTGACGGCTGCAGCCTCCTGCCACTCCTTCGGGTCGATGGTGCCGTCGATCGTGGGCGCCGTCTGCATGCGCGGCACGGCGAGCGCGGAGATCTCTTCCTTCTTCAACGCATTCTTCCGTCCGGCCTGCGCCGTGGAGAGGGCGGACGCGCCAGACAACAGCGCGATCAGTGCGGCCTTCGCGAGAACCGTTCACTTCATGGCAGGGCTCCTCTTGCGGACGACATCTTCGATGCATTTCGAGCCACATGGCCACGCGTACAGCGCGCGTACACGTCGGTGGCGCCCTCCCAGGACGCGAAAGCGGCGTTGCGCATTCGGGAGGCATTCATTCGCTGGCCTCCAGATCGATCAAGCGGGCCCCATACCCTTTGAGGTCGAACACGATGCGTCCGTCATCCTGAACGTCTAGCGTCTTTTCCGCCCGTACGTCGGTCGCCCGGCCGACCTTGAAGCCGAGCTTTCC
>CAZBZG010000021.1:16588-25662 GCA_964496245.1 uncultured Planctomycetaceae bacterium | reverse complement strand
CAGGATCACCTCCGCGGCGGTACCGTTCCAGGTCGCCAGGAGCAGCCGGGCCTTTTTGTCCTTTACCAGCAGAATGGAGGCAATTTCCGGATCGCTGAAGCGTACCGGGTAGGACTCCTCGTTCCAGTAGTTGAACACCCGGCAATCGTCCTGTCCGTAGCCGAACGCGAGCATGTACTTTGGCATGCGGGGCTGATTGGGGTACTTGAACTCGAAGATGGCCCCCACTTCGTCACGGTTGGGCACGTCCCCGGTTTTGCGCGGTGTGCTGCCCCGGCACAAGGCGAAGGGCAGGTTGCCGGTTTGCCGCCCCAGCGTTTGCACCCGCAGCATGTCGCGGGCGTAACGGGCCTGCATCGGCGTATCGCCGTAGAACCACTCCAGGTCCAGATTGGAGTCGTTCCAGACCATGTAGGGCAGAATGTGGGTGTTGGTCATGTGGATCATCATCAGCGGGGGAATGCGCGGATCGTCCCACTGGCGGTGGACGGTCCAGATACGCTTCAGGTACGCCCGCCGCGCCCAGATGCCGGCCGAGGGCTGGATCTTGCCGTTGGGCAGCCTGTAGGCCGACGTCGTAATGGGATCGTGCCCCTGCTGGGGAAAGGAATTGTCGAAGTACAGGCCCATGCCGCGGCGCACGAACTCGGCGCCCCACCAGACGGCGAAGTCGCGATAGCTGGCAACGATATTGCGGGTCGACCCCCCGCCCCATTCGTGCCAGAACGCCTGCTTGGCCGGATGGGCGTTGCTGGTAGAGTGGAACTCCTCCCAGTAGACGGTGAACGGCTTGCCATCGGTTCTTCCCGCCATATCGTACGAGACCTTCAGCAATTTCTGCATCTGTTTCTTGGTCTTGCGGTGCGGCGGGTTGTCGGGGCCGAAGTTCCGTTCGGTCCATTCCTCCAGGAACGTGTCAAAGTCGACGTCCTCTCCCAGGCGCCGCTTCATCATCATGTCCAGCGGACTGAGGTCGGCATTGCGCGGATACTTGGCGGCGAAACTTTCGTCCGACCCCCAGTATTGCGAGCCCATCCACGCCGTCTCCACGGTGCGCCAGCCCTTTGGCATGGGCTTGCCCGGGCTGGCCATGAGGCCGAAGACGATGGTACGCGGTTCCGAGACGGTGATCGGCTTCTGCACCAGGTTGACGCGCAGGGTCAGCACGCCGTCCTCGCGGAGGAACTCGACGCAGGGGGTGGGTTCTTCGTCCTCGCCCTTGGGGCTGGCGTTGAGCACCCAGCCGGCGTCGTTGTCGGCAAACCACGCCAGTCCGCGCTCCTCGGCACCGAGCCAGATATAGGGCTTGAAATTGCCGTACCAGGACCCGTCCGGGAAGTCGCGCGTGTCCCAGCACCGTCCTTCGCCCTGGGGAATATTGCCGGCGGGATTGAAGCGCAGGCTGGTGGTGCAGACGTGGTAGAGCGGCATCAGCTTGTCCACCAGGGGGATGTCCAGGTGCAGGCGCCGCAGCTCGCTCTTCTTCGTGCCCGGCTGCAGGGTCATCTCCACCCGCATACAACCGTCCACCTCGGTCAGGGTACGGGTCTTTACGGTTACGGCCGGGTCGACCGCCCGGCCCTCGTACGTCACGGCGCTGTCGGCGATGTTGACGAATCCGCCTTCACCTTCGAGCTCGCGGTCGCCATCGACCACCAGCCGCATGGGCGCCGAGAGCAGCTCTTCGGGACCGCCGGCGGAGACATTGCCCGCCGCTTTGATGGAATCCCAGAGGCCGAGGCCGTTGACCGTATACTGGCGCAGGACCACCTTGACACGATTGTCCGCCACCTCGATGGGTTCGAAGGGGGGGAGCACCTGGTCGGTGACGCCGATGCTGTTGTTCTCCCAGACGAAGTGCCGGCGTTCGAAGGTCTTGGTGATGGGCTCATCCCACCCGTCGAATGTGACCGCAACGGTATAGACATCGTCCAGCAGCGGCGGGAGGTCCAGCTCCACCAGGCCAGTCGCGCCTTCCCAGGCAACGTCATCGGCAAAGAGGGTGACGCCCCGCGAGGTGCTGATCACGTAGTGCGCCTGGCGGCAGTCTTCGAGTTCGAGGAACGCGGGCCGCATCTCCAACTGCAGGAAGTCGTAGCCGGGATAGAAGTTCACCCTGTAGGCCTTGTCCGGCTGCGGTCCCATCGCCACCTTGGGCCACCGCTTCTCCGGCGCCTTGGTCCAGTTGGCCATGTAGTGGAACCATGGTTCCTTCCCCTCGGCGGAGGCGATCTTCAGGGTCAGCTTGTGCTCCGCATCTTCGTGCAGGCGCTGGCCGGTGACGATGTAGCTGTATTCGCCCACGCCCTTCGCCGGAAGCTGCACCGTCTTCTGCTCTTCGAGCTTGGGCATGGTGGTGGAGGTGACGAGGAGATCCACCTTCGCCTTTCGCGCCGGTCCCGGGTTGAAGATGCTCGCCTTCAGCGCAATCGGTCCCTTGTGAAGATCCAGGCCGCCCAGGGTATCGAGGGAAACGGTGGGGGCGTTCTCGGTGAGCCGGATCAGGGGATAGCTGTTGACCGATACGAAGGAGCCCTGGTGCGGGAACCATGGGCACTGGAGCCAGCCCGCGCCGCGCTTGATGTTGCGGGCCACCAGGATCCCCATGTCCCGGCCGATCGCCTCGTCTCCGGTCAATCCCACATCGGCGAGCGGCAAGCTGAGTTCCTGCACCCATACGCCCGCGTCCTCGTGGATGCCGTTGCCGACGGTCCACTTCCCGTTCCAGCCCGCGTCGGGGGCGCCGTCGATGTCATAAACAATGTCGAGGAAGGCGCCGACGCTGTTGCCGTGATAGAGATAGAAGCGGCGGTCGCCCTTGCCCTCGGCGCGGTTGCGGCGGTTGGGATCTATGTAGATCTCGATGCCGTCGTCCCAGATCATCTTCTGCGAGTCACGCATCGTCTGCTTGGCGAGGACCTTCTTGTCCGGGGGCAGTTCGCTGACGATGGCGAAGTACAGGTGTTCGCGGTCGAAGCCGAAATACACCTCGCACCGATAGGGCACGATCTTGTTGCCCCGGTAATTCATCACGGCCGGAAGATGCAGCGCGCCGTCCCACTCGCCCGGTTCGAGCGTGCCGTCCACGGCGGGCGCCTTCTCGAAAGGCGCCACCGTCGCCATATACTCCGATTTCGTCTCCGCCGCCGCCGCAAAGCCAGCGAACAGGCACATCGCACAGAGCACTCCCGAAAGCGCGTAGCCTCTACCTGTCTTGCACATAGTCGTTCCTCTCCTTCTGTCCTGACCGGTCCGATCGAACTCCCCAAGACGCGACATCGTTTTTGCACGCATGTCGAAGCTCCCTCTGCATCGCTTCATCCCGAGAGACTGCGCGCATCCGTTGCGATGCTATGCGCTCTCCAGGGTCTCCAGCCGTGCCTTTGCCTCGCCATGGCGTGCGGTCAGGCGCATGGGAGCGCCGCGGACCCAGACGCGTTCGACTTCGATGGCCTCCCAGCCCTGCGGCAGGGCAACAGGATACTTGCCCCACGTCTGGGGATCGCCGCCGTTGAATTGCAGACCGGTCATGCCCTGCAGAATGGCGGTGAGATGGGCGCCGCACTTGGTGACGAACACGGTCTTGGGGAGCGCCTCCGCGAAGGGGGCCTGGTTCGACTCCACCGTCTGCCAGAAAGACATCTCGACGAGGTCCATCACGCCGGTTTCGAGGAATGCAAGCGCCTTTTCGCGCTCGTCCGCCCGGCTCGCCCAGACCGCGTAGTTCGAGCAATTCATCGGCATGCCGAGATACGTGTCGGCCCGCTCGATGTTGTAGCGGACGGTGGCTTCGCGCACGTCCGGGTCCAACGGGCAGTCGAACGGGAAGGTCAGCATCATCACGTCGGCGCACCCCTTGTCTTGGCCGAGGTCGTGCGTGTCGTTCTTGGGGACGATGCGGCTCTCCGGATCGATGGGAATGAACATGCGGTCGGCGATCTCGGTCCAACGCACGGGCGATTCGAACCCGAGACGGAGGGCATATGCCGTCGCCTGGCGCAGGACAATGGCGGCAAGGGCGTTGGTCTCGGCGTCGTTGTTGATGTTGCTCACGATCTCGTCGATGCCGGTCAGGTGCCGCATCTCAAACCCCCGCCCGGTTCGTTTGACCCGCGACGCGACCCACTCGGCGACGCCTTTGATCACCGGCCAGACATGCTGCCGGAAGAAGAGCTCGTCGCGGGTGACGTCGCCATACTGCCCCATCGCGAACGCCACATCGAGGCTCATGTGCTCCTCCATGAGGCCTTGGGACCAGAACGGCGTGACCTCCCATCCGTGGTTGCCCGCCTGCATCGGGAACTTGAGGCCCGCATACCCCCGTGAGCTTGGCATTCAGCCGCGCCCCGTGCGCCTGCCTGCAGCGTCACCGCGCACGGCTTGTCGACGGTCAGGCCGACTTCCTGCAGCGCGAGAGCCGGCTGCGTGCGGCTGCAGAATGTGCTCACATCGGCATGGACGCAGCCGTCGTCTGTCGCAAAGGTGAAGGTGCTGCGCAGTTCGCCGCACGCGAAATCGTATTCCTGGCGGACAAAGCACGCCAGATCGGGACGCTCGGAGAGCCACATGCTGCCGATCTGCAGATCCGCGCCGACCGGGTACGGGGCGTGGGCGCACTCCTCGATGCCCTTTTCCGAGCTGCGCCCGACGAAGCCGCTGACGAGCGCGGTGCCGCCGGGCAGGGGCACTGGCGGGATTCGCAGACCGACCAGACCGTTGGCGAGATACGCTTCGGGCGCGCCGTGTCGTGTTTCGGTGACGCGATGCGTCTTCATGCGGGCGGCTCCTGCTTCAAGTCCGTTACTGGATGCGGTAGCTCATGGGTTTCAGATCGCCGAGGGGCGTATCGGTCCAGTTCACCTCGACGCTTCTGCCGTTGGCGTAGGCGACGCGGCTGCCCCGGTCGGCGAACTCCTCGAAGTGAACGACCGGTTCGACGTGGACGTCCGCCAGTTCTTCGAACGCGATCTTGTACGCCGGCAGCACGTCGCGGATCGAATCGCTGTAGGTGTCGCCGTTGCCGCCGCCCGCCCACGAGACTTCCATGGACGGCCGCGCGCCGATCGCCAAGGCGCGCAGGAGCCCCGGCCAGGTTGCGCCGTCGTATTGCCTGCGGTAGCTGTGCACCCAGGACTCCTGGTAGGTCAGCAGCCCGTGCACCGCGAGATGGTAGAACGGCACCACGCGGTCGATGATGCGCGTGAACGATGCGGGCAGGCGCTCGAACATGAATCCGCTGTTGTTGGCGCCGTGCATGCCATGCACCTCGTCGATGAACGGCAGGTTGTACGCCGGGGCCATTTCGGTGGCGACCGCGCCGTACATCGCCCGGTGCCACTGAGTCATCGCGGACTGTGCGAGGGCAAACTGTTCCTCATCGGCCGGATGCCGCGGGTTGTGACAGATCCAGAGCACCGTGGATTGCGCATCGATGTAGGTGTGCCCATGAAAACCGAGTTCTTTGACCCGCGCAAAATCCGCACCGTAGCGTTCGGGGTAAACCACTGGGCAGGCCTTGAACGACTGGCCGCCGCCCCAGATGCCGACGACGCGCGGGCGGCCTTCGGGGGTTCGCGCGATGTACTCGTAGTCGAAATCGCGGGCCGACCGGTAGACGTCCGTGTAGTTGTCGTGCGGCACGATCTGGTAGCCCATGTCCGTCGCCTTGGCGATCAGCTTCTTGAGCCCCGCCTCGCCGCCGAACGCGGGTTCGATCGGGAAGCGCGTCGGATACGCGCCGTCGTGCCCGCCCAGATTCCACCCGACGAGCGTGACGACGGCCCGGTCGATCCCCGCGGACTTCATGGCGTCCAGGATGGCCTCGGCCTGCTCGAAGGTGGTGTCGACGCGCACGGGGCCGTTGCCGTCGATGACCTTCAACTTCGAGCCCATGAAGATCTTGACGCGCATCGCCCCGACGGAGTACCCGAGGACCGGGTTGTCCGCAACCCGTTCCTTGAGCGGCGACACGTCGCGCTCCCGCAGCAGATAGTCGCGGTAGGTCAGGGCCAAGCCGGGAAAGTCGGCATCGGCGCCGCTGGCGAAGCGGTAGAGGATCTCCTTGTCCTGCGGCTTGATCGCCTCGCCCTCGGTATGGCGCAGCCCGAAACTCGGGTAGATCCGGTTCTCCCCGTCCTGGTTCAGCTCCGTCACAACGTGACAGTGGAAGTCGCCACGGTGGACGATGCCGAGGATGCCGTCGTCCCCCCGCTTCATGGCGAAGCAGTTCATGAGGTTGACCTTCTCCCACTCGCTCTGGTCCATGTAGATGCGGTCGCGGTTGACCGCGGGGGCGTGATCGACGAACCGCACGAGCGTGCCCGAGAGGCAGGGCAACAGAAAGAAGCCGGCCTCCCCGACGCGGCTGCGCATCAGGTCGGGGAGCACGTCCAGCGCCATCAGCTTGCGGTTGATCCCCTTGGTCTCGACGATCTGCGCAGCCTGAACGATCACGCGGAATCCCTGTTCGTCGGCCCGCAGGATCACCGGCGCGACCAGACCCTCGCCGTCGTTCACCATGAGCACCCGCAGTCCGTTCTGCAGCGGAAACACGCCGCGCGCCTCGAAGGCGTCGCTGCAGTAGTCGCGCCATTCCGAGCAGTTCCACATGCGAGCGCGCAGCACCTTCGCTGCCTCGATGCGGATGCTCCGCCCCTCGCTCGAGATAGTGAACGTGCTGTCGGCGAAGCGAACGTTGCTGGCCATGTCGATTGCTCTCCTCTTGTGATCGGCAAAGGCGCTCGGGCACCGTTCCGGTTGTCCCCGGCCCTTCCCGGGCGGACCGCGGGAATCGCGTCTCGAATCCGGCGCCGCGCCCCCGAATCCGCAACAGCGGCAGGGCCGCGGCGCCGCGGGGCTCAGCCGTCCGCGTGCACGAACAGCGGCGACGCATGCGCCAGCACCGACTGGGCGTGGAACGGGGCGCCCGCTTCGGCGGTGACGGAATACCAGTGCGCGCCGGGCGGCGGGGCCTCGTCGACCAGTTCGACCTCGGTCGCCCCCCCGCCGATAGTCCGCCACGCAAGCGGCGCGCCGTCGCGGAGAAGGCAGACGCGGCGCAGGGGGCGCGGGCTCGACAGCCAGGCGCGGATGGACACCGCGCCGGAGACGGTGGCGGCGTCCCCCATCCGGGCGTCGCCGCATTCGGCCCACAGCGCGATCTTCCCCTTCGAGACGGCGAGGGTACGCCGGCGCCACAGGGCCTCCCAGACCGCGTCCGGCGTCACCTCGTCCATCCAGAATCCGGTCAGGCACGCGTGGTTGCGGCCGTAGCCGCCGCAGTGGTCCGTGCCGCCGATCAGCCCGACCCGCTTGCCGGCGTTCAGGAACCTCGCGGCGGTATCCCCGGACTTCGCGCCGTTGCCGCAGACCAGGTTTCCCATGAGGCTGTCGCCGCGGACCTGCATGGCTTCCATCGCGCCTTCGAGGTCGGGGGCGAACGACTCGACCGCGAAATCCGGATGCTCCCCGCCCGGCCCGTCGAAATGCCGCGCGACCAGGACCGACCGCTCCGGCAGGCGTTCCTTGATCGCCCGGTAGATCGCCGGGCGCGTGTGATGGCGCTGGAGCACGGCCCGCAGGCGGCCGAAGACGTCCCGGTCGCGGGTGAAGAACACGGTGTCCTGGCCGGTCGTGAGCGTCTCCGTTCCGTACAGCACCACGCAGTCGTCGCCCGCCTCGCTCTCGAGCATGTCGTAGGCGTGGTCGACCTCCCGGCTGTTCATCAGGTGGGTGTGCTCGGTCAGGCAGAGCACACGGCAGCCCAGGTGATCGCGCTGGAAGCGGAGGTGCTCCTCCGGCGTCCCGTCCATCGGCGCGACGCACTTGGAATAGGCGGTGTGGACGTGCAGGTCGCCCCAGACCAGGTGCTGCGGCGCGCCGGGCGCGCCGGGGGACGGCGGTTCGGCCCCGAGGTCGCGGACCGCCGGCGGGATGCCGTAGCGCGCGTCCATGCCCTTGAGCACGGTCGCGTCCGGCAGTGTCGCGTCGAGCGGACAGTCGCGCACCTCCACGCGCATGTCGTAGGGCCGGCCCGGATGCCCGGACAGGAGTTCATGGTGCTCGGTCCACATGAACCCGGCGGGCGCGTCCACGTTCACGCGCGTGCTCGGAAGCTGATCGCAGCAGGGCTGAACCAGGACTGCGCCGCCGTCCGCGGGGACGACGTCGTAGGGCCGGTCGGGCGTGCCGAAGTGCTCGCTGACGCGCGCCGGCTCGCTCCAGCCGTCCGGGCCGTGCGTCAGGCGCTGCACATCCCAGCCAAAGGACTTGATCCCGTGCTGCCGGAAGCGGCGAACGAATACGCAGATCCGTCCGTCCAGGAGCCGCACCAGCGGCGAGATCGGAGTGGCGTTCTTCCCCGCATGTTCTCGGAATCCGCGGGGCGGGATCGGGAGCATACCGTTGGCGGTGTCGGGCCCTGGGCAACATTCGGTCGCGCCGGGCTCCAGGCGCCAGAGACAGATGTCGCGGTGCCGTCCGAGCTGCTCGTCGTCGCCCCACATTGGCGCAGCTTCGTGGGCGACGTACAGGACGCCTCTCTGCGGGTCGACCGTGAGGGAGGCGTGGAGGTTCAGGTCGGCCGCGGCCGGGAGTTCCGTCCGGGGCGACGCCTTGGTCCCCCCGCTCCACGCCTGGACGACCAGCCCGCACCCGTTCGCGGACGGCGCTTCGTACAGGACGTAGAGCGCGCCCGCGCCGGCCGCCAGGCGTGGATTGCGCCCCGGCGCCTCGAGCAGGACCCGGCCGTCGCCGCTGCGGACGTGCACCGTCGGACCGTTTGCGGCCGCGAGTTGACAGGCGAGAATCGTCGCGTCCTCGAACCGTGCGATGTCGAGGCATCGACCGCGTGCCGGCGCCTCCCACACGCACCTGGCTGCGCCGTCTTCGTGCAGAAACACCTGGCAACCCGACTCGCCGTGGCGCAGCCAGCCCACCGCCGGCGCACCGGTTGCGTGCCGCGCCACCGCCGGTGCGCCCAGTCCCGGACCTTCGGCCAGGACCTCCGGCGCTTCCCCGGCGCGCGCCGAGCTCACCATCACGATGCGGCGCTGCGAAGGCTGGGCCGCGGCCGC
>CAZBZG010000021.1:10504-16578 GCA_964496245.1 uncultured Planctomycetaceae bacterium | reverse complement strand
GGGCATCCGGGGGCTCGTCCCATACCGCGTTCAGCGGCTCGCGAAACCGGAGATCGATGTCCGGTTGCACCAGGGCCGCCGCATACCATCCTCCGTCCGCGCGGCGCGCGGCCGCAGCGGCCATCCCGTCGTCGATGCGATGCAGTAGGCGTCCCACGGTATCCGCTCCTTACTCGGGGCTCGCGCCGGACGAAAGAGACATCAGGCGGGTTCCGTAGGCGGGCATGGCAAGGCGTACGGCGCCGTCGTCGTCCACGGCGAGCGCTTCGTCGCTTTCGGCATTGGCGGCCGCGCGCGCCACGAGTCCGGATTCCGGGGTGAAGGCCAGTGTCACCTCGCTGTCTTCGTCGTTCCAGGTGCAGAGCAGCACCATGGTGGCGGCGTCCTTGTCCATCAGCAGCCACTTGCACTCGTCGTCGCTCACCGACAGCGGCGGGTCGTCGTCCCAGTAGTTCACCACGCGTGCGCCGCGCCCGTAGCCGAAACGCAGCATCTTCTCCAGCATGGCGCGCGCCCGCTTGTTGGTGAACCAACCCCGGATCTCATGCACCATCATGGCGCCGAAGAAGCTCACGTCACCGCGTGCTTCCTTGAACGACAGCGCTTGCGGAATGTTGCCGGTCTGCAACCCCATCGACTCGGCGCGGAGGAGATCCGGCGCAAACGCGGTCTGGCGCGGCAGCTTGTGATCGCGCCATTCGAGATCGAGGTTGGAGTCGTTCCAGACCATGTACGGCAAAATCTGCGTGTTGGTCATGTGCAGGACCATCCGGGGATGCATGGTCTCCGGCGGCATCTGCCGGTGCAGCGTCCAGATGCGTTTCAGATACGCCCGCCGCGCCCAGATGCCGGCGGTCGGCTGGACGTGTCCGTCGGGCTGGCGATAGGCGGTGGTGGTCATCGGATCGAACGCGGGCTCCATGAAGGTGTTGTCGAAATACAGCCCGATGCCGCGGCGCAGGAATTCGGCGCCATACCAGCAGGCGAAGTCGCGATAGCTTGCGGTACTGTTCGGCGTGTTCCCGTTGCCCCCGGTCCATTCCCATCCGAACGTCTCCATCTCCGGGTGATCGGGGCTGACCTTGACGAACTCCTCCCAGTAGACGGTCATGTTCGCGGGCGGCGCGCGGCGCGCCCACTGCAGCGACACCTCCATCAGCTTGCGCATCTGCTCGCGGGTATGCGACCGGCCCCTGGGCGCGTAGTCGGCGCCCAGGTGCTTGCTCGCCCAGATATCGACGAACGGATCGATGCCGGCCCGTCCAGTCAGCCACGCCTCCTGCATCTTGTCCAAGGGGCTGAAGTCCTTGTTGACCGGATACTTGGCGGCGAACACCTGGCTGGAGCCCCAGTATTGCGACCCCATCCAGTCGAACGCGCGGTAACCGGCGACCTTGCCGGCGTACTTCCACATGTTGCCCAGCAGGATGTTGCGCCAGTTCGCGGGCATGGGCTTGGCCGGGGAGGCCATCAGGCCGAAGACGATGGTGCGCGGTTCGTCCAGAAGGATCGGCTTCTGGACGAGATGGACCCGCAACGTCAGCACGCCGTCCTGGCGTTCGAGCGAGAGGGAGGGGGCGTTGTTCTCGTAATCCGGCACCCACCCCGCGTCGTTGTCGGCGAACCAGCACAGCCCGCGCTCCTCGGCGCCGAGCCAGATGTAAGGCTCCCAGTTGCCGCGGCGTCGGCGGTTGCCGTGAGGGCGAACCGGGCTGTATTGGCCTTGGGTCTCCCAGATGTCGCCCTGTCCTTCAGGGGTCTTCCCGGCCGGATTTCCCCGGATGCCCATCGTGCACAGATGCCACAGAGGAGCGCGCGCGTCCTTGACGGGAATGTGGAGAGTCAGGGACCGCAGTTCCTGCCTCTCGGTCCCGGGTTTGAGCGTCAGTTCCACGCGCATGCAACCGTCGTATTCGATGGTCGCCCTGTTGTCCACGACCACCGCGGGATGCCGGGCCGTGGATTCGTATGCGACCTCCTGCGGCGTGGTCCGGGCGAACGATCCCTCGCCGCCCAGGGGCTCGCCGTTGGCGACCAGGACGACAGGCCCGGCCAGCAGTTCGGCGTAGTCTGTTTCGTTGCCCCGCGCCTGCACCGAACCCCAGAGCCCGAGATCGGTCATCGCGTACCTGCGCATCACGACGTCGACGGTCCTGTCCTCGACCCGGATGGGCTCGAAGGGGGGATGGATCTCCTTGGTCACCCCCAGCCTATTGTTTTCCCAGGCGAAATGCTGCCGGAAGATGGCATCCGTACTCGGCGTGTCGCTTCCTTCCGGGAAGACCTTCACGGTATGCCGGCCGTCGGGGACATCGCCGACCTCCACGAGAACGCTGTCGCCACCCGGCGCATATTCGATCTCCTGTTCCGAGATGACGTTGCCGGAGGCATCGACAAGCTGGAAGGCCGCGGATTGGAGCTCCTCCTCCTGCCCGTCCTCGCCGGTCGCCTTGCTCAAGCCCCACTCGGCCTGGAAGGTGTCCCCACCCCCCTTTTCGAAGTAGTCGATGCGGAATGCCACGGTCTGGCCCTTCTGCAGGCGTATCTGTCCCGTGTTGGACGCCGGAGGATGAGGTCGCCAGTCGTCGATGATCTGCTTGCCGTCCACCCAGGCTCTGACGCCATCGTCGGTGATCGTCTGCAACCGGTAGATGCCGCTCTGGGGGACGGGGCCGAATGTGCCCCGCCAGGTGATGGAGTAGTTGTCCGCGCCGACGTGTTCATGGGCGAAGGGTTTGTCCAGCCGCGGCAACGCCTCGACGCGCGTGACGACCGGCTCGCCTTTCGTGTGGATGTTGTTGTAATACGCGGCAAGCAACCCGCCCCTTCCGTCAGGCGTGCTGAACATGTTGTGGCTGATTGCGAGCCGTATCTTTCCGTATGACGGATAGTACTGTGCGTTCAAGGTAAGCGTTTGCGCACAAGCGGTAGATGCGAAAAGGAGTGCTGCCGCAACCACGGAAAACCACCTCGTCACGCGCGCTCCGTTCATTTTTTCACACTCCTTTGCAGCCGGTTCTCCGGGTCGCTTGTCTCCCCGCGCGTCGCGCCAGCCCGGCTTCGCCGGGGCACGCCTCTCGTCCTTGTCGCCTGCGGGGCTCCATCCATCGCGTCCCGCCCTGCTTGCGGATCGCTTCACGGAACCACAAGACGGGACGTCCCGCGCTTTTCCAGCACCGGACAGATGATATGCTTCCTGTCGCCCCAGGTCTCGGCGATCCATTCGCCCTCCGGTCCGTAGGCATAGACCCATTGTACCGCGCCATCGGAGAACAGCACATTGCCGCCGTCGGGGCGACCGCCCGAGGCGAAGTGCCGCAACGACCCGCCGTCGAAGATCTGGCCCGTGGTCGCATCGTGCCTTGGCTGGAAGGGATAGGCCTCCTCTACGAGCGCCGCTCGTCCCCGCAACCGGGAGAGCTTCGGCGCCACACACGCCATGTAGCTATTCCCACTCGGAGACGTCGCTGTTCCGACCTTCATTTCCGGCTGATTCATGAACCACGACGGATGCTGGACACCGGAAAAATGATTTGGGTTGGCGAGATAGACGCCCCAGTCGTCATGGTAGTGCTGGATGGAGGTATGGAACCCGCCGCCCCATTCCGCCTGATCGAGCAGCTTGTTGTCCAACCACGCCTGCGACTTCCCCTCTGTTTCCTTGTAGCTCTGCCAATAGGCGCGCCAACCCGTGCCGTATAGCGTCCAGGACGGGCAGACCCAGACATCGATGTTTCCGTCCGTATAGCCGTACACGAGAGACTCGATCATGCTGCCATCTCGGAATCCCATGCTCCGATGCCCCCCGTTGGTATAGTCCGGGAAGGGCAACATCTCGTAGTCATTGGCGTACATCATGATGGCCACGCCGCGCTGTTTGAGTGCGCTCATGCACTGCAACCGCCGGGCGGATTCGCGGGCGTGCTGCAGCGCGGGCAGCAGGAGAGCCGCCAGGATGCTGATAATCGTGATGGCCACGAGCAGTTCCACAAGGGTAAACGCGGCTCGGCTCCGCGACATCCGTTTCGCCGTCCGCACTCCTGCCGTGCGCCGCGGCCCACCGAGAGTCGTTCCAACCGCAGGCAGCACGCCGCTCTGCGTCAGTGCCGCGTCCGATGCCATCTCCCTCCCTCCCATTGCCAAGGCGCGCCGGCGCGCGCCTCGCCGTCCCTTGTTCACGACGGCTCCATCGTTCCCTTCAGCGAGCGCTCCACGAGCCGCGGCGTGACGAGCCGGGTGACGGGCGGCAACGCCGGGTCCTGCTCCAACCGGCGCAGGAGGATTCCGGCCTCCTGGACCAGCGTTTCGAGGTCGAGATCGACCGAGGTGAAGGGCGGATGCCCGGCCTGGCTCCAGGGCGTGTTGAAGAAGCCGACCGTTTCGATGCGGTCGAGCAACTCGGGTTGTGCAGCACGGATGGCTTCGCGCGCGTGGTACGCAGCCGTGTCCATGGTGCCGAACATGGCAGTGACTGGCTTCTCTGAACGACGCAAGGGAGCGAGGAGGGCTTCCGTGTCGTAGACATAGCGGCCGCCGTCCACCACGCCCGACACGATCTCCACCGTGCATCCGAGTTCCCGCGCGGTCTCCACGAAGACCGTGCCCTGGTTGCGCGCATCGCGCGGCGGGTTCTCGTGGGCGGCCGCATTCGATCGCTGTACGTGGTGCATGCCACTCACGGCCACGAGGACGTGACGATGTCCGCGTTCGTGCAGATAGCGCGCCACGAGGCGGCCGCCTTCTTCCACGTTCGCCAGAATGAGGTGCTGGCCTGGCAGGCGTTCGACTTCCCACTGCAGGAAGCCGATCAGCGCCTTGTTGCGGAACATGGGTTCCGCGAAGAGCGTGGACGCATTCTGGGTACTCTGTACGAAAAACGTCTCCACACCCGAGCATGCGAGCTGGCGCAGTCGCTCCCGGCCGGGCGGTGTGGCGGCATCGAGCACAATGGGCGTGCGGCCCTGGGCCTGGAGGGCGGAACCGAGCATCTGGGCCAGGTCAGCATAGAGGTGGCCGCGGCTGTGCATGCAGAGCACCACTGTGTCCGAAAGCTTGAGCTGGGGCCGCGGCGTACGCACGAACACGCCCACGCCGTTGCGCCGTGTGAGGTACCCCCCTTTTTCGAGCGCACCCAGCGCCTGGCTGATGGTGAACGAACTCGTGTCGAACCGCCGCGCCAGGTCCTTGATGGCCGGCAGCTTGGCCCCCTGCGGGTGCGTGCCGGCGGAGATCTCCTCTGCCAGCCTATCCACTACAAACTGGCGCATGGAGGTCTTGACAATACGTGCGATCGCCATGAAGGAACCACCTCGTCCCGTAAAGCCGGCGAAACGGTCTCTCCCGCCGCGCGTCCCCCTACCCCAGAAGCCCGCACGACTGAGACGGGCCGAGGTTCCACGGAGCGGCGCACAAGGGGCCGGTTGCGGGGCGCACACACGGCTGCAACAGCGCCTGGGAAGCGTGCCCGCGCTCCCTTATCTTCCATAACCCATCTTACCCGCTCCGCACGCGTACGTCAAGCGGATTTCGGCATCCGGGATGCTTGCCGTAACCTTATGCTCTCCAAGCTCTATGACGTCCACCAGCGGCGCCGTCCGTGGATTTTTCGATGATCGTTTGACACCAGCTGACCATTATGGTATAGACACATCATCGATGACTCTTCTCAGACCGAAAAGGACCCACCCGCCATGAACGCCTCCGAAACCGTGCTCCGCGCCCCTCGCCGGCGCCACGGACGTCATCCTCGCCGCAGCCAAACGCCTGCGCCGGCACGTCATGGAGGATCTCGGCAAGGTTCCCCTGCGCGACCGCGTAGCCGAAGACCCAGGCCTCGCCTACCTGGCGGGTGCCTACACCATGAAGCTCTTTCACGGCATCGAGAACGAAGGCCCCATCTGCGAGAAGTGGGACAAGTCCCATCCGGTGTCGTACAAGAACTGCCTCACGTTCGCGGAGAGCAAAGACTGCCTCAAACGTCTGCGGAAGGCCGGGATCGACAAGATCCACACCCAGAGCGTGGGCTGGAACGCGCGCGGCCACGACGGGCTCTATCCCACGCGCTTTCCCGTGGA
>CAZBZG010000021.1:0-10494 GCA_964496245.1 uncultured Planctomycetaceae bacterium | reverse complement strand
GGGGGCGAAGCCGGGTTCCGCGACCTCATCCGAACCGGCCAAGAGCTCGGATTTCAGATGAACGTGCACGACAACTTCATGATGAACGTGCCCCATGCCCCCGACTGGCACGAGGAGCACCTGACCCACGATCTCACCGGCAAACCGCTCCTCCACGGCTGGTGGTCGGGCGGGCCGGAGTACCAGACCTGGCCGCTGGCGCTGCCGCAATCCTACTTCGACAACCACCTCGGACGGATGAAGGACCTCGGCATCCAGGGGACCTACTACTGCGACTACATGATGCAGCCCTTGGAGGTGAACTACCATCCCCGCTGGCGGGGCCCGCGCGGCGACTGCCAGCGCGGACAGGAACGCGTGTGGCGCGAGGTGCGCAAGGTCTTCGGTTCGGTCGGCACGGAGCTGGGCGTTCTGCCCGCCGCCGTGGCCTGCGATTACGTCACTGCGGGCGGGCACCGGGCGCGCAGCCGGGACTGGCCCGTGTGCCAGCTCCTCGACGAGGATGTCCCGCTCTGGGACCTCGCGCTCCACGGACTGCTCATCCGCGAGCGCGGGGCCCATCCGACCTGGGACGCAGTGCTCCAGACCGTGCCCTTCGGCCTGCATCCGCGTGATGAGTGGTCGGCCCGCGAACAGCCGCACCCGGTCCTCACCGACGAGCGCATCCAGCGGCTCAAGGCGGTCTACGATCTCTGCCTGGGGCGCTTCGGGAACCTGCAGTTGGAGGAGATCACGGGCTGGCAGCGTCCGGCGCCGGCCGTGCAGGAGGTCACGTACGCCGACGGCACCCGCATCGCGGTCGACGAAGACAAGCGGGAACTCTTCTGCAACGGAGAACCGGTAGAGCGGCCGGCGCCGCTCGCCGACGACGCATCCGGTTGACATGGGAGCGCGTTTCGGTAAGACTCTGTGTATGCGCAGATGTCTCTGCCCAACCTGGTTCGTGCTGGCCAGCCTGATCGCCATGACCGGCTGCGCGCGGCAGGCCGAGCCCATTTCCATCGCCGACACCCCGAGCGAACGCGCCGTGCGCATCCGTGCGGCGGACATGGGCCCTGTCGCCGTGGTCCTGACCCCCCACCCCTTGGCTTTGATCCCGGGAGGCGTGCGGCGCGCCCTCTCCGACGCATCCGAGGGGACGCCCTGTACAGCTGCTGCCTTCTTCTACACCGAGCAGCGCCGGGCCGAGCAGTGGATCCTGGACCTCTGCGCCAAGCGCCGGAAAGCTGGAGAACAACCCCGTGTGATCCTCGCCGGCCACAGCCTGGGCGCCACAGCAGCCAGCGAGGCAGCCAAGCGGATCCTCCGGCGCACGGATGACGTCTGCATCGAACTGCTCGTAACCGTGGACGCCATCAAGACGAGCACGCTCGGTACCACCACGGGCATGGGGGCGACCGTGCTGACCCTGGCCAACCCCATTCCCGGCAAGCACGCCTACTTCATCGCCTACGAGGACACGCCCGACGTAGACGGCCAGCGCGTACGCGCCCACGTCAACTACTACCACCTCGAGACCAAGCTCTACCACGGCGGCCCCATTCGCACGGCCACAGAGAACCACCGCATCTGTGGCGAGCCCGAACGCGTGTTGAACCACGGCAACATCGACGACTACGCCTATCCTCTCATCCGCGCGGACTTCGAACGTGCGCTGCAGACGGGGGCCGCTCCATGAGCCGTCCCCGCCACGATCCGCATCGCAACCGCCGGACCCCGCCCGTCGCAAGCGAATGGTGCCGGCTCGCGCTGTGCCTGCTCGTCGGCCTGGCCGGCACAGGTTGCGAGAGCCGCGTGCTCTGGTCCTACCGCGACGACCCGTACCTGGAGGACTACCGGGCGCTGGGCGAGGCCCACTGCGTGGGCAAGCTGAACAGCGTCTACGTGGACGACCGACAGGTGGCCCTGCGCGTCTTGGCGCACGAGGCAGCGCGCGCGCGGCACCAGGGCCACGCGGAACACGCCGACCGGCTCACCCGCCTCATTCTGGAGCGTTTCCGGGAGGACAAGCATCCCGAGATCAAGAGCTGCGTGGTCTCGATCTGCGCGCCCATTTGCGGCAAGGGAAATCAGCTCGTGGAGCGCTTTCTGCGCCAATGCATCGCCAGAGGCCCCTGGGCGGCCGACGCAGCGCTGAGCCTGGCCGCGCTCCGTCCCGAAGAGGGCATGGCGCTGCTGGGTCCGCTCGCACGCCACCCTTCCCCGCCGGTCCGGTACCGGGCGGCGCTCGCGCTCACGGCCATTGGCGACGCGCGCGCGGCCGGCGTGGTCGCGGACGTGGTTCAGAGCATGTCCCGTCCCGCCTGGCCGAGCACGGTGAACGGCGTACCTCTGAGACGGGCGCGGGAAGCGCTCGCCCACCGCGCCGAACGCCTGTGGGATCCCCCGGAGCCGGGAACGCCTCCCGGGCCCAGGACGGACGGACGAACGCCATGACCCGGCGGCCCGCAACCGCATGCGGCTCACCCTGGCGTTGGTGTCCGTCCCGCTGCCTGCTGGCCGTCATCGGGTGGCTCATGCTTGTCGTCCCGCTCCAGGCCCGGGCGTCCCAGCGGGCGCGCGTGCCGCTCGCCCGGGCCGTGATCCCGCATGCCCTCATGCCCCCCACGGTCGACGGCAAACCCGTGGACCTCGCCTGGCGCGCCCCCAGCACAGTGCTGCCCGCCTTCGTGGAACGAAACGGGGCCCGCACCCACTCTCAGCATCCGTCGCCCGCGGCCGGCGGTCCGGTCGCACACATGACCTGCGATCCAACCACGGTCTACCTGCTGGTCCGCCAGGACAGCGGAGCTGACACAGAACTCACCATCCAATTCGGCCCCGCGCCCCGGGTGCGTCGACAACTGGTGGTGACCCGCGACGGCGGGATCCGCTCGGCAGAATGGACCGGCTGGGAGTGGAATCCCGCCTGGCAGAGCCGGGCGCGGGTTCGCGTGGCAACCGACCAGGAGCACCGCGTGACAGAGCTCGCCCTGTCGCGGGGCGAGATCGGGCCGGCATGCAGCGCGCGCGGCGCGCGCGTGGCCCTCCGGCTGTCAATCGAAATGGGTGGCGGACGGCAGTGCAACATGGATCTGACCGGCGGCCTCGGCGTACTTCTGGGCGTGGAGACAGCGCTGTCCGCATGCACGTGGACGGACGATAAAGCGGGGAGCGTAGAGGTGCAAGTGACGACCTGGCAACCGCACCTCCGGGACGCCGTGCTCCGCGTGTTTACCGAACCGGGCACAGGCGATGGCGCATTCCCAGACCGCCTGCTCTGTCAGCGAGATCTGTCCGGGCTCGCCACTGGCACGCGCCACGTACGCCTGCCCTGCGGGGCAGACGCATTCGCCCAGGCCGTCAGGCTGGGCACGGTCCGCCTGCAGCTGCAGGTGTCCGGCACGCCCCTCCAGACGTATGCGGTCGAAGCCCCGCAGCCTGCCCCCTTGCCGGACCAGGCTGCGATTCGGGGCCTCCTCACGCGAGGCCGGGTTCATCCGGCCGCTCCCCTTGTGCAGGGATTGTTCGCCGACGCGGACGAACACCTGGACGCCGGCGAATTCCGTAAAGCAGCCGCCTGCCTGACCTGGGTGCTCAAGGAGACGCGGGCGGCACCTGAGGACCGTCTGCGCGACGCCCTGTCCGCACACGCCGCGGCAGGAGGCAGGAACGCAGCCCAGCTCGGACGCGAGCGGAACGGGGCGGACGTGCCAGAACCGCAGGACGGGACAGAACTCGCACTCGGCGAACTTGCGCGTCTAGCCGAGAAACGCGCGGCTTCGCGTCCGGCCTTCCTGCAACGCGTACGACTCGACGCGCTGCAGCAATCAGCTGCGACATGGGACGCGCAGGACCACGCCTCCCTTGCCTCCTTGCTCCAAGGTTTCCGCGAATGGCAGCGATTCAGTCGGGCCCACCCCCCGCAAGCGGGGCCCGTCGTCCCGACCTGGCGCCCGGCACTGGCCGCACAGCGCCTTCAGGCATTGGCCGCGCTTCTCGCCGGCCCGTTCTCGGCCGAAGCCGGACAAGGCGTCTTTCTCGATTGCCTCGGCGCCCTGGTGCGCCATCAGCGCTACCTGATTTCGCACTTGGAACGTTGCGGCGAGAACGTTCCGTTGGATCCAAGCGTCCTCCTCCGCCTGGCTGCCGTGCGCGCGCGCTTGGGCGCGCTCGGCCGCGCCGGCCCTTTGCCCGCGCAACTCGCCCGCCTGGCCGCGCTCCAGCTGGAGGCGCACGTCAATCCCGACGGCTCCGGCCGGGTGACAGACGACCAGGCGATCCAGACCCTGCACGCGCTCTGGCTCCTGCGCGGCCTCCGTCCACCATTGGACGCTGCCCCCGGACCTGCCCCGTCGGCCCTGCCGATCGGTTCGGTACACCGCCCAAAGCTGCGAAGCCAGGAAACCGGAGAGGCGGAGAGTACAGCGCCACAGCCGGCGGCAGCCGAACGACTGCTCGCCTACCTGGCCGACCGCGTGCTGCCAAACGGACGCGTACCCTGGTTCGGCGCACGACCGCGCCCCATGGCGGAACGCGACATGGCGGCCTGGGCGGAGGAGCACATCCCGGAGCGTCTGGCCCTACGTCGTTTCCGGCCCGAGGGTCTGGCTGCCGTACCCCTGGAGCGCAGCACACCGGCGACCAGCCAGGAGCGGGTATACGGAGGATTGTACGTGTTGCGTGCGCATCGCGCTGACGTGGCGGCTGCCGTGTACGCGCCTGCCGGGTTCTCGCCCACGCGCAGCCGGGCCGCACAGAGCTACGGGGGCGTCCTGCTCGCCACCCGCACGCACGACCTGCTGGTGGAGCCTGCCGGCGGCATCCCCGACTGGCGCGCGCCCGTGTGTGTCGACGGACTCCCGCCCCTGGCCGCCTCCCTTCCTGAACGCGGCGCGCCGCTTCCGCACCGCTGGATCACCACCCCGAGATGGGATCATCTCACCGTGGCGTGGCGCGTGACCGCGCCCGGTCAAGCACCCGCTCAGGTCGTCCGCCGAGTCTTCCTGGCCAAGGGGCGGCAACCGTACCTCTACATCGCAGATGCGCTCCGCAGCACACAGCGCAACCAAGACAAGAACGCGCACACCTCACTCGTCCAGCGTTTCGCCCTGGGCCCGCATGCTGCGGGCCGCCTGTCTCTCGGCCTCGTGCCGCGGCAGACGGTCGCTCAAAACGGGCCGACGTCCACTGGCAAGCGTCTCCTATCGATCCGACGGAGCGTACGGCAGCCGGGACTCGCCGACCTGGTGTGGCGACCTGTTGCCGAAGACGCAACACGCGCTGATGACCGATCCGTCGTCATCCCGGACCCCGCTGTCGAACGCCTCAGCCCCGTACCGCCGGAGGGCGGCGGCGTGGTGCACCTCGACCTCGGGGGCGGGCATACGGACTTCCTGGCGAGCCGGCCGCAGGCGGGGTCGTTCGCAGGCACCTTTGGCGGCCGCCGGATCCGCCTCGACGGCCTGCTGGCCGTCTTCCGCCTCGGTCCCATGGGGCTTCGCAGCGTGGCGTGCGTGGACGTGCGCGAGGCCAGCTTGGAACGTCGGACCACATGGACGGTGCGATTCTCGCGTCCAACCACCGCCGCCATCTCCGTGCGGCCGGACGGTTCGTACGCGGTTCGGCTCGAGGCCCCCATCGACCGGGCCGTGGCCCTGACCTTGACCGTGGCACCGGGCGGTCGCGGCCGTGTGAAGCAGGCCACGGCCGATCTGCTGGCCGGCCGCACCGTGGTCTTCCGCCCGCTCTGACGCCTGTCGAACGCTTGACAACGACAATGGGGGTGCTATCCTCGTTCCTTTCGTTTCTGCGCCGCTGGCGCATCGGGGATGCGATGGAGCGCCCGGACGACAGCCTCCAGGATCTGCCCTCCTTTCCACCCGGTTTCCTCTGGGGCTCGGGAACGAGCCCCGTCCAAGTGGAGGGCGAGACGCTCAACGAGTGGCGGGATTTCGTGGCCCGGGACGGCACACGACCCGACGACGGGCCGAACCACTGGCGCCGCTACCGCTTCGACTTTAGGCGACTCGCCGACATGAACCAGAACGCTTATCGGCTCGGCTTCGACTGGGGCCGCCTCCAGCGCGAACCGCGCGCCGAGTTCGACCGCGAGACCGCCTTCCGCTACATGGAGATGCTGGCCGAACTGCGCGGCCACGGGATCACGCCGTTCCTCACGCTCTTCCACTTCAACTGCCCCGCGTGGCTGGCCGCCCGCGGCGGCTGGCTGTCGGACGAAGCGCCTCACCTCTTCGCCGACTTCGCCGATCAAGTGGCCGCCATGACCGACGGCGAGGTGCGGTTCTGGATCACCATCAACGAACCCATGGTCTACGCGGTCATGGCCTACATCATGGGCGAGTTCCCCCCCCGCCGGCGCGGACGCTTCCTCGAGTGCTTCCGCGTCGTCGACAACCTGCGGCGGGGACACGCCCTCGCTGCGGAGGCCATCAAGTCCCGGTATCCCGACGCGCAGGTCGGCGTCACCAAGCACTTCAAACGCTTCCTCTCCTTCCGCCGCTGGCACCCCATCGACCGCCTGAGCGCGTTCGTGGCAAACCGTTTCTTCGACCGGTGGGGGCTCGAGAAGTTCCTCCGCTACGACGGGCGGCCCGTGCTGGACTTCGTGGGCGTCAACTACTACGGCCGCATGCGGATGAAGGGATTCAACGGACTCAGTCCGATTACGGGGTTCACGCCCGAGGTGCTCGAAGCCTCCGGCGGCGACTACGACGACATGTGGGAGCAGGATCCCGCCTGGCTCGCCTCCTGCCTGCGCGAGGTGGTCGACCGCACGGGCCTGCCCATCTATATCACGGAGAACGGTGTAGCCACCATGGACGAAGCCCTGCGCAACCAGTATTTCTGCGAACACGTGCGCCACTGTCATGCGGCGATCACGCAGGGCGTGGATGTGCGCGGCTACTTCTACTGGTCGCTCCTGGACAATTTCGAGTTCGGAGAGGGCCTGACCAAGAAGTTCGGACTCCTCTCAGTGGATTTCAACGACAGGGACCGCTTCCGCCGCACACGCCCCATCGCCCATCTCTACAGCCGCATCGCCGGCCGCAACGGCACGGCCGACGATTGATCTGCTGCCGCGGGGCGGACGCGGATCCGCCCAAGCTCTTCTGCGAGGTCGTGACCATGGAATACTACTCGGACATCCTCTCCACGATCGGCAACACACCGCTCCTCCACCTGAGTCAACTCGGCCCCCAACCGATTCTCGCCAAGGCCGAGTTTCTCAATCCCGGCGGGTCCATCAAGGACCGGGTGGCCAAGCACATCATCATCACGGCCGAACGCGAGGGGACGCTCCGCCGGGGCATGACCCTGATCGAAGCCACGAGCGGGAACACAGGTATCGGCGTAGCTTTCGTAGGCGCGCGCAAGGGGTACCGCGTCATCATCGTCATGCCCGAGGACATGTCCGAGGAACGCAAGAAGATCATCCGGGCGCTCGGGGGCGAGCTCGTCCCCACACCAGCGGCCGAGAGCCTGGCCGGCGCCATTCGCAGGATGGAAGCCATGGTGGCCGAGGCGCCCGAGACCTACTTCCGGATCTCCCAGTTCACCAATCCGCACAACCCCGAGATCCACTATCGCACGACGGGCCCGGAGATCTGGCGGCAGATGGAAGGACACATCGACGCGTTCGTGGCCGGCGTGGGGTCGGGCGGCACGCTCGGCGGCGTGGGCAAGTTCCTGAAGGACTACGACCGTAACGTCCTGGTGGTGGCGGTGGAGCCGGCCGCATCGGCCGCCCTGCTCGGCCATGAGCCCGGTCTCCACAGGATCCAGGGCATCGGCGACGGGTTCGTGCCGGACGTGCTCGACACGTCCCTGATCGATGAGGTGCTAACCGTGACCGACGAGCAGGCCGTGGAGACCACCCGCCTCCTGGCCCGGGTCGAAGGCGCGCTCTGCGGGACGAGCGCGGGCGCGAACGTGCACGCCGCCCTGCGTGTGGCCAAGCGCCTCGGGGCGGGCAAGCATGTGGTCACCGTGCTGCCGGACCGAGCGGAGCGGTACTTCTCCACCGCGTTGCTGTAACCCGGCCGACGGGCACGCGGTTCTCCCCGCCTCCGACGGCCTACCGGCTGCCCAACACCACCCCGTCCGGCCGTCAGGCCAGTCATTGCCGCCATTCTGGCGGGGGCGGCGGTTTCCGGACCGGCTTGGGTGGCTTCCTGGGGTTCGAGGGGGGCGCACGGCGCCTCGGGTCGCGCGCCGGCTCGGTCGGCGTCGGCGCCCAGCCGGCTCGCTTTCGCAGCGCGTCCGTCAGGGCCCGATCCTCTGCCTCGGCTTCGGCCTCCATCTGGCGCGCCTGCCGGCGGTCGCGGCGGCGATCGCCCAAATCCCCGCCCAGGAAGGTCAGCGCCACGCAGGCCAGCAGGAGGAAGAGCACCGCGGGCACCTCCTGCTTCTTCACGATCCAGTAGACCAGGGGCGCGTGCACGAGCCAGATCGCGAGATAGGCCGTGGGGCAGGCCCAGCGGGCGGACGCCGTGAAACGAAGGCCCCCCACGAGCCAGGACACCACGAAGCAGACGAGGCAGGCGACCACACCCATGGACGAAAAGAAGAAACGCGCACCTTCGGTGCTGGGCATGTTCCGGCCCACAATGATCGCGCCCACGCCCACGGGAAGCATGGCCGCGTAGAAGAGCGAGACCCCGATGACGGCCGCCAGGACACCGGTCCCCACGAACCGCCAGAAGCGCTTCCGCCGCCACGCTCTGACTTCGGCTTCTTCGGTCGCATCCATGTGCATGCAAGACCTACCGGCTGCGGATGCGCACCGCTCTGCCGGTGTCGCCGGACTTCTTGAGCGCATCCAGCATCTGCATGAGCCGGACCGCGTGCTCGGCCGTGTTGCCCGGCTGCCCGCCGGAGCGGATGGCCTGGACAAACGTCTTGTTCTGCGCGGTGAAGGGCGCGAGCTTGCTCTTCGGCTTGAGCGGCCTTACGTCCACGCCGTCCTTGCGCCCCGCGAGCAGCTTGCCCGCATTGATGTCAAGGCCCCCCTTGCTGCCGTAGAGCCGGCCTTCGCCCCACTCGGGCCGCACGCGTCCTTCGGCGTTCGCTACGTCTGGACCGCCCGTGTTCAGCGCGAACGACGTCATGATGCGCAGCATCGCGCCGTCGGCGAAGCGAATCTGGCCCATGACCGCGTCCTCGGCCGTGTAGCTGACGCCCCTGGGCGCGAGGTGCGAGAAAGCGCAATACGTGCCGCACAGCACCTCCACCGGCCGCGGACAGCCCATCACGAACCAGACGTTGTCGATCACGTGGATCCCGAGATCCAGGAGCACCCCGCCCCCCTTCTTCTTGTTCACGAACCATCCGCCCGCGCCGAGCGGGATCCCCCGGCAGCGAATCCACGCGCTCTCCGCGCAGTAGACGTCGCCGATGGCCCCCCGCTCCACCAGCCGCTTGGCTTCCAGTCGATTGGGCTCGTAGCGCGGCTGCCGGCAGAAGGAGTAAACCAAGCGCTTGCGCTTGGCCAGTGCTGCCAGCTTCTTCATATCCGAGGCGTTCGTAGTCGGCGGCTTCTCGCAGAGCACGTGACAGCCGGCGTTGAGAATGTCCCGCGTGGTGCGGTAGTGCATGCCCGTGGGCAAGGCGTTTACCACGGCATCGAGCTCCGCCTGGTTGAGCATCTCCTTGTAGTCGGCATAGGTCTCCATGTCGCCGAACTGCTCCATGAACGCCTGGCGGCGCTCGCCGTCGATGTCGCTGACCGCGGTCACCCGGGCGCCCTTGAGCTCTTCGAAGGCCTTGGCGTGCGAGCGCCCCGGCCATCCCGTGCCAACGATTCCGATGCGTAGGGTCTTCGCCATCGTCGATCTCCTCTCTGGCATCGTGCCGAGTACGGGTCGTACAGGCTACTTGTACGCGTCCCCGGGGTCCGCGCAACAAAAAAGAGCCCCGCCTCGTACGAGGCGGGGCTCAAGAAAGTCCCGGCAGCGGCCTACTCTCCCGTTTCCAGTACCATCGGCGCTGGAGGGCTTAGCTTCTGTGTTCGGAATGGGAACAGGCGTGGCCCCTCCGCAAAAGCCACCGGGGAACCTTGGAAGACGCCTCACCCGGCTCCGCAACGCTCCACGGACCGCCGAGGCGTCCTAGCATTCACGCATACAAACCGTGTCGTCGCGCGCCGTCACCGAGCGTATGAACGTTGCGAGCGGAGACCGAAAGTGTTGCGATCAAGTCGAACGGCCGATTAGTACCGGTTAGCTAAGGACGTTTCCGCCTTACACACCCGGCCTATCAAACTCGTAGTCTTCGAGTGGCCTTCAGGGAAGACTGATCTTGGAGCTGGCTTCACGCTTAGATGCTTTCAGCGTTTATCCGTTCCGGACGTGGCTACCCAGCGCTGCACCTGGCGGTACAACTGGAACACCAGAGGTCCGTCCGACTAAGTCCTCTCGTACTAAAGTCAGTTCTCCTCAATCTTCCTACGCCCACGGCAGATAGGGACCGACCTGTCTCACGACGGTCTGAACC
>CAZBZG010000020.1:0-28266 GCA_964496245.1 uncultured Planctomycetaceae bacterium | reverse complement strand
AACTCATTGGCAAATCCCTTCGTGCTCTTCGTGTCCTTCGTGGTTCTGCCTGCGCATTGCGACAAGGACGAGTGAACAATCTCGAAAGAAGACCGGGGCAAGGGAGCAACTGGACTCCAGCCGCTTGGCGGGGAGAGCCAAGGCGCACGCTCGGCGTGTGTCGCTATGATTTGCAGGAGGAAACCAGATGGCCTTTCGCGTGATGCCGCTGGAAGACCGCATCGTGTTCGATGCCGCGGGCCTCGCCGACGCCGAACCCGACGCCGAGGCTGAGGCGCAGGAGGCGTTTGAGCCGGAGGGCGCGCCAGACGGTCCAGCGGAAACGGATGCCTTCGAAGCGGATCCCACAGACAGCGAAGCCGATCAGCCGGTCGTGGACACGGCCGCGGAACCCGGATCCGCCGCAAGCGGGACACGCGTACTCGTGATCGCCGACAACGTGGACCCGGACGGCGTGCTCGCCGACGCTGCGGCCGACCACGTAATCCGCGTGGCGTACGACGCTTCCACCGCTTCGCTCGACAGCCTGCGTGCCGATCTTCAAGCATCGATCAACGACCAAGAGGTCGAGAGCATCGCGTTTGCCGTGCACGGCGCGCGGTCGGGCCAGTTCAGCCTGTTGTCCACAGAAGTCACCAACCTGGAGACGCTCGCCGCCTCCGACGCCCAGCAGAGCTTCTGGAAGGACGTGGGCGCACTCGTGCGCGAGGGCGGGCGCATCGATCTTCTCGCCTGCAATGTAGCAGCCAGCGAATCGGGCATGGCCCTGGTCGCGGAGCTCGAGGCGCTCACCGGCCGGAACGTGGCCGCCTCCACCGACGACACGGGCGATCCGGACGCGGGCGGGGACTGGGAGCTGGAGACCGACGGCATCGACCTGGTGGCCGCCTACTTCGATGCCGAGGCCGTGGACGCCTTTGACGACACCATGCCGGGAGAGCCGCAGATCCACCAACTCTGGGAATCGGTGAGCGTGGCGTCCGACGGCACGCAGGTCACGCTCGACTGGAACGGCGATGCTTTCATCTGGGACGACAACCGGAGCCCATTCGCCAATGGCGTGATCACGATCGCGGTTTCGGACAATCCCCACATCAACGACGTGTTCACCCTGAAGGACCCGAACGGGATAGACGGTTTCGATCACGACGGTACGAACCTGGAACGTGGTGGCACCAATATCGGCACCTTCTCCGAAGGCAACGGCACCCTCGGCAACTACTTCTCCATCGACTTCAATGCCAACGCTACCGTGCGGGATGCCTCCTACTGGATCAGACAGATCCAGTTCAGCGCCGCGAACCTGGGTGACGGCCCGCGCCAGGCCGACTTCTACGTCAAGGACGGGCACGGAGACGGCTTCGAACCTGGCGATGCCGGAGCCTGGCCGGCCGCCAACGTCACGATCTACGTGGACGGGCCGGAGGCCGGGGGGACGAATGAGGCCAACTGTCCGGACGCCAACGACAGGGTAGTGCTGGACGACTCGCATCTAGATGCCACGGGCACGACGGGCGCTGGCGGCGACGCAGACCTCATCTACTACATTGATGACCGCCCGGATCACGGCTGGATCGAAGATGACAGCGGGATGGAGATCAACACGTTCACACAGCAGGACGTGAATGACGACAAGGTCTATTATGCGCACGACGGGGGCGACCCGCGCTTCGACCGCTTCTCCTACTACGTGGAGGATGCAGACTCGGAGCATTCCACCCCCACCTACTTCGTCCTCGACGTGCTGGCCGACAACGCCAATCCGTATACCAATCTCGATGTCGACAACTTCGGGGGACTGAGCCCGAGTCGTCGCGAGACCCTGTTTGGCACCGATGAATCCGTCGGACTGTGGATCTGGGATGCTGGGTTCTTCGACGACCTCGACGAACTCAAGCAGTTCACCATGCACCTCGGGGATCCCAAGGACGGCGCGAACGAGGGGCTCATGCACGACATGATGTTCATGTACGGCTTCGCGTCCCATGGCTTCCATATCGAGAACGACGGACGAACCCTGACCCTCACCTACGACCCGGACAACGACCCCGCCACGGTCAGCCATTTCAACGGGCACATGCTGAGAAATGTGCTCAAAGGCGACATGGACGCATCCGTGGGATACTCCCACACCATCCTCAACCGGACCGAGGGCGACCGGCACATTCGCGTGACGACCACGGATTCCGCGGACAACGTGAGCAATGCGGCCTACTGGATCGTGGACGTGGAAGCGGCCACAGGCGAGCCGGTGGTGACCCGCAATTGGATGGACATCAACGAAGGCACCTCGCGCACGATCACGAACGACTTCCTTCGGACCGTGGACTCGGATACGGGGCCAGCCAACCTGACCTACAACATTACGTGGCTGCCCAATCACGGCTGGCTCCGGCTGGGCGGTTCCAATCTTTCGGTCGGCAGCCAATTCACGCAGGCAGATGTCAACAACGGCCGATTGAAATACATCCACGACGGCTCTCCCGAAGAGTGGAATGACGGCTTTGATTTCGAAGTGCGCGACCCGGAGGGGCATGTGACATGGGGATGGTTCGAAATCGAGGTCATCCCCGAAGGCGCTCCCCTCTGGGAACCTTACGAAGACCCGATGTTCGATGAATCCGGGGAAGACGTCATGGAATCCGGGGAGGAGTTCCTGGGCGAAGAAGGCGACTTCGGGGAGATGACGGGCGAGATGGGCGACTTCCTCGACACCGCAGAAGGTGCTGCCGAGAGCTTTGTCTCGGGCGAAGAGGGCTTCGACTTGGAAAGCGGGCTCGAGGAAAGCGCCGGGAACGCCGGAGAGGCGGACGCCGGCCTGGAGGAAGTCAGGAGCGCCTTTGACACGGTCATGGAAACCTTCGGCAGCGACAGCGAGGTGGGCGGGCTCTTCGCCGGCGCGGTCGAGGCCATCGAGCAGGCCGAAGCGTTCGGCGACCAGGCCACGCGGGCTGTCGAGATCGCCTTCGGGTTGCTCGACGAACTGGAGGGATCCGCCCGGGAGCTCTTCCAGGACTACATCGACCAGGTGGCCGGAGCGCTCGGCTCCATGCGGGGCGCCAACCAGGACCTGATCCAGCTGCTCCTGGCCGCACAGAAGATGGGCGACCGGTTCGACAAGGCGCATGGCGACGCCATCAAGGCGTCGATCGAGGACCTGACCGCGGACAACGAGCAGGTGCTCGTGGCCTATCGCGTACTGAACGAGGTGACCGCCGCCGTGCGCAATGCGCCCGCGGGCGAAGCCGTGGACCTGGCGCAATTGCGACAGATAGCCGAAGCAGCCGCGGAATCCGCGAGAGCCGAGGTCGCGGGCCTGCGCGCGCACAAGGACAAGGCGGTGGACGACAAGGTGGACGCCTCGCTCCAGGAGCTTCTCGAGGGCGACCGAAGGATCGGGGACGTCGTGCCCCAGGGGGGGAACGAAGCCCCGGAGGCGGACGGACCGATCGGCCGGGCCGCGCCCGCGCCCGACGCCCAGGAGAACGGGACGGACGGACTGACCGGGACGGCGGCTGCGCTGTCCGCCCTGTCGGTCGCCGGTTGCACGACTGCACCAGCGCCTGCAACCAGCCCGGCCCGCATCACAGCCTTCGACGCCCGCCACCGTCGGCGCACACTGCGGTCAGCCACGACCGTGCTCCAACGGACACGCGCGCCCGGCGCCGCGGAGTTGCTCGCGGACCTGGTGCATGCCTCGACCGCGGGGCGGGGTTAGGGTCTGCGAACGCGGGTGGGTGCCATGCCCACCTGAACGGTGGACAGGCTTTGCTACGGACACCTCTGCGCATGCCCATCCAAGGATGGGCATGGCACCCGCGCAAGTGCGGCTCACCCCTCCGGCGGCACGAGCACCACGCGCACACCGATGTAGTCGTGCGCGTTCTCCTCGTGGGCCCAGCTGCGATAGGCCGACCGGCACTGGGCGGCCGTGCTGATCCATCCGCCACCGCGGTAGACCCGCCGCGTTCCATCCCCCTCTACGCGGGGATCCTCGACCACACCATCCGTCTTGTCGCGATAGACTCTCGGGTCGTACAGATCCACGCAGTATTCTGCAACATTGCCATGCACGTCATGCAGCCCCCAGGCATTCGCCGCCTTGCGGCCCACGGGGTGGGTCTTGCGCCCGCTGTTGACCTGGAACCAACCGGCCTCGGCCAGCGCAGCCGATCGCGCGCCATTGAAGTAGGCCGTGTTCGTGCCCGATCGCGCGGCGTACTCCCACTCGGCCTCGGTGGGCAGCCGCACGGTGTAGCCTTCGGGCGCGCGCTTCTGCAGGGCGGGGATCAGCTGTTCCTGCACGGTCTTCCAGCTGACGCGGGTGACGGGGTGGTCGGCCGGGACTTCCGCGCCCGCGCGCGCTGCTTCGGGCAACGCGCCCGCCACGGCCTGCCACTGCCCGCGCGTGCATTCGTGCACCGCCATGTAGAAGGGACGCGTCAGGCGCACGCGGTGGAGGGACTCTTCGCCCGCGCGGTCGACTTCCTGAAACGGGCTGCCCATGCCGAAGGAACCGGGCGGGATCAGGACGAACGCCATGGACGCGCCCCCGCCCAGGTCGATCCGCCTTTCGACGGGCAGCCCCGCCTCGCCGGCCGCTTCTTTCTGCCGGGCCCGCGCTTCGGCCGCGTCAACGGTCCACCACTCGTTCTTCTGGGTGTCCAGGGTGAACTGGATCTGCTTGTCGAGCTTCTCCTTCTGAGCGCGTTGTTCGGCCTCGCGTGCCTGCGCGGCCTTTGTGTCGGCCAAAGCCTGCTGGGCCGCCTGACGCTGCTCTTCCGCTTCCTTGCGTGCTTCCTCCGCCTGCTTGCGCTGCTCCTCGGCTTCCTTCTGGCGCTGGACGGCCAGCGCCTTGGCGTCCTCGGCCTCTTTCTGGCGCGCCAAGGCCAAGTCCTTGGCATCCTGGGCCTCCGTTTCCCGCTTCTCGGCGAGCGCCTTTTGTTCTTGGGCCAGATCCTTCTGCTCTTCGGCGATCGCCTTCTGATCGCGCGCGATCTTCATCTCCCGGCCGATCCAGAGGGTGGCGCCGGTCAGGATCAGGATGATGGCGGCCACACCGCCGTAGGTGCCGTAGGTCATGATCTTGAGCCGGCGCGCGCGGGCCTGCTGCTGCTTGAGCGCTTTGGCCACCTCCTTGCGGAGCTCCGCGTGCGAGGGCTCGTCCTCCAAAAGCAGCGAATCGGCCAGGTCCAGGTCTTCCTTGTCCGCCGCGCACTCGGCGTACAGACGCCGGGTCTCGATCTCGCCTTCGAGCGCCTCGTCGTTGCCGCTCCAGAGCGAGCGCGCCTCCTGGAAACCGTAGAGCGCCTTGGCAAAATCGTTGTACTCGCCAGTTTCCTGGGCCCGTTGCAGATCCTCCTGCGACTTGTTCGAAAGGTTGAGGCTCTCGAAGTGCTCCTGGTAATCGCGGATGGCCTTCTGGAACTCCTGCACGCTCTGGTAGCGATCCTCGGGCTCGCTGGCCATGGCGGTCATGGCGATGTCGATGAGCTCGCCTTCGACGGGCGGTTCCACGATGTCGTTGGTGCCCGCGTTCATCAGACAGCTCATCACGTCTTCACCCGAATGGGGCGGCTGGCCGGTCACAATCTCGAAGAGGATGGCGCCCAGGAGATAGATGTCGCTGTGCTTGCCGATGCGCGGGGCCATACCCAGGGCCATCTCGGGCGCCATGTAGCAGGGGGTTCCGCAGCAGGCATTCTCGGCCGTGATCCGGTCGGCCTTGGCCTCTTCGCTCACCGCACCGGCCAGGCCCCAGTCCATGACGAGCGCCTCGCCGTAATCGCCGAGCATCACGTTCTCGGGCTTGAGGTCCCGGTGGACCACGCCCTTGTCGTGGGCAAAGGCCACGGCATCGCAGATGCGCAGGAGGACCTCCAGGTTCTCGGCCGGGTCCTTTTCCTGGATCACCTCCGACCATGGATTGCCCTTGACCTTCTTCATGGCGTAGAAGACCGCGCCCGTCTCGTTTTGCCCGAGGTCATAGACAGGCACAACGCCCGGATGGTCGAGATCCGCCGTGACCGCGGCTTCGGCAAGGAATTTGTTCCGGGAGGAGTCCTGCTGGGCGGCTTGACCCTTGATCATCTTGACCGCGATCATTCGGTCCACCGCGGTCTGCCGCGCGGTGTAGACCAGACCCATGCCGCCTTCGCCGAGCACCTCCACGAGCTCGTAGTCTGCGCCCGCGTCGCGCGCGCGGAGTTGCTGGGTGTCGGTCCGCGGCGCCTGCAGGAAGACGCGCGACTTGACCGTGACCGAACTCCGGCCCGAGGGCACGGCCTGGGTCTTGCTCTTGAGGGAGAGGCCGACGTTCTCCTCGTCCACGATGGTGCCGGCCCAGTTGTCCTGGATGGTCTTCTCGAGATTCGTGTCCCGGCCGGCCTCCACGATGGTCTGCTCGTAGTCGCCCCGGGTCGAGGACTTGTCCGGCTTCTTGGCCGTATCAGCGGCCGCCTGTTTGGCGGCGGACGCCTTGACGCGCGGTTTGGCAGGCGGGGGCGGCGTGCGACCCACCCCTGAAGCCGAGGGGGGATCCTGGAGCGTCTTGTCCTGGCTGCCCGCGGCCGACGCCTTGGGGCCGGGGGTGCTGGCAGCAGGCGGCGGCGCGGGAAGGGTCGCCTCGCCCTGCTTGAGCGTCTGGCCCGGGTGCTTGGGCTTGGCCGTCTTCGGAGGCTTCTTGACGGTCTTCTCGTCGTTCTCGGGCGCGGATCGCTTGACCGTCTTCTCCTGGGACTTGGAGACGGGCTTTTTGGCCGGCTTCTTCTTGGGCTTGTCGTCCTCCGCCATGGTTTGCGTTCCTCCGCTGACGCAAGAGCCGAGTCCGCATGGGCCAGGCTGGGGCCCTGCCCCCAGGACCGGGGCAAAGACGTGCCGATGCCCCGCACGAGCCATATGCGGTCGTATTCATAACATATGACCAACACTGGTACTAAGCAAGCCAAAACCAGCCGAAGGCCGGGGCGGCCGGCGGCTGGCACCGTGTTCTATAACACGCGACAAAGGCTTTGCAGGCGAGGACAGCTTCGCATACACTACACAGGACCCCGTCGGGCTCAAGGCCCAACGGGACGCCGTCCGCATCGCGGTGGGCGGCGAAGAGTAAGGCACTTGGAGCAGGAAAGCGAACCTTTAGCACGCTTGCGAAAGGCACAGTATGACACACATCGATCAGGACAACGCCACCCTCAGCGTCGAAACCGGCGCGTTCTCGTTTCTGCGTACCGACCGGGACCTCGGCTGGCGGTCGCTGGCGCTCGCGATCACGACCGACGCGGGCGAGAACCGACTCGCCCCAAACGCGACCGACGCCCGAGGAGACCGCATCACTCTCTCCGGCGTGCACGGCGAGAGCGGTGTGGCTGAATCCACCTGCCTCACCCTTGCGGACGCGACGCGCCTCACCGTCGAACGAACGCTCACCAACCAGAGCGACCACGCCGTGACCGTGACCGATGCGGGGCTGGTACCGGCGACCGCGGCGGGCGGACCGGTTTTGGGCGGAACCGACGTCTGGCATCTGCGCATGGCACACGTGGACAACCTGCGCATCGAGCGCTTCCCCTGGTGCCGACCCGAGTCGCCATACGTGCGCAACGTGCCGACCACGCCCACCTGGTTCGGCAACCAGGAGAGCCAGGCCCTGCCCGTGCTCCTGCTGACGAACGACACCTACAGTGAGCTCCTGCTTGAAGGCCAGCTCGGCCAGGAACGAACGCGCGTGCGCTGGCAACTCCAGGCCGCCCCGCGCGCGCTCTTCAACCTCTACCGGCTCGACTGGCAATTCGTGGGCGGCGGCCTTCTGCTCGCCCCCGGCGCGTCGGTCCCCCTGGAACCGGTCTACTACGAACTCTGCACGGACACGCATCCCCAGCACGCTGCCACCCGCTACTTCGACGCAGCCGTCACAACCAACACCTTCCGCGCGGCCGACAAGAACGTGCTCACGCGCGAGGCCTTCTACTGCTCCTGGAACTACGGCATCATGCAGAACTTCACAACCGACTCCCTCCTGCGAACCGCCGCGAGCATCGGCGAGCATCTGCCGCACGTCCGGTTCTTCCTGATCGACGGCGGCTGGCAGGGCCGGGAGGCCGGCCCGCGCTGCCCGGACTGCAGCAATTTCTATCTGCCCGAATCCCAGTGGGTCGACACGGACAAGATCCCCGGCGGCATGAAGGACCTGGCCGACCGGATCCGGGACTGCGGGCTCCGGCCGTCGATTTGGTGGACGCCCTCGGTCTCGCTCTCGTCCACCCTGGCCCGCGAGCATCCCGAGTGGCTCGCGCGCGACGCCACAGGCGCGCCCTTCCGCATCGGCCATGCCGGTTACCTCGACCTCGCCCGGCCCGAGGCCCGCGCCTACCTCGAGCGCGTCTGGGAGATCCTCTTCCAGCAGTGGGGCTTCGAAGCCATGAAGATGGACTTCTGGTGCCAGGCGTTCGAGAGCGAGACCATCCGCTACAGCCACGGACTCAACATGGAGTGGCGCGACTGGTTGCTCAAAACCCTGCGGAGCGCCATCCCGGACGACGGCTTTCTCATGACCTGCGTGGCCACGGCCCACGGCAACATCTTCCTGGGCAAGCACGCGGAGACCTACCGCTGCTGCATCGACGTGGGCAATGCCGCCTGGCATGAGCATCCGCTCGCGAGCGTCTGGGTACAGCCCCTGCTCAGCATCCCCGGCCGGCGGACCACGCTGCTCAACGTGGACGGCCTGGGCGTCAATCCCGCGCTCTCGGACGCGGAGAACCTCCACCGCCTGACCTACGGCTTCATCACCATGGGCAGCCTCGAAGTGGACGGCCGCATCGAAGACCTCGACCCACGCCACCTCGACTGGCTCCAGCGCCTGACCGCGCACATCGACCGCGGATATCCTGTCGCATGCCCGGACGAGGACGCGTTCTCGGGCCGGCCGTTCCCCAAGGTGCTGTACGTGGACTACCCCGGCGACAGCCCCACCCGCCAGCGCGGCATCGCCAAGCACGTGGCGCTCTTCAACTGGCGCGACACCGACGAATACGTGGGCGCCACAGCCGAGGCGCTCAGCCTTGCCGGCCCCGTGCAGGCGCGCGACTTCTGGACCGATGCCACGCGCGAGATCTCGGCCGAGGGCCTGTGCGAACGCCTCCCCGGCCGGAGCGCGCGGCTGTACGAGATCCCGGTGTGAGGACGGCCCCTTGGGCCGCAGACACGCCACCCGGACGCGTGCGGGCTGCAGCGCATCCCGGACAAAAGGCTCCCGCCTGCGGTGGAGGGGCGCCCGCGCTCCAGCAAAGGCGGCCGCTCACCTCTTGGGCGGAGCCGCCTCCTTGATCACGGCTCCACTCTCTTCGCTCAGCGCCAGGACAGCAAAGCGCTTCACCTGGTGAAGGTCGTCCGTGGACAGCGACGTATAGTCGAAACGCCCACGCAGATCCGTATAGCCGTCCTTGTAGAAGCGCACCGCACCGTCCTCCCGCTTGGCGTAGACCTTGACGTACACCTTGGCCAGAGGCTGTGCGGTCCGCTGGTGGGCCACGCGAAGCCGGCCGTAATTGGCGTTCAGCTGCACATCGAGCTCGTTGGAGAGATACGCCTGCCGTCGGCGCAGGCCTGCGGCCGCCACTTCGATCATCACGTTGGCGTTGCAAAAGCGCGCGGGTAGATCGAAGGACATCTCCGTCTGTTTCGGACTGAGCGCCAGCGTCTGGGCGCGGTGCGGCCGGATGTAGGCGAAATGGCCTTCGTAGTCCTGCACGAACGGGTTCCGGCTGAAGAGCCGCTCGATGTCCATCTTGTAGTACTGCACGCGCACCTGCTCGAGGTTGCGGTAGCGGATGGTCAGGGTGCGCGCTTCCACGTCGAAGTCGAACGAGGGTTCCGCATCGGCCCGTGCGGTCTGCCGCTGGGTGCGGTTGTCGGGGTCGGCGACCCGCGCCGACGCCCCCTCGATCTCGTCGAGCTGGTCGAGCGCCGCCCGGAAGCGGTTTCGCCAGCGCGGCACGGGATGATCCGCGTACGGCTGCGCCACCTTGCGCGCGGTCGCGAGGTCCTCTCGATAGAAGGCGATGTACGTCTTGAGGTAGTCGTACTGGAGCCGCGTGTCCAGACGTTCGGGATCGATCCGGTCGAAGAACGCGATGGCCTCGGCCACCCGGTCCTGCAGCAGCAAATAGTAGACCGCGGCCGCGCGATCGGCATCATCGCGTTTTGGCCGACAGGCCAGGATATGCAGGAAGCGATGGTACTGCCGATGCAAGGACTCGTTCCGCATCATCCGTTTACCGGCGAACGGGTGGGCCCGGGCGTTCACGAGCGGCGCGTACTCGAGGTGCTGGTACCAACGGCGTTCCACGGGATCGAGCCGGAGCAGGGGCGAATCGATGCAGGCGCTGCAGCGGGCGAGGAACGTCTCCTGGTGACGGAGATACGTGCGCGCGGCCCGCGGGTCGTCGTGCAACAGCGCGTAGCTCCAGAGGGTATCGTCGTAGGCTTTGCGGCTGCGCAGCACCTCCAGCGCAGCAGCGAAGAAATCCGCGTCCTTCATGCGCCACGCCATGGCCGAGAGGTCGACCCGGCTCAGGTTGCGCGTGCGCAGGAAAGCCAGGACCTGGTCCGGCTCCGCGCGCTGGCTCACGAAGTCCCACGTTGTCTCGTCGATCCGGGTGGGCTTCTCCACCACGGTGTACGTCTGCGGCTCCGCGAACGCGACCAGGCGGCCGTCGCGGGCCACGTGCACGGGAAACTGGCTGAAGGTGCCCGGCGCAGGGAAGTAGAAGTGATAGGCGAGTCTGCGCGTGGCGTAGGGAGCGAGTTCGAGATCCACGCCACGGGTGAAGAACCCGTTGTTGGCCGGCAGGGCGCCGACCGGGATCTGCATCAGCACGTTCACCTTCTGGGCCGCGCTCGTGGGATTGGTCACCACGACCTGGCATCCGTAGAGCGTATGGGCCACGAATTCGCCGGTCACGTACTTCTCCACCTTGCGGTTGCCCTCGTACCGGTAGCGCTCGCCCGGCCGGAAGGCGTTCTGCCCGACCAGGATCCGGTCGCCACCGGGTTCGGCGTCCACGGGCAGGATCTCCTTGTGGAACGCGATCAGGGGCGACTTGGCGTTCAGGGTGAATTCCGGCCCCTCACTGGCGGACGCGTGCGCGGCCGCTTCGAACGGGAGATCCAGCACGGCCAGGGCGAGCATCATCTCCGTGACATTGTCCGACGCCTCGGCGAAGTGCGTACTCAGAAACGGTCCGTCCTTGTGGCGGACGTAGTCGACCCAGAACCCGTTCGCGTGCACGAGATCGGCGTCCTGTCCCGCAAGGGGCACGCGATAATACTGGCTCTCGGCCCATTCCTCGGTCCTGTCCAAAAGGCGGTAGAAGGGCAGGGTCTGGTCGAGCAGCTCCTCGTCCGTCTCCAGGTGATCTTCGACCCCCATCTCCTCTACTATCTCCACTTCCTCACGCGGCGCACGCCCGGCGGGCGCGTCGTCGCCTGCGGCGGGCGGTGGGGTGGCAGCTTCGCCCGCCGGCTCGCGCGCTTTCGCTACGAGACGGTCCCCGGCCTCGAGGCCGCGCGCGCGCAGCGCCGTCTTGAAGAGGCGATTGGCGCGCTGCACGTCCGGGGGGAGGAGATGGAATCGGTCGACCACGTGCTGCTCGATGGCGTCCCGCTCGGCAGGCAGGCGGCGGGCGAGAAGCACACGCTCGGCCACGTTGAGCTGGTGGAACGGCCAGGGCTCCAGGTAGGCGGAGAGATCGTCCCCGAGCAGCCAGTGGTCCACAAAGGTCTTCTCGCGCTTGTTGGCGAGGAAGGGGCGGACCACGGCCTCGAAGAACGCTGGATCCTTGTGGTAGAGGAAGAGGTGCAGCTCGTGGCTGGCGCACGCGGAGAGCCGTTCGCGCTTCTCCTCTTCCTCGAGCGCGGGCCAGTCGGTCACGAACGCCAACTCCGCCAGGTTCGGGTTCGGGTTGAGCGTGGCATAGAGCGCGTAGACCTTGCCGAGCGTGTCGAAGACCTGGACCTCGGCTGTGGCGATGTCGTCGATTGTCAGCTTCTCTTCCCGCGCCACCCTGCTGATGCGCTTCTGCTCGGCGAAGTGCTCGTCCGCCGGCAGGGCATCGGCCAGGCGGAGATCCTCGCGGCCGGGGCTCGCATCCGGCAGCACCACCTCGCGCGCAGCCACGTGCCGCGGATCCACGGCGAGCACGGTCACGAGCGGATGCGCGCCCAGCCGGTCGCGGGCCACCGTGACCACGCCGTTCTCGTCCGGTGCGAGGTTGACCAGCACCGCACTGGGAGCGGCCAGGAAATCCAGGTTGGCAAACGTGTTCGATGCTGTGCCTCGCATGCCGCCCCCGCGCATGACCCTTTTGCGCCGTCCGCCGCCGTCGCGATGGCCGAACCGGCCGGCTCCCCCCTTGCCGCCGGCCGCGCCTTCGCCCGCGACCACCTTGTCCCGAGCCCAGGGATTCAACAGCAGGCTCGGCCGCTCGAGCATGTTGCCGGGGAACTTGGGCGCATACTGGCGTTCGAGGATGTACCGGTACTCGTCGCCGAGCGCGCGGCCGGCCTGATAGCGCGTCTCCGGCCGCGTGAAGCGCGTGGCCGCGGGCGCCGGGAACGCGGGCCGTCCGAGGGAGACGTAGGCGGAGAAGGCTGGCGCGAAGCGCGTGGCGAACACATGTACGCGGCTGAACGCCGTGGCATGGGCGAGCCGCACGACCAGCTCGTCTTCGTCGGCCTCGGCGGACACGATCTGCAGGGGCGCCAGGCGTGCGGTTTCGAGCACGCGCGTGGGCGAGGCGATCAGACCGTCCTGGACTTCGCCGCCGAGCACGCGGATGCGCACCGTCCTGCCGCGCTCGTGCATCTTCAGCAGATACTCCCCTTCGGCCAGACCGCGGGCTTCCAGGAACCCGCTCGCGAGCCGCAAGGCGTCGAATCGGTCGGCCAGGAAGCCTTGGTATGCATCTCCCCGCATTTCGAAGAGGCTGAACGCCCACCGCTCTACACGCTCGGCCCTTCCCGCGTAGGGAACGCGGACCACGCCCCCCGGCCGGGCATGGATGCGGGCCGGCATCGTGTTGAGCGCGGCACCGAGAAACCAGGTGTGCGACGCGCCGCCGGACCTCGTGGCCTCGAGCTTGCGGATGCCCGGCAGCGTTCCCAGCCGGATGACGCCCTTTGCATCGGTCTGCAGCAAGACCTCCGTCTTGTCGCGGAACGCCCGGTGGTGCAGCGCGACAGCGACCGGGCAGTGGGCCCGCGGCTCGCCGCTCTTGCCCAGAAGGTGCAGGGCATACCCTTCGCGGCTGCGTACCAGGTGCAGATCCTCGATCACGTCCGTCCTGTCGATTCCGTTGATGCGGAACGTCCGGGAGGCAGACAACGGCTGGTCGCCGCCCCGGCTCACGAGATCGACGTTGCCGGCAAGTCGGAAGGAGACACTGGCCAGATCGGGCGGAACGGGAAAGGCGTGGACCGTCTCCCGGTCCTCGAAGAGCGCGACATCCTCGACCTCCTTGCTCGTGCGCACGCCTTCGCGGTCGATGCTTGTGATCGTGAGGGTGACCTCTTCCATTGCCGAAAGCGTCACCGGGACCTCGTTCAGGTAGAGAACCGGGCGCATGAGCACGTGCGCGGTTTCGTGCGTCTGCAGCTGTTCGCGCTCCACAAAGAACCCCGCCTGCAGCGAGTAGGATTCGCGTTTGTGCGCCAGGATCTGGGGGTACGCGAACGTGCCGTGCTGGAGCACGATTCGTTCCCGGCCGGGCTCGTTGGTGAACGGCACCACCACGCGGCCGCGTTCGTCCGCCTCGTAGAGATGGCCGGCCACCCAGGCCTTGGCGTCGGGGAGCGGCTGGTTTTGCGCGTCGCGCACCGTGAGCACGTGCCCCGCGCGGCTCATGCGCTCGGTGAACCGCAGGGCGCCCTTGCGCACGATCGCGCGGCTGCTCCGGCCGTTGCCGATGAACTCGACGAAATACAGGCCGGGTTTGTCGAGCGCGGGGAACGCGAAGGTACGCCGCACGCGGCGAAACGGCGGCTCGTCGTAGACGTGCACCTTCTCCTGATTGGCCACCAGCCCTTTCAGGTTGATGTCGCTGCCGTCGGCCTTGTCCGATTCGCGGTAGTAGTTGATGGTGTTGACCTCGTACACCTTGACGATCAGCGTTTGGACGTTCTTCACGTCGACTGCGATGCGGACCGGCTCGTGCGCGTCGTATTGCGCCGGATTGGTGGGCGCAAAGGCGATCTCCACCCGCTCCTTGAGGGCGCGGAAGCGGGAGGGGCTGAGCCTGGACGCCCATCGTTCCCTGTCGCCCTGGCCGTACAGGATCTTGGTCTCGGCAAAGACGCGCTTCAGGTACGCCTCCTTGATGTACGGGAGATAGGGTTCGAATGTACGGGCCTTGCGGAAGAAATGCTCGAGATAGCTGCGCACCAGCGTCTCGTCTCCGCCGATCGCAGGAAACGGGGTGCTCCCCGCGAAGTCCTGCTTGAGATCGACCCGGTGCTCCCGTCGCTCGCCGCGGGCGAGATACTTCGGATTCACGTAGGACAGGGAACGGGGCAAGGCCAGGTAGGCGAGGAAACGCTCTTTGTCGTAGACGCCCCGGCTGCGGTCGTGCACCAGCCGGCGGTAGAGCACGTGCGCCTTGAGCGAGTTCTGCGCAGGAGGCAGATCCGAAGCGAACGCCCACAACCGATCGAGGTAGGCTTCGCGGGCCTCGGCGTCGTGCCGCCAGTCCACGTGCCCGGGCGGCTGCAGGCGCAGGAGCACCGTCTGCGCAAAGGTCGCGTTGGAAGCGAGCGCGGGCCTGCGTGCGCGCAGGGCGTTCAGCTGCTGCAGCGTCAGCTTCTTGTGGATGGGAAGAGACCCGAACCCGCGGCTGTCCGGCAGGGCCAGCTCAGTCGCGAGGAGCGTCACGAGACCGGGCGCGTCGGGCACCGTGAGCCGCTCGAGGTACTGGTGGAGCCGCTTGCCTTTCAACGCGTCGGGCTCCAGGCGGCGCAGGCCGAGCGCGGCGAAGCCCTCCAGTGTGTGCGGGTGGCGCCGCAACGCTCGTTCGCGTAACGTTGCGTAGGAGATACGCGCAGGGTCGAAAACAGTCGGACGGTTGGTTCTGCCCTCGAGCGTCCGTTTCTCGTGCTCGAACCTGAGGTCCAAGCGTTGCTTGAGCGCCTCGAGCGCCGCCTCCGGATCCGCGGCGTACCGGAGAAGCGCCTGCCGGTTGCGGATCTCTTGCACCTGCTCGGTGCGGCCATGCCGCTCGATCCAGCTGGCCAGAAGCTGTTCCACCCGTTCGAGCTGATCCGTGTTCTGAAAGTGCAGGCAGTGATAGTAGTAGTAGGCCTCCGTACCCGGAATCAACTCTGCGAGCGCTTCGGTGCGGTCGTCAGCCAGGGCGAAACGCTCCACGTACCCGACCTCGCCCGCCTGCGCGACTGCGGCCGCGCACACACACACAAGCATCACCGCCGTTGGAAGGGTCTTCATCCAGCATCTCCTCGAGACATTTGAAAGCGCGCGCCATTCATCCGAAACAGCGGCCCGTGGCTTGTAGACGACGGGAAGGTCCCGAAGGTTCACGCGTTGTGGACAATTTCCCGCCCGCGTCTCCGGAAGAGAACGTAGAGGCGCAGGAGCCAGACCCCGTCCAGGTGCCTTACACCGCGTAGATGCGGTAGTCCATGTCCGGGAAGATGTTGTCGCGCTGCTCGAGTTCGGCCAGGCGGGGTTCGGCAATGCTGCCGTTGGTCAGCATGTCGTACAGCTCGTTGAAGCGCCGGATGTGGTCGTGCACGCGCTTCTCCGCGTAGGAGACCATGGTGCCCGTGCTCATGATGAAGGCCCAGTCGCTCGATTCGGCGAGCATGAGTTCGCGGGCGGCCTGATTGAGTGCGCGCATCCGGAGCGTGCCGGGCTGGCCGTTGGCGTCGGCGAGTTCGGCCATGCGCTCCTCGGCCTTGTGGAGGTGCCGGTAGATCCAGTCGTTCGATCCGTTCAGCCAGACCTCGAAATAGCCCTTGTCGCCCCAGGAGGAGGCGCTCGGCTCCACGACCTGCAGGGACGGCTGCTGCTCGAGATAGCCGCTCGGCGTGACGAGTTCGATGTCCTCTTGGTCGCAGGCGGCTTTGCGCAGGAAGAGCTCCAGGAACTGCGGACCTTCGTACCACCAGTGTCCGAAGAGCTCCGCGTCATAGGGCGCCACGATCAGGGGCGGCCGGCCGAGCAGTTCCCGCAGGTGGCGGGCCTGCTTCTGCCGGTTGACCAGAAAGTCGGTCGCATGCCGGTCGACCTTGGCCCGGGCCCGCTCCGGGTTGTACGGCTGTTTGTCGGAGAGCGCGACCGCGCCTGTGACGCGGTGGTACTTGATGCCCACGTCGTGCCGGATGCCGTCGGGGTGCAGGTACGGCGCGATGTAGTCGTAGTCCGCGTCGTAGCCGAGGTCCCGGTAGAACTCCCGGTAGTCGGCGTCGCCCGGGTAACCCGTCTGCGAGCTCCAGACCTGCTTGGAGCTCTCGATGTCGCGGCCGAAGGCGGCCACGCGGCTGCGGCAGAGGACGGGCGCGAAGATCCCGTACTTGGGCCGCGGCGTGCCGAAGAGGATGCCGTGGGAATCGAGGAAGAAGTACCGCAGGTGTTCGGCCGCGAGCTCCTCGTCGAGACCGGGCACGTACGCGCATTCGGGCAGCCACAGCCCCCGCGGGTCGCAGCCGAAGTGGCGGCGGTAGTTGCGGATGCCCATGCGCAGCTGCGCCCGGATGGCGCGCCGGTTGACCAACAGCGGCAGAAACGCGTGGGTCGCCGGGCAACAGATGATCTCAAGCGCGCCCGCCTCCTGGAACGCGCGAAACGCGCTGAGCAGATCGCGGCCGAAGGTCTCTTCGAACACGACCTTGGCCCGCTCGAAGTGCCGGTTGTACAAGACCGCCGTACGGTGGAACTCGGGATGCGGCTGCGTGCGGTCGAGCTCCTTCCGGCTCAGTTCGATCAAGGCGTCCAGGCGCGCGGCGAATCGCTCTTGCAGCAGGTCGTCGGAGAGCATCTCGCAGAGCGTGGGCGACAGACCCAGGCCCAGGCGGAACTCGATCCCGTCCTCCCGCAACCGGCCCAGCATGTCGACCAGCGGGATGTACGACTCGACCATGGCTTCGAAGAGCCAGTTTTCCTCGAGGAACACGGGGTGTTCGGGATGCCGGACGAACGGCAGGTGGGCATGCAAGACCAGGGCGAGCTGCCCTGCGGGGGAACCGGTCATCTACCTGCGCCCCCTGTACTCTGGAACGCCGGGGCTGGTCGGAGCGGGCTCGTCAGACTCCGGCGGACCGGCCTCGGCCGTTCGGGGCGTGTCTGTCTCCCGCGGCAGAAAACCGCTCGTGGCGGAACTGCCCAGGAACCCCGTCCATCCCAGAGCCAGCAGCTTGAGGTATTCCTCTTCGGGGATCATCCACTGCGTGTCGAAGAACCGGCTGTAGGAGAGCGGCGGCGTGCGCACCGGTCCCTGCGCCAGCACACGGTGAAACGCTCCGTCCGGATCCACGAGACCGAGGGAGACCTCGTAGGCGCACCCGGCCTCGACCGCCACATACCAATTCCGGGCACCCAGGTCGATGGGGATGTCCCGGGACCCGCCCGTATCCAGGTTGACGATGCGCAGAACCCATGCGCTCCGGTCCAACGCCTCAGCACCGAGCTCGCCTTCGAGCGCGCGCCGGGCGCCGTCTTCGAGGTCCCAGTAGATGAAGAGATTGGACGGATCGCGCACGAGCGCCACCATCCGGTCGTCGCCATAATGTTCCGGCAGCTCTGCCATGCGGTTTCCCTCCACGAGACATGCATGCTAAACCGTCCCGCGCGACCTGTCAACACGGAAATCGCACAGGCACGGCTGCCTGTGCACCGCCTCACGGGCTCCGCCCCAGGCAAGCGTGCCTGGACTACATGCTGCGCTTCTGAAGCAGGCCCCATTTTTCGCTTGCGCGAACGCGGGAACGTCCGCACCATGAGGCGTCGTGTACGAGGAAGAGAACCCGCGTTCCGGGTAGGACGCCTCGGTGCAGCCATCGCAGCAGATCTTGCATGAAAGGAATGGCATGACAGGACGCCTCGGTGGGATCATTCTCGTGCTCTTCATCGCGATCGCGGTCTTCATCTATCTCATGCGCAGCGGCCAGCCGCCGGCCCCTCCGGGCCTGCCCGGCCAACCCGCGGAGGGGACCGCGGAAGTCGTCTGCTACACCGCATTGGACATGGAGTTCTCCCAGCGCATCCTCAAGCGGTTCGAGGAGAAGACGGGCATCCGCGTGCGCGCCAAGTACGATGCGGAGAGCACCAAGACCATCGGCCTGATCAACCGGCTCGTCAACGAGGCCGAACACCCGGTCTGCGACGTCTTCTGGAACAACGAGATCGTGGGCACCCTCCGGCTCAAGCAGAAGGGCCTGCTCGCGTCCTACCGGCCCGAGGCCGCGCAAGGCTTCCCAAACGCGTTCCGCGACCCCGACGGCTGCTGGACGGGGTTTGCAGCGCGGGCCCGCGTGCTGCTGGTCAACACCGACGCCGTGAAGCCCGCGGACATGCCCGAAACGCTCGGCGATCTTCTCAATCCGGAATGGAAGGGAAAGATCGGCATCGCCAAACCGCTCTTCGGCTCCACCGCCACTTGGGCGGCCGTGGTCTACACGCGCGCCCAGCAGAACGCGTCCGGTGACGCCAAATCGCACAAGGAGATCCTCGAGGACCTCGCCAGCGGCGGCTACCTCCAGGTCGTGGGCGGCAACAAGCAGTCCGCGCAGAACGTGGCCTCGGGCGCGCTCGTCATGGGCTTCACGGATACCGACGACGCGATCATCGAACAAGAGGGCGGCAAACCCGTGGAGATCGTGTACCTGGATGGCGCCAAGGACCAGGCGGGCACGCTCTTCTTCCCGAACACGCTGTCCATTCTCAAGCACTGCCCGCATCCGCAGAACGCGCGCAAACTCGTGGAGTTTCTGCTCAGCCCCGAGGTCGAGCTCGCGCTGGCCAACAGCCCGTCTGCGCAGATCCCGGTGAACCCGGCCGTCGAGGCGGGCGAAGACTTCACCCCGCGCGTAGCCACCCCCGCCACGGTCAAGCCCATGGAAGTCGACTGGGACGCGGTGGCCGCCAACTGGGACGCCTCGGTCGAGTGGGTCAAGGAGACGTTCGGCGAGTAGGCGCACGGCACGCCTCGCACGCTCGCGCCGTCCTCGAAATCGGGATCGGGATTGAAACGTCGCCGCAACAACGATCCCGATACCGATTCGGATGCCGACAGCGACCCTCGGGTTCTTGTGCCGATGGAGGGGAAGCCCCATGCAGGTCCATCATCTCCAGCTCATCCAAGGCGCGCACCACGCCCAGGGCCTGGCCGTGGTGATCGACGTGTTCCGGGCGGGTTCGCACATCGTCAGCCTCTTCAACCGCGGGGCCGAAGCCGTGGTGCCTGTAGCGGAAGTCGACGAGGCCCGCGCGCGCAAGACCGAACACCCGGACTGGATCCTGGCTGGCGAACGGGAAGGCCTGCCGCCCGCGGGATTCGAACTCGGCAACTCCCCGGCCGAAGCCGAAGAACGGGACTTCACCGGCCAGACCGTGATTCTCACCACCTCGGCGGGCACGCGCGGCCTCCTCGCCGCGGCCGCGCATGCGGAGGAAGTGCTCGTCGGCTGCTTTGCCAACGCCCAGGCGGTGATCGAGTATGTCCGATCCCACCCGCACCAGGTCGTCTCGTTCGTCGCGCTCGGCGTGTGCGCAGAAGTGCCCTCGCCCGAGGACAACCTGTGCGCGCAGTTCATGGAACTGGGCCTCACCGGCTTCTGGCCGGATCCCACGGACATGTTCAAGCAAATCTGCGCGCATCCGGAAGGGCAGAAGTTCACCGACCCCGCCAACCCCAACTACCGTGCCGAGGATCTGCACGCCTGCCTGCGGGCGAACGTGTACGATGTGGTGCCCGTGCTGTCCGACGGCGTGCTACGGAACGCGGGCCGGTGACGCGTCTGCGGCCGCTTGCCCTGGCCCGGCGCGTTCGCTGTCCGTCTCTTCCATCCACTCCGCGATCCGCTGCAGCACAGCCTCGCGCCGAGCGAAGAAGAGGAAGTGATCGGCTCCGGGGACGAACCACGTGGTGAGGTGAGCCCCCCCCGCTCGAGCTCGGCCGCGCGCCGGCGGATGTTCGCAACAGGGATGCGCCGGTCCGCCTCGCCGTGGATCACGAGCACGGGCAGCCCCTCCCACGCGCCTGCGCTGCGGCCTCTCCAGATGGGATCCTGCTCGAGTGCGGCGGAGATCAGGACCGCGCGCGAGAAGAGCTCCCGATGCGTGGCGATCGCGCGCGTGGCGCCCGTACCGCCGTTGGAGAGCGCGACCAGGGTCAGTCGCTTCGGATCGAGCGGGTACCGGCCGCAGGCGTCTTCCACGGCACGCGGGCACGTCATTCGGCTTTGCCTTCCCGGGTCATGAGATCCGCGACCGCCTGGCGCGGATCCTTGTCAAAGTAGAGCACATCCACGACCTGTTCGACGATGGGCATCTCCACCCCGGCCTTGCGGGCGAGGGCCGAAGCGGCCGCAGCCGTGGATACGCCTTCGGCCACGGTCTGGCGCTGGGCCAGGATGTCGGCGAGCTTGTTGCCCTGGCCGAGGGCCACGCCCACCGAACGGTTGCGGCTGTGCTGGCTGCCAGCAGTGACCACGAGATCGCCCAGGCCCGAGAGGCCCGAGAACGTGCGGGCTTCCGCGCCCAGGGCCACGCCGAGGCGCGTGATCTCCGCAAGCCCGCGCGTGAGCAGCGCGGCCAGGGCATTGTCCCCGAGCTCCAGTCCGGCCGAGATGCCGCCGGCGAGTGCGATCACGTTCTTGAGCGCACCGCCGAGTTCCACGCCCAGCACATCGGTCGAGGTATAGACACGCAGCGCCGCGGTCATGAGCGTTTCCTGCACGGTCCTGGCAAAGGCCTGGTCGTGACACGCGACCACCACGGTGGTGGGGAGCTTCCGGGCCACCTCCTCGGCATGGCTCGGCCCGGAGAGCACAGCCACGCGCTTCGCGCCCAGAGTCTCTCCTACGATCTCGCTCGGCCGCAGGAGTGTCTCCTGTTCGATCCCCTTGGTGAGCGAGACCACGCCCGTCCCTTGCGCGAGCTGCGGGGGGTTGGCTTCGAGCGAAGCGCGCAGGTACTGGGTGGGAATGGCCACGATCACGAATGTCGCGTCCGCGAGCGCCCGGCCCAGGTCGGGGTCGAACGTCACCGTAGCGGGGATCTTCACGCCGGGCAGGAACTGCCGGTTCTCGCGGGTCTCGGTCATCTCCTCGAGATACGCCGGGTCGTGGCCCCACATCACGCAGGAGCGGCCCTTCTCCGCGAGCACCGTACTGATGGCCGTGCCCCACCCGCCATCGCCGAGGATGGTGATGGAGGGGCGGGTCTCAGGCATCGCGGCTCCCTTCGGAAGGATGGGCGAGCGGATCCGTCTCGCCGGTCTGCGGCGGGGCGCCGATGCGGTTCTCGGTTCCGGCGCACAGGCGCTGGATGTTGCCTTTGTGCCGGACGATCACGAGCGCGCAGAGCACCACGGCGAGCACGGTGAGCGGCAGGGCGTCCGCAGCAAAGGGCGCGGGCGACAGGACGAAGTGCGCGACCACGAGCGCCACGCCCGCGCTCATGGAACCCACGGACACGTATCGCGTAATCCCCACCATCACTGCCCACGCGACCAGGGCCACGCCAAAGGCTTGGGGCAGGAGCGCCAGCACCGCGCCCGCGCTCGTGGCCACGCCCTTGCCGCCCCGGAAGCGGAGCCAGACCGGGAAGTTGTGCCCCAGGATGGCGGCCAGACCCGCGAGCACGGCCGGCAGCGCGTCCGTCCGGTCCACCAGCGCGGGCGCGACCCAGAACGCGGGGGCGAAACCCTTGGCGAGGTCGAGCAGCAGCACGGGCAGGCCCCAGCCGAGCCCGCAAACGCGCAGCACGTTGGTGAACCCGATGTTGCCCGACCCCTCGCGCCGCACGTCCCTGCCCGCGACCCAGCCCACGAGCAGGCCCACGGGGATGGAGCCGAGCAGGTACCCCACGGCCACGGCTGCGTAGATCATCCGAACTCCATTTCCGAGAGGAACGCTCTTCCCCGTAGAAGCGTATGCGCGGGCCGCGACCCGGTCAAGCGAAACCCCTTGCCAGGATCCAGCCAAAGGCCTAGAGTATTGCGTGAGGGGCAGGCGGTTCTTCGTCCTGCTCGTGGCCGGAGTCGTACGCGCGAGCGCAGTGCGAACCCAGACAGCTGATGCCGCGTATTGGCACGAGCACGACTGCGAGCACGAAGGAGCGCGTCCGCAGGCGGTGGCGTCTGCAACAGAGAGAAGGGAGCTCCCCATGAAAGTCATCGAACCGCACATCCACATGATCGCGCGCACCACCCAGGACTACGAGCGCATGGTGCGCATGCACTGCGTGGCTGCGTGCGAACCTGCGTTCTGGTCCGGGTACGACCGCACGAGCCCGCAGGCGTTCCACGACTACTTCACGCACATCTCCACGTTCGAACCCACACGCGCGGCCCAGTACTGCATCCAGCACTACTGCTGGGTGGGCATGAACCCCAAGGAAGCGGAGGACGTGGCCTTCTCCAAGGAGGTGATCGAATACCTCCCCGAGTTCCTGGACAAGCCCACGTGCCTGGGCATCGGCGAGATCGGGCTGAACAAGAACACCCGCAACGAGCTCACGACCTTCGAGCTCCAGATCGACGTGGCCGTGCAGCGCAAGCAGCTCGTCTGGATCCACACGCCGCACCTCGCCGACAAGCAGAAGGGCGTTGGCATGCTGCTCGATGTGCTCAGGAACCGGTCCGACATCGCCCGGGAACGGGTGCTCTTCGACCACATGGAGGAGCACACGGTCCGGCCCGTGCTGGAGGCCGGCTTCTGGGCGGGGATGACCATCTACCCCGTGACCAAGAACAGCCCGCCGCGCGTGATCGACACGATCGAGCGCTACGGGCTGGAGCGCCTGGTGGTCGACGCCTCAGGCGACTGGGGGCCGTCGGATCCGGGCACGCTCCACGACGCCATCTTCGAGATGCGCCGGCGCGGACACCGCGAAGAGGACATCGAAACCGTGTTCTACAACAACCCCTGCTACTTCCTGGGCCAGAATCCGAAGTTCCAGCCTCAACCGACACGGTCGCGCGAGACTGCGTGGGCGTGACGCAGCCGCACGTCACCGCGCCTGGATTCGGAGGAAACGCATGATCCCCAAGTCCCGCCTGAACCGCCTCCGCGCCGGCATCGCGGCCGAGCGAAGACGCATCATCGAGATCGGGCGATTCATCCACGCACACCCCGAGGAGGGGTATCAGGAATACCGGGCCTGCGACCGGCTCACCGCGTACCTGGACGACCTCGGCTTCGCGATCACGCGCCCCTACGCGGGGCTGGAGACAGCGTTCCGGGCGGTGCTCAAGGGCGGAAGGCAGAAGCCCCGGATCGCCGTGCTGGCCGAGTACGACGCCCTGGCCGGCCTGGGGCACGGGTGCGGGCACAATCTGATCAGCACGGCCGCGCTCACGGCGGCAGCGGGCGTGGCCGCCTGCGGCCGGCTGCCGGGGCAGTTCGAACTCATCGGCACGCCGGCCGAGGAGACCACAGCCGGCAAGGCGGCCATGGTGGCGGCCGGCGCCTTCCAACACCTCGACGCGGCCATCATGACCCACCCCTCGGTGGAGAACAAGATCACCGTGGGCTGCACAGCCAACCGCCGGTTCACGGCCACGTTCCATGGCAAGGCCGCGCACGCGGCAGGCGCGCCCGAAGCCGGCATCAACGCCCTGGACGCGGCCATCCTGTTCTTCAACAGCGTGAACGCGCTCCGCCAGCACCTGCGCGAAGACGCGCGCATCCACGGCATCATCACCCACGGCGGCGAAGCGGAGAACGTGATCCCCGAACGCGCCCAGATCCGCATCGGCGTGCGGAGCCTGGACGAAGGCTACCTCGGAACGCTCCGCAAGCGTGTGGCCGCCTGCTGCCGCTCGGCAGCCAAGGCCGTGGGCGGCCGGGTGACGGTGAAATGGGACAAGCACATGTACCGCGCCTTTCGCATCAACCGCGCGCTCGATCAGGTGGTGCTGACCGGCTACGAGACCGCCGGCATTCGCCTGCGCCAGGGCGACGGATGCGAAGGCCGGGGGTCGCTGGACCTGGCCAACGTCAGCCAGATCATCCCTGCGGCCCACCCCTATTTTGGCATCGTGCCCAAGAACCGCGAAGCAGTGGCGCTGCACACGCGCGACTTCCTGGAGCTGGCCGACCGGCCCTACGCCTACACCGCAGCGATCCAGGCGGGAACGGGCCTCGCCATCTCTGCGGTCAAGCTGCTGACCCACCCCAAGACCCTGCAGGCGGTGCGGAAAGCGTTTCGCGCTTGAGACGCCGCGTTCGGAGCGCCGCGCCGAACAGGCATCTACCCGGAGGAGCACGCGTGACCGAACAAACCGTACGTCCCGTGGTGGTTGCCAGCAAGTGCCTCGGCTTCGAGGCCTGCCGATGGAACGGCATCGCCGTCAGCGACGCGTTCGTCGACAGCCTCGAGGACCACGTGACGTTCCAGACGACCTGTCCGGAGGTCGAGATCGGCTTGGGCTGCCCGCGCAAGCCCATCCGCATCGTGCGCGGCGCGGAAGGCGAGCGGCTCGTCCAGCCCGAGACCGGCCGGGACGTGACCGACAAGATGACCGCCTTCGTGCAGACCTTTCTCGACGCCATCGACACGGTCGACGGCTTCATCCTCAAGTACAAGTCCCCATCCTGCGGCATCAGCAACGTCAAACTCTACCCGAACCCGGAGGCCAAAACCCCGGCCGGCCGCACGGCCGGGTTCTTCGGCCGCGCCGTGCAGGACCGGTTCCCGGATCTCCCCATCGAGGACGAGGGACGGTTGCACAACTTCTCCATCCGCGAGCACTGGCTGACCAAGCTCTTCACGCTGGCGCGGTTTCGCAACGCCACAGAGGCGGGCCGCATGCGGGACCTGGTGCGATTCCACACCGAGCACAAGCTCCTCCTCATGGCCTACAGCCAGAAAAGCCTCAAGGCTCTGGGACGGATCGTGGCCAACGAAAAAAAGATTCCGCTCGACGAGCTCGTGCCCGCCTACCGCACCGAACTCGGCCGCGCGTTCGCGCGCGCGCCCAAGTTCACGTCCGCCATCAACGTGCTCATGCACGGCATGGGCTACTTCTCCGAAGAGCTGGGCGCAGAGGAGAAGGCCTTCTTCCTGGACACGCTCGAGCAGTACCGCAACGCGCAGGTGCCCTTGAGCGTACCCGTGGGGGTGCTCAAGAGCTGGATCGTGCGGTTTTCCGAGGAATACCTCGCCAGCCAGGTCTTCTTCGAACCCTACCCGCGCGCGCTCGTCGAGATCACGGATTCCGGCAAGGGCCGCAAGATCCGGTAAGCGGAACGCAGCCTCGCAAGCACCCGCAGGCTGCTGGCAGCACCCGGCGCCCCGCTACACCCGTCCCAGCCCCACCCGGTCGTCTTTGTGGCCCCGTATCGGTCTTGACCCACAGATCTAACAGCACAATCGATCTACAAGTCTCACAGTATCAAATGGTTGGACGCGCGTTCTCTGCGAGGCACCAACAATTGTCGGACGTTTCCCCCAAGATGGCAGCGTCAAGAGCCCGAGATGTGCTGACCCATTGTGGATAGAAGCGACCGAACTACTACCGTATACCAACGAGACTGCTCTGCACTCTTGACGCATCATCCCTCAGGTCACTGTAGGCATCCTATCTACTGATTGACATCAACTGATTCCACTCGCCAAGAACAGTTGATGCGCTTCTCCACCACCGACCTGTCAAACATCACGGAGGGACCATCCCCTTTCCCACGAAAGCTGACTCGGACTACGTTGTTCTCCTTGTCGCCCCAACCTACGTCCATCTGGGCCGAGGCAACCTCGACTCTTGTTGCCCTTTCAAGTTCTTTCAGTTGGATTTCTCCCGTGAAAGGATGCACCAATGCCAAGAACCGTTGTCGTTCGGGATCTTTATTTGTCGCGAAATAGATCACCATCGCCCCGTATTCGCTGTTTGCGGACATTGCACGTATTTCTATACGATCACGAGTAGCGTAAACCCGCCTATTGTAGATACCCAAAGACATCCGCTCCTGCTCGCCATTCGCTGGCTTGCCAGCATCTTCTGCAGCACCCGGGGCGGGATCCCCGCGTTGACCTTTGTCGCCAGCAATCTCGCCTGTCTTGGCCTCGGTACTTTGGAAGAAGAAGAGTTCCGTGTCTGAGCTTCTCTTCATAGGAACGGAGGCCAAGGATAAGTAGGCATCCAACATCTTCAGTGGAAGAGCTTTTGCAAATAAATAGCTTCGCCCCTTGTACCTTGTAACCCACGCGAGAAACTTAAGCCCGTTCTTCTCATGAAGAACCACCGTGTTGGCTACCGGCGTCGGTGAGATCAATTCCACGGTATGCTCAATATCATCGAGTGGGGGGACCTGAACAACGAATTGGTACTCGCCAGATCCGAAAGGGTCGGGACAATACAAATGAATAACACGCTTTAGGCCCTGCAGTTCATCAAGAGATTTCGGCATATCTCTTAAGTACGCGACATCATCCGTGGCAGGCTTACCCCGAGGCACAAATGCGACCACTCGTTCTGCCATGTCCACGCCTCTTCTACCCCCCTCATGAAGGCGAATGTCAAAGTCAATAGCGTCGTCCTCAAATCTCACGATTTCCCCGGAAAGCCATCTTGGCCTCCTGAAGCGCACATCGCGACGAAATGAGTCAGGCACTTGTGCTGGATGTTGCGTCTTATTGGCCAATTCAACATTGACAATGAATGGCTCACCCAAGAATAGTGGCTGGTCAACGCGAGCCTTCAAAGAGAAGGCTTCTCTAATAGCCGACCGTTTCTTTTCGGCTTCCTTGAAAACTTTCTCGCTCACCTTGAATATCTGTTTGATTTCACGCTCCGAGGGCATCTTGTCTTCTGGCTGTTGATCTGCCGCTGCAGCCGAGACACACTCTGCCATGATGAGCATTGCGCAAGCAAAGCCAAGTGCACGTCGCTTTGTCGTATCGGCAAGTTGCGCAGACGGACACCTCAGGCCGCATTGCGTGTCTTCCGCCCTAACGCAGGTTAGCTCCACTACCTCAGTCGCCGCCCTAGTCATGCCGCCCCCTTTCCGTACTTCGTATCTCGACAAAACGACTATTCCGTTGCGTTAGGGGTTGAACCCCAAGGGCATTTGCAATATAGGACATGAGTCTATTGCTAAAGAACCGCACGCCATGGACGCCATTACCGGCAATTGTGACTGTTGGGTCCAGGGCGCGACGAAAGCGGATTCGATGGATTTCAAATCCAGGATGTGCTGGCGACAGCATGCGGTCAACTCGGGCCACGCGCTCTTGGGCGATTACCGACGTTCTGTTCCAGCCTGCGAGTATTGCCTCCGGCTCATATGTCACAACTCTTCTGTCGATAAATGGAGCAAGGAGCCAGTCAATAAAACCTCTGCCTCTGGGAGCAACGAATTGCCATTGCTCATTTACACGCACCAACACACGCAGCAGTCTGCGGTTCGCCGGATCGATCTGAGCTTGGGCGTTCGGAACGCGTGTTACCCAGTGGAATAGGTCAAAGCGATGGCCAATTTCATGAGCCAAGACATTTGCCCTTAAGGTGGCGTTGCCAGCCATCGCGTTCAAATCCAGCCGAATATAGCTGGAATCCATACGTAGCGCCCCAGCGTTACCAATCGTATTTCCGGGAAGGCGCACATTCCTGATGAGTGCTCCTCTCTGGTTTCGATCTCCATTAACATCAACCAGTTTCGTTCTTGAGTGAAAATCGCTCCAATCCAGCAGGTGGAAGACGGTCCCCAACTGATGTACCCTTGAAGCGTTACTTGTGAAGATCCCCCTACTGCTCGGGTCATTGTACTCAATGACGAATACATCCTTACGGGCTGGGCCTCCTGTGGGCCTGGCTCCGCCTGGAGCTACTGACTGGGCATCGTTGAGGCGGGCAAACTGCCGGTTCGCGCCCACCAAGCGCACAAAGCCGCGGTACTCCTCAAAGGCGGTCAACCCGTCACCCCTGGCGGTATGGGCTGCAGGTGCATCGGCTGTAGCCCCATCCTCATCCTCCTCAGCATCATCGGTGTTGTCTCCGTCAGTATCTTTCTTCTTCGGGTCGAATGCGGTCTTCTTCT